>NZ_JADP01000003.1:0-313913 GCF_000518445.1 Shewanella sp. 38A_GOM-205m | reverse complement strand
TACAGGCCTGCCTGCTGTGTTGTGCTTCTTGCAAAGGACTAGGGCCATTTGCGGCGAACCACGCCTTGCATCCAAGCCCGTAAGCCGACGCAGAGCACACATGGGACTTGTTCGCACCTTCCCTAAGAATGTGGTGGTCGAGTTTGACCCTACGCCAACCCCAAAGGGATTGTCTGCCAAGCAGGTCCGTATTCCTGAGGTCTATATAAGAGAACGACTACTGAATTTCTTCACCTCCAAGGGTAGCAATCCCAAGCATGGTGATGCCGCGTTGCGCTTGCCTATTCCGACCCGTTTTTTCAAAGATCCGGCCAAGGGGCGCCAGTATATAGAAGAACTGGCTAAGCAGTGTGGCTGTAATGCCGTGCTCGGGCTCGAGTTTGAAAAGAAGACCTTCTCTGAAGGCAACTATCGCTTTACCGGCCATGCTTTCAAGGGCGAGTTGGCCCTGGTCACTGAAAAGCAGCCCTGTGACACCAAAGAGATGGCCCTTGCTGCCGAGCGGCAGTTGCAGCAAAGAATTCAGGCGGCTGAGCAGGCCTTTGGGCCGATACAAGAGGCTGAGCTTAAGGCCAGGCAGAGCCAGCTTTCCGGCTGCCTCGGCAGCGCCGTTGCTGTGCTTGCTGTGGTGGCAATCCTGCCCGCAGCCATTATCGCCGGTATCGCCGGTCTGTTCCCACAGTAGCTAACAAGGTGATTTCAGCGCCTTAAAAGTGTAACAAACTACACTTTTAAGGCATTTTCGGCTTGAATGGATGAAAAAGTGTATTTGAGTACACTTTTTCGTTGTATCGAGTCTCCAAAAGTATAAAAGTGTATGTTGGTACACTTTTATATTGAGTCACCCCTAAAACACGGCTAAAGTGTAGCAAAGTATACTTTGAGTCTATCTTATGGTCTCCCCATTAACTCCACATTCATTGGGCGCTTTAATTAAGGCCCGTAGAAAAGAAGCTGCACTCACTCTGGATGTGGCGGCAATGCTTTGTGGTGTCACCAAGAAAACCTTCATCCGGGTCGAGAAGGGTGAAGATGTCTACATCTCTACTGTCTTCAAGATACTCGATGGTTTGGGGATCAGTCTGCTGGCGCAGCCCAAGCCTGATGTTGATTCGACCGGGTGGTACTAGATATGAGTGGAGCAGCAAACCTTGTCTTGGATATGCATCTTGGTGATCGAATCATAGGTGAGTTGTCATTCGATCCCGCCACCGAGAGTTTTGCCGTCAGTTACAGCCAAGATTGGCAGCAAAACGGCTTTCCCATATCACCCATGATCCCTTTGGATGGCACAGGAAGCAGCACACAGATCGCCATGTTTCTCGGCAACCTGTTGCCTGAAAACAGGGGCTTGGATTACCTCATCGAATCTCTCGGTGTATCCAGGGGCAATACCTTTGCCCTTATCCGAGCCATTGGCTTGGATACTGCCGGTGCCGTTGCCTTTTCTCTCAAGGGGACTGAACTGCCACAGACGGCATTTCGAGAAATCAGTGATGATGAAATCATTTTGCGCCTGGAAGATCCTGA
This sequence comes from Shewanella sp. 38A_GOM-205m, assembly GCF_000518445.1. Taxonomy (NCBI): domain Bacteria; kingdom Pseudomonadati; phylum Pseudomonadota; class Gammaproteobacteria; order Alteromonadales; family Shewanellaceae; genus Shewanella; species Shewanella sp. 38A_GOM-205m. The sequence continues at coordinate 312,383 of NZ_JADP01000003.1, read as the reverse complement.
GCTCTGGCCAATGGAGGTGTGGGATGGCAAGCCCAGGCTGTCGGTAGCCGGGGTACAGTCGAAACTGAATCTGTTCTACAACGGTAAGCAATTTGGTTTCGGTGAAGGCGCCTTATCATCGACCCATATCTTGAAGTTCGAAAAGCAGCGGCATTTAGTCATCAACGAGTTTCTCACTATGCGTTTGGCGAAGGCGATAGCCATGAATGTCGCGAATGTTGAGATCCGCCATTTTGGCCGGCACAAATCATTGTGTGTCGAACGCTTTGATCGTCGCTATTTGCCCGCTGAACAGCGGGTGCTGAGAAGGCATATTATCGATAGCTGCCAAGCCCTTGGCTTTAGTGTGAATAAGAAATACGAACGAAATTTTGGTAATGGCCGTGATGTCAGAGATATTCGCGAAGGTGTTAGCCTGCCCAGGCTGTTTGCTCTTGCGGAGCAATGCGCTAATCCGGCGGCGGCCAAACAGGATATGCTGCAGTGGACGCTGTTTAATCTACTGAGTGGCAACGCCGATGCTCATGGTAAAAACTACTCCTTCTTCATGACACCGACAGGTATGGTGCCTACGCCTTGGTATGACTTGGTTTGCGTGGCCTTGTATGAAGAATTTGAGCAAGAGCTGGCGATGGCGATTGATGATGAATTCGACCCAGACAAGATCTACGCCTATCAATTGGCCGCGTTCAGCGAGGATATAGGGTTACCCAGAGCCTTGGTGAGCAACAGCCTAACCAGAATGGCGACCAGAATAAGCCAAGAAATAGACGGTGTTATCGCAATGCTCAATGGATTGGATAACGATGAGCAGGCGTTTGTGGCGAGCTACAAAGCACAGTTATTGGCAAGGTGTGAGCGCTATTTGGATATTGCCCCCCAAATCAATGAGATGGAACTTTAAAAATAGCTTCTAAATGGTTTCATCGAAACTGTTTGGCTGATGACGGTAGGGATACAAAACATGGATCAAGAGCTTGGCCCGATTTTGTTTATTGTGGTGCTGCTGGCGCTGACCCTGGGTGTTATGTGGCTGGTTGAAACGCGGCGTAAGCCGACCATGATGCAGGGCTGGTTGGATAAGCAGGGCAGCGAGCGCTTGTTTACCTACTGGGATGCGCCCAGTGCGGCAATTTATGCAGAAGGCGAACCACGGCACTATCGGCGTTTGCTTGAGGCTTGGCAAGGGTTGACGCCACTCGAGGCCTGGTTTCAACATAACCTCAGCCGTATCGGGGTAACACCTGTGGGATTGACTGTGGGCAGTGCCAAGCGTTGGTGTCTTAGGGCCTGGCAGAAACAGCAGGACCCGGCGGCGGCCTATTATCTGGGGATGATGCAGCTGATGGGGCTGGGAGGTAAACCCGAATACCGCTCGGCGCTTGAGTTGTTTACCGCGGCGGAGCAGGGCGGCATTGCCAACGCCATTACCGCCCGCGGGCTGATGTTGCTGCGAGAACCCGCCAATGGCGAAGATTGGCCGATTGACCTTCCCGAGCAGCAGCGCTTTGCCGAGGCTGTCGCCTGCTTTCGGCAGGGGCTTGAACATGGGGATAAGCTGGCGGCCTTGAATCTGGGCTACTGTTTGGAGCATGGCATAGGCATAGCGGCCGATACCGAGGCCGCCATCGACAGTTATCTGATGGCGGCCAGACAAGGTGAGCCCGCTGCCCAGTATCGTTTGTCCATGCTGTATGCTGCCAGAGGCGATTTGGCCGAGGCCTATGTTTGGGCCCGTGTTGCCAGCCAGTGCTCCGAATCTGATGTTGCCGTGGCGCGCAGCCGCAATATTGAGGCCATGCTGGAGCCGAGCCAGCGCCATCAGGCCCGTCAGAAGGCGGCGCTGTTTACCCTTGAAATCGTGGCGCCGCGAATGCAGGCATTGGCCAAGAATATGGATTTGCTCAAGGTGGCGTAACTGATAGACCCAGCTGAGTGAGCCGCAGTGACAGATAGGAAGCAGGCCCGAGCGCCAATCCCGGCTCCCGGCCTGTTCCTTTACCTAAGCTTTAGTCGAGCGGAATAAACTTTTCGCCTTTAAAGCTTCTTCGCGGATTGCCCCGCTGCAGTTCCCAGTGTTGTTGCCAACGCTGTTGCTCTTCCCGGTTCATTTGCTCTTGCTTCATCGCCTCCAGCTTTTGAAACAGCAAGGCAGTTGCCAGGCGTTTGTTGGCATGTTGGCTGCGCTCGGTTTCAACCCGCACCGACAGGCCGCTGGCAATATGGGTCGCGCGGATGGCCGAGTCTGTGGTGTTCACGTGTTGCCCTCCGGCGCCCGAGGCGCGGCAGGCCTGAAAGTGGATTTGCTTATCCAGAGTCTTGTCATTGACCTCAAACATCTGGCCGCTGAAGAACCAGTTTTTGCGTTTGTGCCCGGGCCTGAAGCGGCTTTGGCAGCTCCAGAGCATGGCTCCCTGCCAAGACAGCGCCAAGTGCTTGGCCCTGGCTTCGTCATTGGCACTGAGTTGCAGCAAGGCCGACTTGAAGCAGGCGACGCCGGTTTTAGCGTTTGCCTGAGTCACCTCCAACAACTCGCAGCCTATGCCTTGCGCCTGACACTCCCGCTCTATGGTTTGCACCGCCAGGGCCACGGCGCGGCAGCATTCAATCGGGCCGGTTCCGGCCGATAGTTGCAGTAGTATCATCAGCAGCACTCCCCGTTGGTTTTGAAGGTCAGCACAGGGCGCAGCCTGGCAACAACCTCAATCAAACCGGCATCGACCATATCGCCAACCACAGTCGCACATTTTTTGTAGGCCTGGGGCGCTTCGTCATACAGCAGTGTCTTGTTACCGCAGATCACCCGGCTTCCCAGGGCGGTGAGGTAGAGATCTTCACGGCTGAACTTGTGCGCCAGACGGCCCTGACACTCGCCGCGCTGCCATTTCCTCCCGGCACCATGAGCCAGGGAAAACAGGCTGATATCGGCAGCGTTGCCCGCAGCAGCGCAGGGTTTCACCAGATAGCTGTAGTCGCCGCGGGATCCCGGGATCACCACATAACCCTTATCGCTCGGGGTGGCGCCTTTTCGATGCAGCCAGCCTTGGGTTCCGTTTATGCACTTGGGGGATACCAGATTGTGGTTCACATCCAACACCAAGCTGCCAGAGCTGTTGATCGCTTCCAGGAAGCGACAGGCTATCAGCTCGCGGTTCAATTCGGCCCAGCGTAGCGCCTCATCGTGTTTGGCCAGATAGTCGCTGAACTCGCTATCTTCCGGACTCAGGCCTTGGTGGCTGTGGCGGCGGATATGTTCCTGCAAAATGGCCTGCCCCAGGCCTCTGGAGCCGGAATGCACCAGCAGTTGCATATAGTGGCTGTCCAGCCCCAGCTCTTGCAGCGCCGCCTGGTCATAGACAGTTTCTATCGCCTGAAACTCGGCAAAATGGTTCCCGGCGCCTATGGTGCCAAGCGCCTGGTCAAAGCCTGTGATCGCTATGCCTTTTTCCCGCTTGCGCTCGGCAATTGTTTGCGCCCAGGTTTCATCCAGAGGCTGTTCTATCTGTTTGAACTTGTTCGCCATCTTATCCAGCTTGACCTTGGATAGCTTCAGCGAGCTCTGCCACAGTGACATGCCGCAGCCAATGTCGTTGCCGACCAAGGCAGGATAGATTCTGTTGACGGCAAAAAACGCCGCACCAATGGGATAGCCTCTGCCGGGGTGCAGATCCGGCATTCCTGCCACGTGCTGCATACAGTCCAATTCAGAGGTTTTTATCAGTTGTTGTATTGCCAGCCCTTCTACCCAGGTTTCTTTGGATGCAATCAGGCTGACGCTTTCAGTAAGTTTTTGGACGGATCTGCCCATAGACCAATTCCTTTAAACAGGATTTAAACGATAAACGTATTGGCAGGCCAGTTGACCGAAGCGATAGCTTTACTTGAAAGCTATGAAATCAGTGGATAGCTTTCTGCTATTTAGCGGACAAGACCTGCAAAGGAGGTTGATGTGTTTTGCATGATGTTTTCTCCTCTACAGTGAATGAATGGTGAGCGATGCGGGCGCATGGTAATCAGTTTGCCACCATAAGGCAAATATAAATTCAATCACTTAACTTTATTTGCCGCCGAGCCCTATGGCAAGTGCGCCAGCTTGGGATTGCGGCCGGGGCAGCCGACCGCAGAAAGAGGTTATTGTTTCAGGCTATGATTTAAAGTCATGATTTAACGCCATGATCTGAAACCACACCAAGAAGCCGAGATAGAACTTTCTCTTGCCGGGTTAAGGCAGCGGTTGGCGGGGCTTGGCCTTGTCACTTTTGCTGTGTGCCAGTTCAAGCACTTGTTCAAAGTCCAGACCATTAATCTTTTGCCCTATCAGGCCGAAGTCCATCTGGCCGTTGCGATCCGAGTGGTTCAGCGCTGCCAATGGGGTGTCGAACTCGGCCAGTTGGATTGCCAACAAGGCCATGACAAATTCCTGCTTGTCATGGGAGTTCAGCTGCGCCATGAGTCTGATGACATCCTGTTGGGTCGACTCTGCACTGCTGCCGTCGAAGACTATGGTGTTGGGGGTAGTACTGCAGGCCATCAGGCCGGTCAAAACGATAGCGATTATTATATTCTTCATGAGCTAACTTCCGTTTTTTTCGGTGTTCTACTTCCGTGCTGGCTTGTGATCGCCCTGTGGCATTCTCTCGAAGCGCCGCTGGTCTGGGGTACAGTTCCGGCCAACAGCAGTGTCAAGGGCACAGGCTCGGCAGAAGCGAATAATAAATTAAACCGCGACTCTAACAGTTTGAGATCAAAATTTTTTGAGTCGAGTCAAACAATTGACATATAAAGGAAAGGTTTGATTTTTGTGAGGTGTCCCTGTTGCAACAGCCTTGGCCGCCCCTCTTCCTTGAGTCAATCTTTACAAACAGGTTACAGAATACCTCACCCTAAATAGGGCGACAAGTCATAGTGATCATTTATCCAACTTACCCAGATTGCAATCCTCACAAAGTATTTGCATGTTATTAATGTCCAGTGCTTTGTGCGGGTACTTGCTGCGGGGCAAAATATGGTCAACATGCAGCACTATATTGTGTTCGGCTTTAGTGCGATTGCACTCTACACATTTGTGTTCGTGAGTTTGCAGCACCTGATATCTGAGTGCCAGCCAGGCCCTGGATTGATAAAAGTTATCTATGGTCTTGGGCTCGAACTCGCTGAGCTGCTCCGGATGCTCAAAGGCGCGGTGGCCGAGTTCGGGGGAAAAGAAGCTGGCCTGAATATCGGCCTTGTCCTGATGCTTGCTGAGCCATTTCCAAATGCCGCGCAGCGCACCTTGCTCACTCTTGTAACGCCGGGTTCTTATGCTGTCTCCAGTGCGAAAAGTGACTTGGATTTCCAGTTCCATGGGCTTTTCTCTCCTGAGGGCGGGCTCTTGGTAGCCTGCCGGTATTGAGGCTTAGTTAAGTTTGTCCAACTGTTTGCGGATCTGCGTTTGTTTTTTGGAGAGCTTAATGACCTTCAACGCTTCCCAGAGGGCGATGGCCGAGCCTATAGCGATCAGCAGATAGCAGTTGATGGGGTTATTGAGCGCCGGGGCGAAGGCATCACCTTCGGCGACAACCAGGCCATAGAGTGCCAGGCCTATGAGCAACATGCCGGGGGCCCCAAGCAGTTGAGTGATTACCAAAGAGCGCTTGACCTGGGCCAGTTCAGCTTGCAGTTGAGTCTTCATAATGCCTCCTTTGAAGGGAAGGTATAACGCCGGCTGCGACAGCAGAGAAAACGGCATTTCGGCGGTTATGCTCTGCCATAGCTGAATCTGCCCTGTTGCAAGCGGGAACTCAAGTGATATTTGCCCGCTTGTCGCTTGAGTCTGCCTTTGAACTAATCCGGCAGCACTATGACTCCCAAGGGTTCCAGCAGTTGCTCCTGCTGCCAGGCACAGATCTTGACTCCTTCGAGGTTGACCCGTCTGGGATCGAGCCCATCCAGATCGGCAAAGGTCAGGTCACAGCCCCGCAGGTTTACCTGTTGCCAGCAGTCGCGGGAGAAGGTGCCGCGGCTGAGGTCGGAGCCCATCAAGGAAGCGCCGCTGAGGTTGGCATTGCTCCAGTTGTTTTCAAACAGCTCGCACTTTTCCAGGCATTGGCCGCTCAAATTGGCATAGGCCAGGTTGCAGCCTGAGATATAAGCCGAGCAGAAGTACATCTTATGGCTGATTTGATTGTAAAAACGGGCCCGGGAAAAATTGGCGCCCTTGAGATCGCACTCCCTGAACTCTATGCCAAAGCAGTTGGCACCGCTGAAATTGGCCAAAGACAGGCGGCAGGCCTTGAAACTGGCATCGCGCAGATCGGCATAGCTGAAGTGGCACCCTTCGACGGCGCCGCTTTCAATGAAACTGCAATCCTCGAAACTGGCATCCCTTAGCTGGCAATGGCTGAAGTCACACTGATAAAAGCGGCAGCGGCGAAAACGGCTGTCACTCAAATCCTGGCGTGAGAAATCCTCTTGCTGAAAAACTTTATCAATAATATCCATACGGCTTCCTTTAACCAGGGAGGGCGCTAACTCTCTTTGCTAGCTCTGCCTATGCAGGCAAGCATGGGTTTTGTTAGCGCCTTCCCAAAAACCTTTGCAGGCTAACATCGGTACTCTGGAATATCACTAAAAATAAAACCTTCAAAATCATGGTTTTGAGAAGTGCTTAAATCGCGATTTTAAGGGGGTAAATCGACATTTTGAGAGCCTTTAAGCGTGTTCCATGCTCAAGGCGTCGTGAAAAATAATTCAAGTCCTTTACGGGCTGCTGACGTGGCTTGCTGGATGCGAGGACTCTCGTTTCGAATGGTTTTGTTTAAAAACATATGAATACAACAGCTTACTAAGCATTGTAACCCGAGTTTGTATATTGGGCCGCCTTTGACAACACTTAATAGATACTGTTGTCTCGGGGGATAGTTATGCGCTTGCTGTTTCCGCTATTGCTCTATTGTTGCAGCGTTCAGGCTGCCGTGGGGCTTGGTCAACTCAGATATCTCACGGAAGAGTATCCACCCTATAACTTCAGCCTGGATAATGGGGAAGTATCCGGATTTGCCACCGATGTGCTGCGGGCCGTTTGGCGGCTGACAGGTACAGAGCCCCAGACCATAGAGCTTCTGCCCTGGGCCCGTGGTTACTATATGTTGGGGAGTCGCGATAACGTGGTGCTGTTTTCCACAACCCGCACTCAGGTGAGGGAGCCACTGTTTCAATGGGCCTGCAGCCTTGGCACCCTGGAGCTGAATCTCTATGCGCTCAAACGCTCAGCGCCTGCGCTGACCAGGTTGGAGGATGCCAAGCATTTGCTGGTGGCAACCGTCAGGGAAGATGTCGGCGAGCAGTTACTGCTGAGCCAGGGTTTCGATCCGGCTTTTTTGGTACGTACCAGTAGCCTGGAGCAGGCAATCAAGGTGCTCAACAGCGGCCGGGCCAGCTTGCTGTCCAGCAATAGGTTAACCTTACTCAGCACTCTGAGACACGGGGGCTACGACCCCGAGATAATGCAGCCCTTGGTTAAGGTGAGTCACAGGCCCTTGTGCTTTGCCTTCAGTGCCAAGGTGCCGCCTGAACTGGTAATGCGCTTTCAAGCTAACCTGGATCAGGTGTTGAACTCTGAAGAGGGCATAAGCCTCAGAAAACAGTACTTTCACGGCGAGACCTTACTGAGCCTGCCATAAAGAAGGTGCGAACAAATCCCATGTGTGCTCTGCGTCGGCTTATAAGTCTGGATGCAAGGCTGTAAGCCGTAAATGGCCTTAGTCCTTTGCAAGAAGCACTTCCCTAAGAATGTGAGTTGCTTTGAAGACCCCTTTGCCAAGCTGAGGTAGGCTGCAATTCTGTATTTGCAACGGAGTTGTTGTGCAAGTTGTTAGCTTTACCGCCATAGAGCACGCCGAAACCCAGTACACGGAACTGGCCAATATCCCGATTACCGCGGAAGGATAGCCCCTTCTTGGATGAGCCTATCCAGATAGAAAAAGCTGAGGCCGCAACTTCGTAGATTAACCCATTGCCCTCTGTTACAAGAGAAAATGCCTTGATTGAATCCGCCCCCTTAAAGGAAGCGCCGCTGAGGTTGGTATTGCTCCGGTTGTTTTCAAACAGCTCGCTCTTTTCCTGGCATTGGCCACTCAAATTGGCATAGGTGAAGTTGCAGCCTGAGATAAATGCCGAGCAGAAGTACATCTTATGGTTGATTTGATTGTAAAAACGGGCCCGTGAAAGTTGGCATCCTTGAGATCACACTCTCTAAGTGCTATGCAAAAGCAGTTGGTTCTGCTGAAGTAGGCCAAAGACAGGTGGCAGGCATTGAAACTGGCATCGTGTAGATCGGTATAGCTGAAGTGACATTCTTCGACGGCGCCGCTTTCAATGAAACTGCAATCCTCGAAACTGGCATCCCTTAGCTGGCAGTGGCTGATAAAAGCGGCAGCGGCGAAAACGGCCGTCATTCAAATCCTGGCCGAAAAACTTTATCGATAAAATCCATACAACTTCCTTTAACTAATACCACTTCTGTGTCGCGTTTGAGCTTCTCCGGGGCTGAGTTGGGCAACACCTGGCTGAATGGTATAAAAACGTCTGCAGGCTAACATAGGCACTCGGGAATTTTACTAAAAATAAAACCTTTAAAATCATATTCTTGATAGGTGGTCAAATTGCGTTTTAAGGAAGTAAGGCGTTATTTTTAAAGGTTTTTAGGCGTTATGAGCTCGGGGTGCTTAAAATAGTTTTAGCGCTTAGAGGGGGCTTGATGAGGTTTGATGTTTGTCTGGCTCTCAATTCCGGCTTTGGTTGTATAAATTTTTTTAAACATTTAGTTATCTCTTGGTTAGGCTCGAGCTTGTGTATTGGGTTGTCTTTGATAACACTTGTATTGGTATTGCTGTTTCTGTTTCTGGGGGATAGTTATGCGCTTGCTGTTTCCGCTATTGCTCTATTGTTACAGTGTTCAGGCCGCTGTGGGGCTTGGTCAACTTAGATATCTCACAGAAGAGTATCCGCCTTATAATTTCAGTCAGGAACAGGACCAAGTAGCCGGATTCTCGGTCGATTTGCTGCGGGCCGTCTGGCGAGAAACGGCGACAGAATCCCAGCCCATAGAGTTGCTTCCTTGGGCCCGAGGCTACTATATGTTGGGGAGTCGCGATGATGTAGTGCTGTTTACAACTACTCGCACCCCAATCAGAGAGCCGCTGTTTCAGTGGGTCTGTGGTATTGGCAAATCGGAGCAAAATCTATACGCACTCAAGCAATCCAGTCTGTCACTGACTACGTTGGATGATGCCAAGCAGATGCTGGTGGCAACCGTCAGGGAGGATGCGGCGGAGCAACTGCTTCTTAGCCAAGGTTTTGACTCGGCCATGCTGGTGCGAACCAACAGTTTGGAGCAGGCAATCAAGGTGCTCAGCAATGGTCGGGTCCGTCTGTTATCCATTAATAGGTTGAGCTTGCTCGAAACCCTCATGCGAGAAGGTTATGATCCTGAGATACTGAAACCTCTGATTAAGGTCAATCACAGTCCCCTTTGCTATGCCTTCAGTGCCAAGGTGCCAACTGAATTAGTCAGTCAATTCCAACTTGCTCTGGACAAGGTGCTGAACTCCGAGGAGGGGATGAGCCTGAGGCAGAAATACTTTCATGGCGAGACTTTGCTGAGCCTGCCATAAAGAATGTGAGTTGCTTTGAAGACCCCTTTGCCAAGCTGAGGTAGACTGCAATTCTGTATTTGCAACGGAGTTGTTATGCAAGTTGTCAGCTTTACCGCCATAGGCCACGCCGAAACCCAGTACACAGAACTGGCCAATATGCCGATTCAGGGCAGCAAGGTCGCCGATAATCAAGGGGTTTTGGTGATCCATCCCGACTATGCCGAAGGGCTGGCGGACCTCGATGGTTTTTCTCATGTTTATGTGCTGTTTCATCTGCATCAATGCAAGCAGGGAGCGCTCAAGGTTAAACCTTTTCTCGATAACCAACTGCGCGGTGTGTTTGCGACCCGTTCGCCCAAGCGCCCCAATCCCATAGGCCTGTCGATACTGGAGATTGATCGTTTAGAGGGCAACCGCATTCATGTTAAGGGAATCGATATGCTCAACGGCACCCCCATCATAGATATCAAACCTTATATTCAGGCATTTGATTGCGTGCAAAATACCCGTGATGGTTGGTATGAACAGGGCAAAGATCCGTTGCAAACTCTTTCCGACGACAGATTTGCCTGACACAGAAACCGTTCTTATTTCATCACCGGAGCAGCATATCCCGGTTGCTCTGGTTTCCTCGCGCCTGGCCACGCCGACATTCTCGCCGCTGTGAGCTGAGCTTTTTATCCGTTTAGTCGGTTTTGACTATGGTGTAAATTTTTTCTCTCTTATTGATTCATATCACTTTGTTGGCGTTTTAACTTGTTTCCAATGGCTGGAATCGTCAAAATCCACCCTCCCGCCAAGGGATCTTAAGGATGCTCTGGCGGCCGCCTCGACTGTATTGACTGTGCTTATCATCGCGGTCGAATTGAATTTAAGCGAGCCCTGGATGGGCCCAGGCCTTAAGGCCATCGAAAAGGATTGTTTTGAAAACTGCTATTGTCGTTCAGTTTCCCATTAGGCTCCTGGTTAATCTAGGCCAAACGCTTCCTTCCCCTTTATTTGCTCTGCATACGCACCTGGCAAGCCCCCTTAGCCATGCCAAGTTGTTTTTATGTTTGATGGGTGCTTTGGGGCTATTTCATCATGCCACTTCGATTTGCGGACGCGGCTATCTCTTTACTGTTAACAACAGGAGTCTCAAATGACAGCTGCCAAATGGATTTTACATTCCCCGAAGCAGGCCGGCGCCCCGCAGTTGCAGCTGTTGACGCCGCTGGCTGACGGCCGTCAGCAATTGCTTTGGCAGTATGAGTTGCCCCAGGCCGAGGATGAAGTGGTGCTGAGCGCCTTCTACAGCGACAGTGAATTTGTGGTCGCCACCCGCTCCGGGCAGATCTATGCCGGTGATATCGAAACCGGGCCTCGGCTGATGGTCAATCTGCCAAATGTCGGCATCTATGGTCATGGTTGGCTGGATAAAGACAGAGGCGAGTTCTGGTATGTGGCCGAGCAGCCAAGAGGGGATGATGAATATCCCTGTCTTCTGGGCTGGTCGCTGGCCGACTGGCGGCCTATTAAGGATATCTGCTTGCCTGAATATCTGGATGATCGCCGCCTTGGCAGCACCATGGTGCGGCGCCGAGACGGTTGTTTTTTATTCTATGAGCGTGAATGCGACTCTCTGGCGCAGCGAGAGCATGGCTTCTGGTGCACCAATGTGGTCGATGGCCAGAGCCGATTTCACCGGATTGAGGGCAAACCGCAGCTTGAAGCTAGCCGTTATTCGAGCATACACCTTTGCCCTGAGCGGCAGTTGGCCTTATTGCCGGTTTCTGAGTGTCTGTTGGATGAGAGCGGTGACAGTCCACGCATTGGGTTGCAGTTGCAACTGGTGGCACTCGAATCCCTTGACGTGCTTTGGCAACAGCCGGTGTTTTGGTTTGACAGCCATGATGGCTTGTTGGATCCGGATGACTTTTCCACTTTGCTTGAATCGCTCAGGAGCGGTGAAGATGCCTGTGATGAAGAAGAGCTGACTGACGCGCTCGAAAGCCTGTCTGACGGGCTGAGTGGTATCCGCCTTTCCCTGGATGAAGCCGCTTTTTGGCTGAGGTTGCGTAGTGGCGAGCTGATTAAGGGCTATCTGGCACCAGAGGAACACTTCCGCCTCAAGGCGTTGTCGCCTCGCTATCGCGCCAACGAATGCCCACTCCCCGGCGACGAAGCCAATCCCTTTGCCCTGGTAGCCTTTGACCACTATGACTATCAATTGACCTCACCTACGGCCAATCGCTTGCTGCTGGTGGGGTTCAAGATATATGCACTGGATACCAGTACTGTCACGCCCATGCTGCCAGGGGATGCCGATTGCCAGAGTTTGCCCTGTTACTTCTGGCCTAAACCTGAATTAGTGATGAGTGAGCAGCAGAGCCTGGCCCATGGTGAGGCGGGGCTCAATATTATTGAGGCCGATTATCTGGAACTGGGGGAGTGTTTGCTGGCCAGCGCCAAAGAGATGGTCAGCCGTCTGGCCGACTTACCAAACAGCGCCAAGGGTGAGCGCCTGGAGTGGCGCTTTAATGACAGAAATGGCAGTGAATGGACCGAGGCGCAGTTTGTGGCCGCGCTGATAGTTGTGCCGGGCGGCGCCGAGCTGTTGGCCGAAGCCGTTGAGAAGCTGCTGGCCTATCCCGATGCGGCAGGTCTGCGCAGCGGTGCCGACAAGCCGGCCTTGTCGGACACAGTGCTGGCGCTGGCCGGTGATGACATAGCTTATCTGCCTTTGTTGGCCCGTTACTTCAATATGCTGGCTGATGGTCCAGGCGCCGCCTTCCATCAACAGCACTCAGTGCCGCTTATTCAACGGCGCCACGGCCAGGGGCTGCTCAAGAGCCGCCAATATCGCCGTTTTGTCCAGGATTTGCCCTGGCCGATTTCCCCCGCCTGATTGCAAATCACAGGAATAACTCAATGAATGCCAATGTAAGAACCAATATCCGCCTGCAACAGGCCAAGCTGTTTTTTATCGGCCCTGAGCTTATTCAGGTTATCCAGAGCGCTGATGAGGCCGACACCCTGTTGTGGCAATGTGAGTTGCCGGGAACCGAGGATGGCGAGCTGGCCTTATTGCAATGGCTGGATGACACTCGCTTCCTGGCATTGGGCCAAAATGGACTGCTTTTTGTCTGCGATTATCAGGCGTGCAGTTGTGAGCAGGTGCTGGATTTACAAATCTCCGGAACCCCCGGGGCCTGGCTCGATAGCCACAAACAGACCCTGTGGGTGGTCGGGCGGGTAGGCATCGCTGCGCGCCGCGGCCACAGCTTGCTCAAGGTCGATCTCGCGGCCATGGAGCCGGTGCAGCATTGGCCTGTGAGTGCCGAAATCGAGCCTGAGTCACTGATTCTGACCCGGGATGGACGCGTGGCCTTTTATGGTCGCAATGAGCATGGCGGTTATCGCTTCCGCTTTCAGCAACTGGTGTATTTTGACCCGTCAAACGAAACCTGGTCCGAACAGCCTCTGCCGGGGAAACCGGCTCCAGTGCAGGTTTCACCGCAGGATTATTGGTTCCAGAATCGTGCCAACGGCCTTATCACTACCCTGGCCGCCGATGGCGTGAGCCGTCATCAGACCGAGGGCGAGCCTGTGCGTTACGAAGCCAGGTTGCAGCTGATAGATATGAATCTCGGCCGTCAAATCGATGCCGGGGTGCGCTTGCTGGCCATGGCCGATATCTGTGATGAATATGATGCCGAAACGGTTCAGGAGGCGCTGGAGCGGATTGCCGCCGGTGAGATATCCCATCAGGATAACGACGAATGGCAGCAACTGCTCAACAGCCTGACTTGCAGCTATTTTTGCGAGCAGGAGCAAGTCTTCTGGCTGGGCTGGAAAGGGGGTGTGATGCAAAAGGTGTCGCCGAAGGGTGAGAGGCTTTCCCCTCTGTACCAACTGGGCAGCCAAGATGCGGCGGGGCAGTGGCGCCCCTTGAGCCACTATGGTGGTGATCTGGTCATGATTAAGGGGGTTAACCAAGGGCGGCTCTGGTTGGCATTCGGTGATCTCGATGAGCCCAGTCACTACTCGGTCGACATCGATTCCCAAGCTGCTGTGCCCCAGAGCCTGCTGGCCGCCGAACAGCAAAAATTGCCGCTCAATTGCCGCAGTTATCAACCCAAGCCGCTGCAAATTCCCAGCCAACTACAGGCCGAGCCTTGCCCCAGTGGCAGGGTGACTCTCTATTGTGACGATCTGACATCAAATCAAGGCAGGTTGCAACTCTTGCAGCAGCTACTGGCGGTGCTCCCAAAATTGGAGCAGAGCCTGGGGGAGGCGTGCGGAGCGCCCTTAGCCTCAGTAACAACCAGAGCCCCTGTAGCAACCAGAGCCGGCTGGCTTGGCCGCTTGAAGCAGAAAATAACTCATAGTGCAGTTACTGAGCCTGGCAGGCTTTGGTTTGCTTTTGTCGATGGTTTGGGGAACCGGCACAGCGAGTACGACTTCTTCCACTATGCCGTGGGTCTGGAGCAGGGGCCTGAGTTGATTGCGGCCATCCTGGCGGCATACTGCCGTCTGCCCCAGGCCAGGTGTTTGCTGGGAGCCGAGGGGCAGCCTGTGCTGGCCGAGGCAGCCTTGGCGCTCAGCCAGCACAGGCAGGCTTTGCCGCAACTCGCGGACTATTTCAATGTTCTCAGCGCCTTGCCTGTGCATCCATTTCATATCAATCGCACCTTGAAAGTGATCTTTGCCGAACATCAGGGCTCGCAACAGTTGGCGGCTTTCCTGGCGGCGGTCCCAAGCCCCTATAACGACCCGGAGTTTAAGCTGGCCGAGAAAGGCGACTATGACGACGATGACGAATTTGACGACGATGATGACTATAAGTAACTGTCATTTATGAGAAAAGGATAAGGAAGTATGTCATTCACAAGTTCGCCGGTTGGCGACGGTAAACTCATCTATATTGACCCGGACAATGGCTGCCCCTGCCTGTATCTCTATGAAGCGGCAGATACGGGCTCGGGTTATCGGCTCGTCTGGAGCACAGACTTTCCCAAGGCCGAGGGCACTATGCAGGTCAGTGGCTGTTTTCAGGGAGTACCCGGGCGTGAGCAGAGCTGCGTTATCTGGGATCAGCAAGGCTGCCTCTATTTGGTGGACCTGGCGCAACGGCAGCAGCAACTACTCGCCGAAACTGGGATAGCAAACCTCAAAGTCGTGGTATTGAGTGATGGCCGAACTCTGGCATTATTGGGTGAAAATAAGTCTAGCTATTGCTACGAAGTCTGTCTCTGGCACTGGCGGGATGGCAATGCTCCCGTGCCCTCAGCCGTTCAGTGTATCAACCATGAGGTGGATAATCAGGGCGGCCCTTGGGCCGAGGTCGACGAGACCGGACTGCCGGACAGAGTAGGGCTGAGTTTTACCGATCGCCTCTTTGCCGGGCCGGATAACAGTTTGATCTTGCACTGTCACCGCAGTGAGCGCGATGAGGTGGAGGCTTGGCAATTCCTGCTGCGGCTGGACCCCATGGCTGTTGTGGGCAGTGATCTTAGCCAAGTTCAATGGCAGGGAAGTTATCCCGAACTCTTGCAATTATCGGCCATGCCACTGCCCACTCCGCCAGGAAACGAGGCACTCTGGGAGTGTGCCCTGGCGCTGGATAATGAGCGCGGCGAGCTTATCCTGCCGGCAATGACGTTAAGCAGGGCACAGGATACTGAAACCGAGGCGCTGGCGTATCAGTTGCAGCGTATCGACTTGCGCCTTGGCCGCGAGATAGGGCGTTTTTGTGTGCGTCATTATACCCACGAGCAACTGGCCGGCGATGCCGACATGCTGTTGGGCCCGGCAGATTTAGACAATTTGGCCTGGCAAAAGGCGCAGGGGCGTTTCTGGCTACAGCTGGATGATATCGCCTACTGCAACGACGAAGCAGCGCTTTGGCTTTGCTGGCATGGCGGCGCGACCCGCAAGGTTTCTCTGGACGGGCAGTGGCGCTCGCCCCTTTATCTCCCCGATGGCAAGCGTGATTTATACCATGCCGATGAAATGAATCTGCTCGGCAGTGGCGCTTTGCTGACCGACTGGGAGTATCTGTGGAGTTTCAACCCCAATCCAGCCTTGGATGCGGCCAGCCGGCCAGATACTGAACCGGCTGCCATGGAAGCGAGCTGCGACATTGCTACAAGCAGCGAATACTGGCGCAGCTTAAATAGTGCAACTGCAGAACCGCAGGAGATCCCCCCTCTACTTGGATATAAACGGATTGAGGTCAACAATCTGCAATCCGAGAGTGCCAGACTCGAGGCTCTGACGACCTTGATGAGCGAGGCCTTGCGTGGTTATGAATCTCTCAAATCAGGCCAAGACCTGCGCTTTGGATTTTATGATGCCGATGAGAGCTGGGATGAAGCGCAATTCTTTAAAGCCGTCGTGACTCAGGAGCCGGCCTGGAATCTGATGTTGCAGTTGCTGCTCTCATTCATACGCGACAAATCATGCCACAACTGCTTTAGTGACCCGGCACTGGGTAAGCCGGCGCTGGCAGATTGTGCGTTGCAACTGGGTTTGAGTCACAGTCGATTTTTGCCTATGGTGGCGCGCTACCTTAAGTGTATCGATCTGGATCATGAGTTGTTTTTCCAGCAGGACGGCCATTTGCAGGACTTGCTGGAGAAGTATGCCGATACCCTGGAGGGTAAGCAGTTTTACGACCTCTTACCTGCCGAGCTTCGCCTCGAGGATGGGGCTTATCTGGACTGAGGTCAATGCAACAACACGCTTTGTGTGGCTCTGTCTCAAGTGTGTCGCCCCAGCTTAAAGCCAGAGCCCTATGATCTGAAGAACGAGGAAATATGTCATTCACATGCTCGCCGGTTGGCGACGGTAAACTCATCTATATCGATGCGGACAATGGCTGCCCTTGCCTGTATCTCTATGAAGCGGCAGATACGGGCTCGGGTTATCGGCTCGTCTGGAGCACAGACTTTCCCATGGCCGAGGGCACTATGCAGGTCAGTGGCTGTTTCCATGGGGTGCCGGGGCGTGAGCAGAGCTGCGTTATCTGGGATCAGCAGGGCTGCCTCTATTTGGTGGATCTGGCGCGTCGGCAGCAGGAGTTTTTGGCTCATACCGGGATGGAATATCTCAAAGTCGCGGTATTGAGTGATGGCCGAACCCTGGCATCACTGGGCGAAAATGACCGGCGCTGCTGTTATGACTTAACGCTCTGGTACTGGTTGGAGGACAGGGACCTCTCGCCCTCGGCTGCCATCCAACTGAATGATGAGGTGGATAATCAGGGCAGCCCTTGGGCCGAGGTCGATGAGACCGGACTGCCGGATAGCATGGGGCTGAGTTTTACCGATCGCCTCTATGCCGGGCCGGATAACAGTTTGATCCTGCATTGTCACCGCAGTAGGCGTCGTCGGCCCCAGGCCAGGCAGTTTTTGCTGCGGCTGGACCCTATGGCTGTCGTGGGCAGTGACCCCGTAGGTAGTAACCTCGTAGGTAGTAGCATTAACCAAGTTCAATGGCAGGGCCGTTATTCCGAGCCCTTGCCGGTGGCGGCCATGCCTCTGCCCAATCCGCCGGGGAATGAAGCGCTCTGGGAGTGTGCCCTGGCGCTGGACAGTGAGCGTGGTGAGCTTACCCTGCCGGCCATGGAGTTGAGCCGGGTAGCCGATGCTGAAACCGAGGCGCTGGCGTATCAGTTGCAGCGCATCGACTTGCGCCTTGGCCGCGAGATAGGCCGTTTTTGCGTGCGTCAATATACCCGTGAGCAACTGGCCGATGACGCCGACATGCTGTTGGCCCCGGCCGATGTCGACAATCTCGACTGGCAAGAGGCCCAGGGGCGTTTCTGGCTACAGCTGGATGATATTGCCTACTGCAATGACGAAGCGGCGCTTTGGCTTGGCTGGCATGGCGGCGCGACCCGCAAGGTTTCTCTGGACGGGCAGTGGCGCTCACCCCTGTATCTCCCGGATGGCGAAGATGACTTATACGACGAGGAGGGCATGAAGCTCCTCGGCAAGGGAGCTTTGCTGACCGACTGGCATTATCTGTGGCGCGTCAATCTCAACGTCAATCCCAACCCCACTTTGGATCTGGCCAGCCAGATGAACCAAGCGCCCGCCGCCATGGACGCGAGCTTTGCTGTGCAATTACAGCAGACAGAATGGAGCAGCTTCCATGCCCAGGCCCAGGTGCAGGATACAGTTCCCCCTTTGCTCGGTTTTTCGCGAGTCGAAGTCAGGGATCTGCAGTCAGCGAGTGCGAGGCTTGAGGCCTTGGACAAGCTGGTGCTGCGGGCATTGACAGATTTTGAATCGCTCAAGTCGGGTAAAGACTTGCGCCTCGGTTTTTATGATGCCGACGAAAGCTGGGATGAGGCGCGCTTCTTTGAGGCTGTGGCCCTCCAATTGGAAGGCCGGAACTATATGGCGCGTCTGCTGGGGCTATTCATTGCCAATGAGCGGCTCCATTACTGTTACAGCGATCCACATATCAGCAAGCCGGCGCTGGCCGACTGTGCGTTGCAATTGGGATTGGCCGGCAGCCAATATCTGCCGCTGGTGGCCCAATACCTCAACTGTATCGATGTCGATCATGAGCTGTTTTTCCAACAGGATGGCAATCTGGATACCTTGCTCGGCAAGTATGCCGATACCCCTGATGGCGAGGACTTTACCCGCCGCTTGCCATATGAAATGAGCCGTCTGGATGAAGACGATTATGAATGAAATGATGATTAATCAAAGGTAATTATCATAAATAACAAAGGGTTGTTTTGTGATTGAGATTTTGGATTTTGCCCCGTATTCAGAGAGATACGCCCGGGCCAGCGAATTGGGCCCCAGGTTGCTGAAAGTAAAGTCTGATATAGGTGGCCCGGTTCTCCATCTATTACAGATGCGTCCGTTCGCTGAAGGTGGCACCGAACTGCTTTGGGCTGCCGAGTTGAGTTCATCCAAGGGACTGGTGACCCTGAAAGGGCAAACCCGGGATGGCGCCTGTGTTTTTGGCAACCAATTTGGCGCTTTCTATCTGTACGATCCCGCGCAGCAGCAATGCCGTTTACTGCATGATTATCAAAGCAAATTTGGTAGTGTCCAGGGTGTTGTCAACAGTGATGGTGATGCCTTGCTGGTGCTGTTTTATGAGATGGACAAGGATACGGACTTAACCTTGCAACGCCTGCCTCTTATTCCTGAAGTTGGCGCTGTCAGCGAGATTTCAGCCCAGCTGTATGATGAAGATTGTTTTGGCGGTGGTTATGACTATCTGGATGAGGATGGGCCTTACTTTTGTTTGAATAACACCAATCTCAATCAACGTCTTTATGCCGGGCCGGACAACAGCCTGCTTATGCATGTCATAGATGAAGACGAAGAACTGCACTACATGGTTCGCATTGATATCCAGGGCGAAGGAGTGAAGTTCAAAGTATTTCCCCTGGACGATTCAGTGCTTGAATGGGACCCTGAACCTGGGGCGATTGCTGTTTGTCCGCAACGAGCCCTGGCGGCCATCCCAGTGATTCGAGAGACAGATGCGGGTGTTGTCATTGGGGTTGAATGGCTCAATCTCGACAATGGTGAGCGCTCGGAGGCCGGAGTTGTGCGGCTTTGTGAAGACGAAGAGGATGCGCTTTTCCATCTCGAACAGTTGGATACTTCTATCTGGCAGGCCGATGGGCTGTGGCTGAGTTGGTCTGATGGTTTGGTGGTCAGGTTGGCATTGGATCCGCAAACGCCGCCTTTGACCCTCTTGGCAAAGGGGCAACTGCTGCATGTAGGTACAGAGTTGATCTTCTCGGATCGCGAAGAACTGCTGCGCTGCCCTTTCCCTGAGCCTGCACAGTGGCAAGGCAGCCCTATCCCGTTACCCCTGGAGTCCTGTCACTGGCAGCACAACTGGAGGCTGAGTGAGGCGCAGCGCCAGGCGCTGCAATGCTTTGGACATACGCTGATAAAGGTTGCCGATCTCGAAAGTACCGAAGGCCAGCTCGACGCGCTGCGGCAACTGCAGTCACTGACTCAGGATTGCAGCAAGCTGTTGCACGGCAAGACCTTGGCCTTTAGGTTTACCGATGGCAAACAGCAATGGGATGAGGCCAGTTTTTTCCAACGTTCAGCCTGTCACGCCGAAGCCTTGCCGCTGATGGCGCAAATTCTGCAGCAGTTTTGCCGCGGTTTTGACGGCTGTGTTCAATGTGATGGCGCCAACTGGGGGACGCCGCTGGCCAGTTGTGCCTTGCAGTTGGGATTACAGGATGTGCAGTACCTGCCTCTTATTACCGAATACGGCAATGCACTGGATGTTGATCATGAAAACTTCTTTGGTGGTGAAGGCGATGCCTTGTATCAATTGAGTCTGCGCCATGGCGACCGCCCTGAATGGCAAGCATTTTTGAGCTTGCACTCTGATACCGAGGAGGATGAGGAATGGGATTGAGACAATCGGCCAACAGCATGGCTAGGGTGATTAGCGATCTCTTTGTTCAGCCAGAGTTTGGCGGGGCAGAAAAAGCCCGCGACCGGAGTCGCTATTTTATTGCGCTGCTGCCCATACTGGCTATCCATTATCAGTGGCAACTGGTGTACATGTTCTCACCTTCACTGCTGCTGGCAATCCAAGAGGTCGACTTCTTTATTTCACTGTTGGCTATCTTGGCAACTGGGCTACAACTCAGCATAGGTGCGGGGTTGCTGGCAGCGCATATTGCTATTGGTCGACGGGCGTTCGGGTATTTGGGCGGTGTGCCACTGGCATTGGTGAACATCCTGTTCGGCTTCTCTTATCCAACGCTACTGAGCATGATCCAGTTTGACAAGACTATGCCTTGGCTTGGCTTGATGTTTGCCTTGGGCTGCGCTGTTGTTTGGCTGGTGGCGCAGTTATTGATTTACCTGTTTCGTCCTCCCTTGGTAAAAGTTGAACCGGAACACCCTTTGCTGGCTCATCGTAAGGGGTGCGATCCCGATCGTCAGACGCCGGCGTTGGCTTTCTTTCGCAGCAGCATGATACTGGGGATCTGCAACGGATTGTTCCTCGGATGGCTAATCTTTATGGTGCAAACTTCCGGTTCCCCTTCTTTTGCGTTGCGCTCTCTGCTGCGGCTTGAAGGGCAGGGGACAGGGACGCTCATCATGTTTTGGTTACTGCCCAGCCTCTATTTCGGCTACAGGATTATCAGTCGCAGGGCTCGTAATCTGGGGTGGTCAGTCGCCAAGACGGTATGTTTGATGCTGTTTATTACTCTGCTGTTATTACCCGGGAGTGGTGTGGTGATCAGTCTGGCCCTGTCCTTTATGGACTCCTACGCCAGTTATATCCTTATCACACTCTCTCTCATGCTGCTTTGGGGAGCTATGCTCTCGACTTCACTGCTGAATATGATGCTGCTTTGGCTGGTGCCAAAGGACCCAAGAAGCAGTCGTGAAACCCAGGCCGCCTGGATGAAGCTGAAGCAGTAGCGAAGCGGCAGACTGACAGCCGGATTCTGCCGGGTGTTGGTACTTTGTCTGTATGGGGCCCCTGTGACTGTGGGCCCCTTTGCTTTTATGAATGACACCTCCCAAATTGGGCAAACTTGCAATCAAGAGCATAAATCCTTATGGTCTTAGGCGCTTTAATCAGCAACGACTGAGCGATTCAGCAATTCATACAAGCTGGACACAAACATCTCATCATGTAACATCCTATTGATTTACGTCACTTTTCGTACGTTTTCCGGATAAAGATAATCGACTGAATGGCCACTTGCGCCTATTTTATCCGGCATGGGCCCAGCCGCGGCCCCAGCTCCCGAACGGGGACGAACAGAAGAGCAAAAATATGAAAAAACACTTCGAACTCATAGATAAAACCACTTTCTTTGGCGCCCTGGGCTTGCTGCTTGCTGTGGTGATCCCGCTGGCTCTATTTCCTGCAGAAGGCGCCGAATGGATAGCCGTTGCCAAGGCGTTTATGACGGATAAGTTGGGTTTTGCTTACCTGTCGCTCGGCTTGGCGGCATTCTTCTTCATGATTTATATCATCTTCTCGGATATCGGCCAGATCAAGCTCGGCGATGCCGATGAAAAACCTGAGTTTGCCACAGCTTCCTGGGCGGCAATGCTGTTTTGCGGCGGTATAGGCGCCAGCATCCTCTATTGGGGGACTATTGAGTGGGCCTATTACTATCAACACCCGCCGTTCCAGCTTCAAGCCGGCAGTGAAGAAGCCGTACGCTGGGCCGCCACTTACGGCATATTCCACTGGGGGCCCATCGCCTGGAGCATTTATTTGATCCCGGCCATCCCCATCGCTTACTTCTTTTATGTTCGCAGGCAACCAGTGCTCAAGGTGTCGGCGGCCTTGATGCCTGTCATAGGTGAAGGCCGCAGTCACGGTAAGCTCGGCAAGTTTATCGATGTATTGTTTATCTTCGGTCTGCTCGGCGGGGCGGCTACCACTCTGGGGTTGGCGGCGCCACTGATCAACGAAGGCCTGAGTTACCTGTTTGATTTGCCATCGACCACAGGCAGTCAGATAGCCGTATTACTTTTGTGTACAGCGCTGTTTGCCTATTCCTCCTACAAGGGGATGGATGAAGGCATTAAGGTGCTGAGTAATATCAACTTCTGGGGTGCGCTGGCGCTGCTGGCATTTATTCTGTTTGCCGGCCCTACCATCTTTATGCTGGAAACCGGCCTGGACTCTCTGGGGCGGATGCTGAGCAACTTCTTTATCATGGCGACCTGGGCCGAGCCTTTCGGTGGTTTGGGCACCTTTGAGAACACCCATTTTCCTCAGGACTGGACCATCTTCTATTGGGCCTGGTGGTTGGTGTTTGCCCCCAGCATGGGACTTTTTGTGGCGCGGATCTCCCGCGGTCGAACCATCAAACAGATGGTGGCCGGCTCGATTTTCTTCGGCTCCCTGGGCTGTGCCATGTACTTTATGATCTTGGGTAACTTCGGCTTGTCGTTGCAATTATCCGGTGAGCTGGATGTGGTGGCGATCCTCAATGATCAAGGGGCGACCAGGGCGATATTCGCCGTATTGGAGCAGTTGCCGTTCAGCTATCTGGTGATCGCTGTTTTCACCCTCCTGTGTATCATCTTTACCGCCACTACCTTTGATTCCATCTCTTATATTCTGGCGTCTGTGGTGCAAAACAATGTCACCGAGGAACCACTGCGCTGGAACCGCTTGTTCTGGGCCTTTACTCTGTCTTTTATGCCTTCGGTACTGATGTTTATGGGTGGGCTCGCTACCTTGCAGACAGCGGCTATCGTTGGTGGTTTGCCACTCTTGGTGATAGCCGTGATGCTGATGATGTCCGGGGTCAAGGCGGCCATGTTGGACCTGAGTCATCAGGATGGTTACGAGGATCCCGTGATTAATATTTCGGATCTGCCTGAGGTCGATCCCTGGAGCCGTGAAGGCCAGGCGCTGGCCAAGTTTGAGCAATTGCGGGACAGCGCCATTGAAGCCGCCGACGCCGAACGTGAAGCCCTGGATGCCATCTGGGAGCTGAAAAAGCAGCTGCGCCGTGAAGCCTTGAGCCGCAGTGAGTCGCACCTGGAGTTGGGGGATGCGCCCGATGAGTCACTTGCCGAGCTGCAACGCCTCACAGATGAAGCCATGGCTGCGAAGGAACGTAAGCTGCAAGCCTCGGAGCAAGCTCAGGCTGCCCGTATTACCTTCAATGATTTGATGCGGCAGAAACAGGAAGATGAAGCGCAGCAGGCGCAGGAAGAAGCCAAGGCGCAGATTATTGAACGCCTCAACGGCCGCGACTCGTAACGTTATGGCCCGGTTTGCCGCCCGGGCCTAAAACGGCTAGAATTTTCGCCGCATAAATCAATTGAATATAGGATGTTTTACATGAATGGAGCGGGAGGGAGTTCCGGCGGTGTCGGTCAATTTTTTATTGGCCTTATCATGATGTGTGGTGGTGGTTACATGCTGCTCAACGCCATTAGGGTATCCAGCAGCTTTGGTCTGGGCACCCGCTTGTATGGTGTCCCCGCGTTTGGCAGCCAGTGGGGCATCACAGGTGGTATGATCCTGGTGCCCTTTATTCTGGGGGTTGGGATGATTTTCTATAACGGCAAGAATATTCTTGGCTGGTTATTGGCGATTGGCTCTATCACAGCGATGATCTTCGGGGTGATCTCTACCATTCACTTTAGCCTGCGCAGCATGAGCAGTTTTGATCTCTTGGTGATCCTGGTATTGCTGACAGGTGGCATAGGTTTGTTCCTGCGCTCACTCAAAGGCAGCTGAAACTATCTCAAAGAGGCGTTGCCGCGCTGATCGGCAACGCCTCTTTAGCCTTAAAACAACTTGCCCAGCACACGCTTGACGACGCTCGACTCGTCTTGCTTGAATGGCTCTGCGTTTTCTTCGGTCAGACAATCAAACTTGGCGATGATTTCCAGCAGGCGTTTGCGCTCATCTGCGGTCAACAGCCTGGACATATCCGGCAGCCGCTGCTGGCTGGCCAAGTGAATAATGAAAGACTCAGGTTGCCGCCCTTCGTGCATGGCAAAATACACAGTGGCCTGTGGCGTCACACCTATCCTATCCAACCAGAGTAGCGCCCAGAACTCCTTGTCGGCTTCAAGCTGCAGGCTCACATCGACATCGCCGATGCTTGAGTGCCCAAGCGCTTCATCCTGCCAACGCTCGGCCATATTCAGATGGCCTTCGGCAACCAAATGGTTGACATAGGCTTCCCTGACACTGGGGCAGCCCAACCAGTGTAGTCCTCGCTTCCCAAGACCGCTGAGAAACAGTGCCAGTCGCTCTCCCATCTCGGTAGGCAACAGCCAGACAAAGTCTGCCACGCCAACCTTGCCGCGATAATCGCTGTAGGGATCCCAACCTTGTAGAACCGGCAGTTTCAAGGCTTGTGGTGTCAGGTTTTCCAGGCCTTCGCCGCTTTGCAAATAGGCCTGTAACTTATCATAGACAGTCTTCGCCGCTGCCGGTTTGAGTTTTTGCTCCAGGCCGCGTTGCAGGCTGAGGTTAAATAGCTCAAAGGCTTGCTGCGGCAAGGGGCGCTCCGGGAAACAGGCCTTGAGATCGGCAATAAACCCCAGCATGGCAGTTTCATCGCAATAGCCGAGGGCATCCAACAGCTTTTGTTGAGCCAGCCAATGGCTGCGGCCTATCATGCTGTTATCTTCGGGATCGCCTTCGGCAAAGCTTGCCAATCGCTCCAGGTAACGTTGCCAGAAGCGCTCGTTGGCCGGCGCATAGCGCGCGATACGCCTGTCTTGCAGCAAAGTATGGGCATCCAGCTGCGCCTCGCTGACTCCCAGTACCAGCAGCTTTTGATGCAGGCTCTGCTCTGTCTGCGGATCATCTATGGCGGCATATCCTTCATAGTTTGCGTAAAACTGACTGATGCGGCTGATAAGCACCATAGGCGCCAGTTTCAAAAGCAGTTGCCAGTGGCGCTTGGCCAGGATCTGCAGTTCGGTGTGGGCCTGTGGTAGTTGGCTATTTAACAGGAAAAACAGGCTGAGCAGGCCGCGCTGGAAACCATCGTCCGGGAAAAACAACCAGTAGGCCGCTTGATGCTGGCTTATCTGGCTTCCACGGGTTCCGCCATCCTTGCCGAGTAGCGATTCGGCAACGGCGGCCATAGTGTCAGCATCCTGCTGCTCCTTGGCCTCAGTGAGCCAGGCCTTGAGTGTCAAATGCTGCGGATTATCATTATTGAAGCGGCCACCATGCCGATTGAAGACACGCATATAGGCAGTGAGGAAATGCTGCTCCAGCCAACCAAGCAGAGCCTGGGTTTCTGCCGCTGTGCACTCGGGGCGGCCGAGCCGATAGGCGGCATAGGCGACGCCTCCCAGATGGGTCGGCAACTTGTCCAGTGCCGCCGGCAGACGATCGGCAATGGCTGCATCCAACTGTGCGAAGTCACTTTGCTTGCAGGTATGGCTAAGCAGGAAAAAAGGCAGCTCTTCCAAGCCGGGTAGTTGGCAGTCGCCTTGAGTTTGCCCGGAGCTCTTGCCACTTTCCTGCTCTGCCTGGGCGTTGCCGGTATCGGTTTTATCCTGCTGCCAGGGGGCGAGCCTGTCGTCCATCAGCCAGGCTTCGGCAACCTGTGCCTTGGGCTCAAAGCCGAGCGCATCCTGCAGCGCCAGCGCCTCATCTTCCACCCTGTGCCCCAAGATCAATTGCTGCTTGACCTGATCCCGCCACAGCTCAGTGTCTTCAAGTTCCGCTTCTACCGGCCAGTCGTCCAGGCTGTAGAAGAATTCCAGTATTGGCTGGGTTTCTTCCAGCGTTTGTTCATCGGCATAGGCCAGCATCGGGGTTTGCTCCAGACGTTTGAGCAGCTGCGCCTTAAACCAGGCGTAATCGTCAGGATGCTCGGTAAAGTGTTCCAGCAGGCTGGGGTTGACTGGATCACCCTCGGCGGTTTGGAAAAAACAGCGGCGGCTCTGTTCGCCATCACAGTGCAGATAGGCGTTGATCAGTTCGCGGCGCCAGCCGAACTCCTCTACCAGTTTGCCCAGCAGTTCCACGGGTGTGTAGCCGCTGTCCAAATCCCAGTAAGGCACTAAAAAGGCGGCCAGATAATGACTCAGTTCGGGATATTGCCTGGCCAGCATGTAGAGGGCTTCTACCCCGAAGACGTTGTAGTCATCGAGAAAGAGATCGCTAAAGTCATTGCGGCGGCGGGAGAAGGCCACCATGGCCTCGGCAGTGGCCTTGAGCTCGTCCAATAGCTCGGGAAAGTTCAGCGCTGCGGCAAACAGCACGGCTTCAGTGCAATATTTAAAGGTGTGGTGCGCTCGAGCGGCGCTGAGTGCATGCACCAGCAAGTTGCGGTTGTCGCCGGCATCGTCATTGCTGAGCGGCCGCTGTTGCTCGTTGACAAACTCGATATTGAACAGCAGGGAGCCTTCAAGACGAAAGGCGCTGCCATCGTGCAGGTGTTGCCGGTATTGCTGCAGCGCCTGGGAGATGCTAACGGGATCTTGTGGCTTGAGGCTAATGCTGAGGGTTTTGTCGAACTGGGACATATTGCTTCCTTGATTTTAAATTAACGCTTTTGCCGGTCGCTGCCTGTGCGGCACTTCCTGTTAAACAACCGGCGACCGCGCCGTGAGCCAGGGCGCGGGCAGTTATCCTGTTATTAGTTGTTTATTGGGGTGTTCCCAACTGCTTTTTTATCTATGCCTTCCTTAAGAGCCTGCTATTAAGAGCCTTGCGCCAAATCTTTGGCCAGTTGCCGGACCGTGGCAGACTCGTCTTGCAGGAAGGAGCTGAAAAGCTCGGCGTCAACCCCGGCTTGCGCCAGCAACTTCAGCAGGCGTACACGTTCGTCTATGGTCAAGAGCTGCGAGGTCTCCGGCAGTCGGCCCTCATCGGCTAAATGTTTGAGGAAGGGCGCCGGGGCGCGGCCTTGGCTTACGGCGAAATAGACAGTGCTTTGCGGCGCTACGCCTATGCTGTCGAGCCAGGAGAGGGCCCAGTTTTCCTTGGCACTCTGAAAGGCTAACCCTGTGTCATAGTCGCTGTGACGCTTGTGTCCTACGCTTTGATCTTCCCAGCGCTGCGCCATCGAGAGACCACCCTCGGCAATGAGGTGGTTGACATAGGCCATCTCCACACTCGGCCGGTGAAGCCAATACAGGCTTTGGGTTCCAAGGCCTGCGAGAAACAGGGCCAAAGCTCGCCCCTGCGCTTCAGGCAGCAGCCAGACAAAGTCACTGAGCTCAGCCGCATCGGCGGGGTCGTCCGAGCGGCAAGGCGCCCAGTCCTGCAACTCGGCCGTGGCTTGGGGCGTCAAGGGCTCAAGCCCTTCGCCTGATGTCAGATAAGCCTTGAGTTGGCGGCAGAGGTTTTGCGCCTGCTCTTCGGGAAATGATTTGCTGAAGCTTTGCCGCAGGCAAAGATCAAACAGTTCGAAAAACGCCTGTGGCAGAGGCGTCTCGGGGAAGTTGGCCTTGAGATGGCCAAAAAAGCTCAGCCTCGGCAGCTCGCGGCTTGTGTGCAGCGCTTGCAACAACTGCTGCTGTTGCTGCCAGAGGCGGCGGCCTATCATGCTGTCATCCTCTGGGTCGGCTCCGGCAAACCGGCTCAGCCTGGTGATATAACCTTGCCAGAAGCGTTTATCGGCCGGGCGATAGGCAGCCACCTGTTGTTCTGTCAGCAGGGTATGAGCATCGAGCTGCGCCTCGCTGACACCCAGCTTGAGCAGGTTTTGCCGCAATTCGGCCTCGATATGCTCATCGTCAATGGCGGGATAGAAGGCGTAGTCGGCCCAGCAATAATAAATTTTTTCAATCAGTTGTAGCGGATCCAGCGTCAGCCATAGCTGCCAGTGCCTTTGTGCCAGGGTTTTCAAGGCCTGCCACTGCGGCGCTTCGAGCTCCGGGGCGCAGAGCAGGAAATACAGCGCCAACAAGCCGTTTTGGAATCCTTTATTGGCATTGGACCACAAGAGTGCAATACGCTTTCCGTCCTTACAGGTATAGAGTATCTCAGAGGCAATTTGAGCCATCTTGGCAACATCGCCCTCTGTCTCTATATCCGTGAGCCAGCTCTTGAGAAGGCGATGTTCACGCCTTTTCTTTTGGTACTCTCCGCCCTCATAGAAGATATGATGCTGAAACTGTAATGGCAGCTGCTGCGCCAGCCAGCGAAGCAGCGCCGCGGTCTCGTTGGCCTTGTCGGCTTCCGGGCTTAAGCTGTGGGGCGAGTTCAGGCGGTTCAGGCAGTTCAGGCGATAGGCGGCATAGGCGCAGGCGCCAAGGCTCTTGGGCAGTTCGGCCAGCGCACTCAGCATCGCCTCTCCCACTTCGGCATCCAGCTCTTCCAGCTCACCAATCCTGAGATAGTCTTCCGGCTCTTCCAGGTCATAAAATAGCTCGGCATAGTCAGAGTCCGGCTCGTTATCATACTGATCCCAGTCATCGTCCTCTGCCAGAGCCTGCTCTTTCCCGGTTTGCCATAGACAATGACGGTCGTCTTCCCGCCAGGCCTCTGCCACTATTACCAGAGGTTGGCTCTGCTCGCTCAGCTGCTCCAGCAAGGAAAGCGCTTCATCCTCTACCCGGCGACCCAAGATCAATTGCTGCTTGACCCGATCCCGCCACAGTTCAGTGTCGTCAATGTCAGCCTCTACCGGCCAGTCGCCCAGACTGTAGAAGAACTCCAGTACCGGCTGGGTTTGTTCAAGCGGTTGTTCATTGGCATAGGCCAGCAGTGGCGTTTGTTCGAGACGCTTGAGCAGCTGCGCCTTAAACCAGGGGTAATCGTCCGGATGCCCGGCAAAATGTTCCAGTAGGCTGAGGTTGACTGAAGCACCCTCAGTGGTCTGGAAAAAGCAGCGGCGATTCTGCTCGCCGTCGCAGTGCAGATAGGCGTGGATCAGTTCGCGGCGCCAGCCGAACTCCTCCACCAGTTTGCCCAGCAGTAACACAGGTTGGTAGAAGCTTTCCAAGTTCCAGTAAGGCACCAGAAAGGCGGCCAGATAATGGCTCAGCTCGGGATATTGCCTGGCCAGCATGTAGAGGGCTTCCACCCCGAAGACGTTGTAGTCATCGATAAAGAGATCGCTGGAGTCATTGCGGCGGCGGGAGAAGGCCACCATGGCCTCGGCAGTGGCCTTGAGCTCGTCCAATAGCTCGGGAAAGTTCAGCGCTGCGGCAAAGAGTACTGGTTCGGTGTAAAAGCTGAGTCTGTGATCCCGGCGGGCAGTATCGAGGGCGTGTTCCAACAAGGGGCGGTTGGCACCGGCATCGTCACGGTTAAGCGGCCGCAGCTGCTGATTGACGAACTCGATATTGAACAGCAAGGAGCCATCGAGTCGAAAGGCGCTGCCGTCGTTCAGGTGTTGCCGGTATTGCTGCAGTGCTTGGGCTATGCTGGCGGGATCTTGTGGATTGAGGCTGACGCTGAGGGTCTTGTCGAACTGAGACATACTACTTCCTTGAAACTTGAGTCCTGCCCGGGCGCAGCTACTCAGTGGAACCTGCAGCTGCAGCCTGGGGCCCGGCTAGTCTAACGACTGAGACCTTGAGGGTAAACGCCTTATCCGCCGCAGCGGCATTTTTGTGAAATTGGACGTGGCTTGAGGCCCAGTGTGGCGTAGCGCCCACTTTCCACCGGCAAGGGGCCTTGGCTGGCCACAAGGGATTGCCCTTCACAGAGCAACTGGCTAGGGTTAGGAGCAAATCACCGAGCTAATAAGGAAGCAGCATGGCGCCAAGAGTTTGTTCCAGTGCATTGGAAGCGGTATCCCTGATAGGGAATGATGAATTCATCTGGACCCACTCTATGGGGGCTACGCCCAGAGTCTTGCTGGAGGCGCTGGCACAGCATGCCATGACGCGGCAGAACCTGACCTTGCTGCAACTGCATACCGAGGAAGCCGAGGCGTTGAGTGTGCCTGAGCTCAAGGGGCATCTGCGCCATCGCTGTTTCTTTGGCGGCGCCCCGACCCGCGCCCTGTTGGCCAGTGGTGAGGCGGATTATGTGCCTGTCTTTTTATCCGAGGTGCCCAAGCTGTTTCGCTCCGGCGAGCAACCCATAGATACGGCGCTGGTACAGGTGTCACCGCCTGACAGTCATGGCAACTGTTCGCTGGGGATCAGTGTCGAAGCCAGCCGCGCCGCTTGTGATGTGGCCGGCCGGATCATAGCCCATATCAACCCGCAAATGCCGCGCACCCATGGCGACAGCTTTGTACCCTATGACCGCTTTGCCGCCGTGTATGAACAGAGTTCGCCTCTGCCTGAACACCCCATGGCCGGAGCCGATGCCATCAGCCAGGCTATCGGCAAGCATGTGGCCTCTCTGGTTGAAGACGGCGATTGCTTGCAGATGGGCATAGGTGCCATTCCGGATGCCGTATTGGGGCAGTTGGCAGACAGACGAAACTTAGGGATCCACACCGAGCTGTTTTCCGACGGCATTCTGGCGCTCTATCGCTCCGGGGCGATTAACAACAGCCGCAAGAAGGTGCATCCGGGGAAGTTGGTCACAGGTTTTGCGCTTGGCAGTCGCGCCCTCTATGACTTTGTCGATGACAACCCCGAAGTGCTGTTTCTGGATATAGAGCAGGTTAATGACACCTCGGTTATCCGCCGCAACCCGCAGGTAATGGCCATCAACTCGGCGCTGCAGGTGGATATTTCCGGCCAGGTGTGCGCCGACTCCATAGGCACCCGAATCTATTCCGGGGTAGGCGGGCAGATGGACTTTATTCGCGGCGCCGGTCTTTCTCCCGGCGGACGCTCGGTTATCGCCCTGCCGAGCACGGCCGCCAAAGGCGCGGTTTCCCGTATCGCGCCTGTGCTGAGCCCAGGTGCCGGGGTAGTGACTACCCGGGCCCATGTGCACTATATTGCCACCGAATATGGTTGTGCCAACCTCAGGGGCCGCAGTATCCGCGAGCGGGCCAGAGCCTTAATCGACATAGCGCATCCGGATTTTCGCGAATCCCTGTGCCGGGAGACATTCGAGCTCTGGGGTTTGAGTATTTGAGTTAACGCTCATTACGTAAAATTTAACGCTGTTATCATGGTGTTAACTTTGTATACCGGGTAAGATGCGGTCAATCTCTTATCGCGGTAGGTTCCATGAGCGACAGCAGCTTCTTTTTGGGTGATTGGCAGGTCGATCCCGGCAGCAATAGTTTGCGGCTGGGAAAGCGCCTGCGGCAGTTGGAACCCAAAGCCATGGATGTGCTGCTGTATCTGTGTCGTCGCAGCGGCGAGGTAGTCAGCAGCGATGAGCTGCTGGATGCCTGTTGGCCCGGCAGCGACACGGGCGATAACCCGCTGCACAAGACCATCAATCAGCTGCGCCGGGCGCTGGATGACAAGGCCGGCGATCCTTCTTTCATCGAAACTATCCGCAAACGCGGCTATCGAGTTGTAGCCGATGTCCGTTTCCCCATCGGCCACGAAGCCAGTTTGCCTTCGCTGGCCTGGAGCCTGGGCTCACCATTTCCCGGGTTAAAACCCTTCAGCGCCGATTATGCCGGGGTGTTTTTCGGCCGCAGCGAACAGATCAACGCCTTACTGGAACGCATAGCCCGGCAGATTAAACATGGTCGCGGGTTTTGCTTGCTGCTTGGCCCCAGTGGCAGCGGTAAGTCATCGCTGATCAACGCAGGCATTTTGCCCAATCTGGCTTCGCCTCAGGGCTTTCACGGCATAGGCCTGGCCTGCTATTCGATACTGGATTTGGCCGATGTCGCCGAAGATCAACTGCTGCTGGAATTGGCCGCCGCCATGCTCGATTGGGAGCTGGACGATGCGCCGGTATTGGCCGGCTACAGCGCCGAAACGCTGGCTCATGCACTGGAACAGGATATCGACAGCCTCTGCGCCCAACTCTGCCAGGCGCTGCCGTCCCAAAGTTGGGAGAAGCCCAGGTTCGGCCTGTTTGTGGACCGTCTGGAAGTGCTGCTGTCTTCGCCGCGCTTCTCGGTCGCCGCCCGTGAGCAGGGGCTGGCGCTGCTCGACACCCTGGCGCGTTCCGGAGCCGTATTGCTGCTCAGCGCCTGTCGCAATGAGTTCTACCCTCAGGTGGTTGCCAGCCCCAGCTTGATGGCGGGCAAGGGCAATGGCGCCCATTTCGATCTCTTGCCGCCCAGCCGTCAGGAACTGCTGCAGATGATACGCTTGCCGGCCGCAGCCGCAGGCTTGAGTTGGGAATTTGACCCTGAATCGGCACTGGGCTTGGATGAGCTGCTGTGCCGTGAGGCCGCCAGTAACCCGGATGCTTTGCCCATGTTGCAGTATATGCTGCAGGCCCTGTATCTGCAGCGCAGTGACGACAACCAGTTGCAACTGGCGGTATATCACCGCCTGGGTGGGCTGGCCGGGGCTATAGGCCAGGCCGCCGAAGATGCCATCGCCTCCTTGTCGAGCTCGCAAAGGGCGGCCCTGCCGCGGGTGCTGTCGCTGTTGGTGACCCTCAGGGAAGATGAGCAGTCGGTCACCAGTCGCAGTGCCAGATATTCCGAATTGGCCACGGATGCCGAGCGCGCCTTGGTTCAGGCCTTGGTCGACAGTCGGCTGTTTGTCTCCCATCTGGAGGACAGCGAACCCGGTTTCAGCATAGCCCATGAAGCCTTGCTCAGACGTTGGTCCAGGGCCAGAGACTGGATAGATAGCCACAGGGAAGGGCTGGCGGCCAAGGCCAGGCTGTTCCATCAGGCCAGACGCTGGCAACAACAGCAGTGCAGCCGCGATTTTCTGCTGCCCCAGGGCAAGCCGCTGACCGAAGCGCTGGTGCTGAAAAACGATCCCCTGCTGGAGCTGGATCCTGTCAGCGAAAGCTATGTTGCCGCCTCCAGCGCCAGAGGGCAGCGTCAGCGGCGCCTCAAGGGCGCGACTTTCATGCTTTTATGCCTCTTGACCCTCATCTCGGTATTCATGAGTTATCGCAGCGTTGAAGCCGAGCAGCAGGCGCAGGCCAAGCGCCTGGCGGCCGAAGACTTGCTGGGCTTTATGGTGGGCGACTTTGCCGACAAGCTGCGCAGCATAGGCCGGATGGATCTGCTCGATGGTGTCAGCAACAAGGCGCTGGATTATTTTCGCGAGGCCGACGGCAGCCTGAGTGAGGCGGCGCTGTTTCGCCATGGCCAGACACTGGAAGCCATGGGCGAGGTGGCCTATTCCCGTGGCCGGGTGGATGAAGCGGAAAAGGCGCTGCTGGCCGCCAGAGACAAACTCTTGCCGCTGCTGTCCGGCAGTACAGATCAGCTGGAGCTGTTAAAGACCCTTGGCGCCAATGCCTTTTGGCTTGGGCAACTCAAGTATGACCAGAGCGATTGGCAGGGCACCCGCCCCTGGTTCGAGGCTTATCTGCAACACAGTCTGGCCATGTACCGACTGGCGCCGGACAACAGCGAAGCGCTGATGGAGCTCTCCTACGCCCACAATTCACTGGGGTCCTTATCGATGGAGCTGCAGGACTTCAGCAAGGCGCGCCAGGGCTTTGAAGAGTCGCTGCGGCTCAAGCTGATCGCGCTGGCCGAGTCGCCGGATGATCCCCAGCTCTTGGCCGATGTCGCCGATACCCGCTCCTGGCTCGCCAGTGCTGCCAGTGCAGATGGGGATATCTTGGCGGCGTTGACCATTCATCAACAAATCCTGGCTGAACTGGGAGGGGATGAACAGATTTCCGAGGCCTATTTGGCGGAGCGGCTGGTCGCCAATTTGAGGGTATATGTGGAGTTGCTGACTCGCATTGACAGACAAGATGAGGCATTTCGGACTGCAGCCTTTGCTTTTAAGGTTGCAGAGCAGGCATTGAAACAGGACCCGGAAAACATGCTTTGGCGTAGGGATGCTTACCACCTTCAGATATATATGCTTGCGTTAAAAACAGATACCTCGTACTCAGACATCAAACGGGAGTTGGTTGATCTTGAAAGTGAGATAAGGCAGGACAACATTTTGACTGAGCTATCCCGGCAAGAGTTGAGTGGATTGCTTTACTTGGCGGCGTCAAGACAACTTGAAAAAAATGGGAATTATGGTGCCGCGAGTGTTTATGTTACTCAGTCAATCTCAGCGTTTGAAAAGCTATTTGAAAGAAATCCGGAACAGGTTTCATACCTTGTAAAAATATCGGATGGGGAAATACTAAAGGCGAGCCTTTTAAAAGCATCAAACCCAACTGACATTATGGTTTCTGAGTATTGTCAGAAGGTTGCTACTCGTCTGAGTTCTTTTATCGAGAAAGATAAAAGACCAGGGTTTGTTATGCCTTACTTAAAATCGTTAGATTGTCTTGATGACCAAAAAACTGCTCGGCAGCTTTTTGCCGAGTTAAAAGCCCGTGGCTATCCTGAGCTGGATGGCTATCAGTAACCTGTACAACAAGGATGAAAGTTATGTCTGTACCCGTAAAAAATATCATTGTCACCATTACTCTGGATGATAACCGCGTGCCTCAGTTTGCCTATGAGCCGGACGGCCCAGTAGTGGTAGATGAACCCAACACTCATATTATCTATAAGCTGCAAGACAAGACAGATATGGATCTGGCCTTTGTCGGCGCTTCCTTCGATACTCCCTTCGACGGGATTATCGATGCAGTCAAGGCCGAGGCCCCGGACATGTTGATACTGATGGATACCAACTCTGTGGTAGGCGATACAGGCTTTAGGCTGATCCTCAGCAACAGTAGTAATACTCTGCTGGTTTCCAGTCAGGATCCTCAGGTCATTAATAGACCTAAATTACTTTGATCAAAAGATATCAATCCGGCTTGATTGTATTAACCTGGGTGGCTTCTGTCCCGGAGCTACCCAATCAGTTTTTCATCTCCACATAAGGCATATGGAGCGAATTGACATGGAGTCGTTATGCGTATTGCTTTGATGGCCAGCGCGTTGCTGGCAAGTTTTCCCCTGGCACTGAGTGCCGCTACTCAGGCCGAGATCGATCTGGCGATGGCACCGGTAAAGAGTGACGCCGAGTTGCAACTCTTGCTGGCCGAGCGTTCGCCGTTGGAGTCCTTGGGGCAGTCTTTACCCGCCTTTATCAATAGTTTGGTGTTTGACGAGCAGGGGTTGGTGAAGCTGGATCGCCGGCTGTTGCAACAACCACTGAGTGCTTCGGAAGTCTATCGGATCCTGGTGCTGTTTGGCTGGCAGTCACGGATGGCCGAGTTTGACCAGGCGGCGCAACTGAGCCAAATCGACAGCCTATTGTTGAGGCCGCGTTTACCTTACTGTGATGTCAGTGAGCCCGTGGTGCTGAGTGTTACTCTGGATAGCGCCCGGCAGGCGGGCTTTCACTATTCGCAGCAGGGCGTGGAGTGCAGTGGTGATGTGGTGGTCAGTGAACCTGCGGTGATCACCTACCAACTGTTGAACCTGGATAATTCTCCGGCCGGGCTGAAATTTGTCGGTGCCGCCTTCAGCAATCCCTTCGATGGTCATATCGATCGGGTCGAGGTCAGCGCCGATGGCCTGACGCTGCAGCTGTATGACCCTATGCGCAACCCAGGCACAGGCAAGTATCAATTCCTGTTCAGCAGTGAGGAATCGCCACTCTTGCTGGCCAGCCCGGATCCGGAGGTTATCAATAAACCGACCAACTGAGTTAACAGCTGAATCAGTTCTCCGGTCTTTAAAGACCGGAGTTTATTTGCCTTCTTCGAGTTTTGTTTTACCTATTTCCCCTCCGTGACTTCGTGTCAGTACTATTCTACTCAGCCGAAGATCTAAATTATTAACTATATTTTTCAATTAATTACATCGTAAGCTTATCAGAAGGTTTGCCTTGTACGTACGCGCTAGAGTTATCCCTGTCGAAATTGAACAACCCGCAGGTCGGGAGGGAGAACAGCATGGCAGGCCCCTACAGCAATGAAGCTGGTTTTAGTCAGTGTGAGTGTGACAGCGAGGCTCTGGCGACCCTGATTGAGTGCATGCAGCAACCTATGGTGCTGGCCGATGGTGAGGGCAAAGTGCTGGCGGTGAACTCTCCGGCAGCCGAGCTGCTGGGTGACCAGAGCGAAACCTTTACCGGTGAATTTTGGCATACCTGGTTGGCGGCCCCTTACCGTAGCCGCTACGCCAGCATGTTCAGCAGCCAATACGGTCGCCAGGTACCGCTGCAACATGGTCCCTGGGAGGTATTGCTCAGACGTGTCGATGGGGTCGAGCTGCCGGTGAATCTGTCGCTTTCCTTTATTCAGGGCTTGTTGCCGCTGTTTGTGATTGGTTTGCATGATCTCAGCGGCCATAGGGATGAGATTAAACGCCTGTCTACCTTGGCGGCGACCGACTATTTGACCGGACTGGCCAATCGCCGCACCTTTACCGAGACACTGGAACGCCAGTGGCAGCAGTGCGTCGATAAGCACAAGCCCATCAGCACCTTGATCATAGATGCCGACCATTTCAAACAGTTCAACGATCAGCATGGTCACCTGATGGGGGACGAATGCCTGAAATTGATGGCCAAGACCATAGCCGCGGCGTTGCCATCGCCCCTGTGTTTGGCGGCGCGTTTTGGCGGTGAGGAGTTCGCGCTGGTGTTGCCCGGATTCAACAGCGCCATGGCCTGGGTGGTGGCCGAGCAGATAGCCGAGGCCATTCGTAGCCTGGACTTTGTCAAATTGGGGCTGAGCCGTGAGGTTTGTGTCAGTGTCAGCCAGGGGATTGCCACTGAGATCAATGGCCAGTACCGCACGGCCGAGGCCATGCTCAGCGCGGCGGACACAGCCCTGTACCGGGCCAAGAGCGATGGCCGCGACAGGATCAAGTTATCCGCCTGAGGAGGAGAGGATGAACTGGTATGTGATGACGCTGATGCCCAGTGCCCGGGAGCGGGCCGACTGGTTTGTCGATATTCAGCTGCGGCGCTACAGCCATTCGCCGAAAAAAGCCGCCCTGAGACTGTGGAAGGGCTATTGCACCGAGCCTTTGGTCAGGCAACTGCTGAGCGATTTACAACAGATAGCCGCGGCTGAGGGGCAACTCCCGGCGGAAGAGCAGCGCTATTTGCAGGCCTTGTTGGGCCACTTCGACTGGTTGGCGAGTCAGCAACAGATGCGTTTGAGTCTCTCCTGAGCCTCACTGTGAAAGTGATAGAGGGCATCCTGAGGTTTGTCCTGACGCCAAAGTGCCTTGTTATCCAGGCCCAGCAACAGGGCGCGCAGGATAATCCCTGTCAGGCCGTGCGACACAAGGATCACCCGCTCCGGGGTTGCCGGATCGGTCAGCCAATGTGCCAGCCGCTGTTGCACCTGGGGTAGTGTTTCTGCGCCCGGGCCCTGCAGATACCAGTCATTGCGCCCGGCAAGCTCGGGTCTGGCGGCGTGGATATCGGCGACCCGGGTCTGCTCCCATTCACCTAAACCGCATTCAATCACCCTGGGCTCGGCGATAATGGCGCCGGGATCCCGGCAAAGCACCTCTGCCACCAGAGCCGCCGTTTCCATGGCCCTTCCCAGCGGGCTGGAAACCAACTGAAATTCTTGTTCAGGATTTCCTGCCGATTGCCGCAGCTGTTGTTGCAAGGCAACACCATAGGCCTTGGCCTGCGCCCTGCCGAGTTCGGTCAGCGGTGAGTTACAGTGTCCCTGCAGCTTACCGGCGGCATTAAACTCAGTCTGGCCGTGGCGTAGTATAAATATTTCCTTTGGCATGGCGATCAATTCCCGATACTGCTTAAACGGTTGGCTGCAAAAGAGGGTACTCCCCGGCTGCGGAAGGAGCAAGTTGGAGCTGAATACTAGTGGCACACTTGCCATGGGCTTCCTGTCCATCTGCACCGCAGGTGATGGGCAGCAGCTTAGCCAGCAGCTAAACCCAAGGTCATTGGTGTGTTTTTGCCTGAAGCCGTGATAGCCGCTGTACCAGCGGCCTAAGGTCGTGGAGCAAATGCATCCATGCACAAGGGCCAGTTCGCCATCCCTGGCTCTCGCTCGTAGCCGGTCGCTACGCGACACTCGCCGCCCCACACCCGAGGAAAGGGGGCTGTATCGACTCGCCCCCTTTCCAAACCCCCAGCGACCCGCGACGCAGCGGAAAACCCCTTGTGCTTATGATGCCAATTCGCTATCGCGCCAGACGCTCAGAGTCACATCCATGTGACTCTGGCCCAGCTCAACATCCTGTTTCGCGCTCGTTAGCTCGTCGCTAGGTGACACTCGCCCCTGATTCGACTGGCGCGGCTTCGGCATCCAGATCCTTCCATGGATAAAGGCCAGCTCGCCTTCCTTGGCTCGCGCTCATAAACACACTCGCCACTGGCGAGCATTCGCCCTCAGCCACGTTATTTGCGCCAACGACTTTCGGCGACACCGAGGGGGAAGTCGGTGCAATTCTTCCTCCAACGGTGTCGTATTTAGCTGCATATGTACGCCTAATTCCAGGCACAGGTGGAACTGTGACCGTCGAAAACAGGGACGTTTTCGTCGAGGCTACAGGGACGTATTCACGCCGAGTCACAGGAGCGCCTGTGCGAGAGCGCACCGCAGGTGATGGGCTGCAACTTAGTTGGCAGCTAAGACCAAGTTCATTGGTGAGTTTTGGCTTAAAGCCATGATAGCCGCTGTGCCAGCGGCCTAAAGTCGTGGAGCTTCGCCCCACACCCGACCAAGCGGGGATCAACAGCAATCCCCTCTTGGATCTCCCCTGCCGCCCCGCACGGTGTCGAAAGCCCCTCGGCCTAATGGCGCAAATCACTACCGCTTCAGACGCTCATCCCTGATTCGACTGTCGCTGCTTCGGCATCCATGCCTCAGCCACGTTATTTGCGCCAACGGCTTTCGGCGACACCGAGGGGGAAGTCGGTGCAATTCTTCCTCCAACGGTGTCGTATTTAGCTGCAGATGTACGCCTATTTCCCAGGCACAGGATTGTCTGTGTAAAAGGTTGTTCTTGGCGCCGCCGCTATCGGGGGAGGGAATAACTTGGTTTCCGGCGGTTTTTTTCATCAGCAATGAAAAAGACCCAACTCACGTTGGGTCTTTGGGGATTTTAAATCAACGAGGTTTTGCCGCTCAGGTTGGCGGCAAACGCCTTAACCCTGTTGCGGTTCCACTTCCCGATAATGATCCTGCATGGTGTAAGAGCGGGCGTAGAGCGCAAACACCAAGGCGGCCAGCAGGGCGAAGCCGGCGAAGAAGAACATCTGGAAGGCGGTGACACTCAGGCCGGTTTCGGCAATCTGATTGGTCACGGCATCGCTCTTGACGCTGGCGTTGGCCAATAGCACCCAGAGATTGCCCACAGTGACCGAGAGGGTCCAGAAACTCATGATGCTGCCTTTCATCGACTTGGGTGCCTGGCTGTAGGCAAATTCCAATCCGGTGGCAGAAACCAGTACTTCACCGAAAGTCAGCAGTGCATAAGGCAGTACTTGCCAGGTGATGGACATGGGGGTGCCGCCATCCATCATCAGCTGAATGCTGCCTATCACTATCCAGGAAAGGCCGGAGAAGGCGATACCTGCGCCCATTTTACGCAGGGCATTGAGGCGCACGCCGCTGCGCTCCAGCATGGGGTAGAGCACAAAGTTATTGAAGGGGATCAGCAGCATAACCAGCAGTGGGTTGAGTGCTTGCATCATGGCCGGCTCAAACCAGTCCGGCTTGACCATGTCGTTGGCCTGTAAAATCCAGGTAGAAGCCTTTTGATCGAACAGCGACCAGAAGGGAGTGACCAGAGCAAACAGGATTAAGATGCGGAATACGGCGCGCACACCGTCCACTGCTTCGAGCGGGTGTTGATTGCGGGCTCGCTCAAGCTGCATGGAGGCGCCTATGCCGACAAAACCCATCAAGAGCACCATTGCCAGACACAAGGCGGTCACCACTCCCAGGCTGTTGTATTGGGTGAGGGAAAACAGCGCCAGCAGTATGCCTATGGCACTCAGCAGCAAACCTGTATTGGCCTTGCCGGGTACGGGAGTGAAGATGGCGCTCTTGAGCACCGGCAGGAAACCGTGTGGATCTTTGGGCTCGGGTTGCTGGTGGACATAACGTTTACGGCCGCCCCAGAAAAATACCGTGGCGATAAACATCAATACCCCCGGGATACCGAAGGCCACTGAAGGGCCAAAGAATTTCAGCAGCAGCGGCATCGACAGCGAGGCGAAGAAGGAGCCGAAGTTGATGGTGAAATAGAACATGTCGAAGGCTTTTTGCGCCAACGACTTATTGCTCTGATCGAACTGATCGCCCATGAAAGAGGATACCAGCGGTTTGATGCCGCCCGACCCCAGGGCTATCAGAAACAGGCCCGAGTAGAAGCCGGTTTTGCTGGTTTCGAAAATCGCCAGGAAGGCATGGCCAATCACATAGACTATGCTGAGCCACAAAATGGTGTGGTATTTACCGAAGAAACGGTCGGCCAGCCAGCCCCCCAGGAGAGGGAAGAAATACACCCCGATCACAAAGGAGTGGAACACATCTTTGGCTTCGCCCTGACGCAGTTCTTCCGGCACAGACAGCAGCAGAGCGGTCATCAGGAAGGGAGTCAGAATATTGCGCATGCCGTAAAAACTGAAGCGCTCGCAGGCTTCACTGGCAATGATAAAGGGGATCTGCCGCGGCCAGCGTGCAGAGGAAGGTGAGCTCATAATGTACCTTGGTTATTGTCGATTCTAATAAAGGTTGCAGCTATATGCGCATAATCCGGCTTTCCATTCAACTCCGGCCATGAACAAAACCGTTTTTTTTGTGAACTGAAGTGCAAATTTGCGTCGAAAGCCATGAAAAGGGCAAACTGATTACTCGCATTGGCAGCGGCATTGAGCTGTCATCATAGCGCCACGTTAAACCAAGGCTATCGGGAGCCAGGCACCATGGATACACCCTTGTATGGACCATTGACCATCGATGAATGGCTCAGGCTCAACCTGCAGCGCCAGGGCTTGTTGCAACCGGCGGCATCGGCGGCGGCCGTGATCCGTCAGCTGGGCTATGTGCAGATAGATTCCATTAATGTGGTCGAGCGGGCCCATCACCATGTGCTGCACAGCCGGTTGCCAGGTTATCACCCCGAGCATCTGCAACAGGCTATTGCCGCTAAAGAGGTGTTCGAGTACTGGGCTCACGCCGCGGCCTATCTGCCTATGAGTGACTACAGGTACAGCCTGCAACGCAAACGGCAACTGAGCCAAGGGGATAAACACTGGTTTGAACCGGACGAGCCCTTGATGCGGGAAGTGCTTGCCAGAGTGCGCGCCGAGGGGCCGCTCAAGGCCAGTGATTTTGAACACCCAAGTGATCAACGTGGCAGTTGGTGGGACTGGAAACCGGCCAAGAAGGCGCTGGAACAGCTGTTTATGCGCGGCGAGTTAATGGTGGTGCGGCGCGAGCGGTTTCAAAAGGTTTATGATTTGGCTGAGCGAGTACTGCCGCCGGGCATAGATACCCGGGTGCCCGACGATGAGGAGTTTGGCCTGTATCTGGTGAACCGCTTTCTCAATGCCAACGGTTTTGGCTCAGAGGCTCAGTTTGCCTATCTGCGTAAAGGCATGCGGCCGGTTATCAAGCGGGTGTTGGCCCAGGGGCTGGAGGCCGGCGAACTGCAGCAATTTAAGGTCGATGGTCAGCAGTATTTCTGCCCGGCAGAGCTGAGTGCGGCGCCCATGATCCCGGAGCGGGTCTGGCTGCTTAATCCCTTCGATAACCTGGTTATTCAACGTAACCGCTTAAAGCAATGGTTTGGCTTTGACTATCAACTGGAAGTGTACCTGCCGCAGGAAAAGCGAATCTACGGCTACTACAGCCTGGCCATCCTCTGGCGCCAGCAGTTTATCGGCCGGGTCGATGTCAAGGCCGACCGGCCGCGCCAATGTCTGCTGTTGCAAAACCTGGTGTTGGAGCCTGAGTATGCCAATCGGCCTTTGGATGATGTGTTGCTGGCCGAACTCGCCAGGGCCATTGCCGACTATGCCCGTTTCAATGCCTGTGAACGCTGGAAACTGGTGCGCAGCAATCACAAGGGGTTGAAGCAGCTCTGGCGCCGTTTGCAAAGTTTATAGTGCCGACTCGGCTCTGTGCCTGCCTCACAATGGCCCTGTAGTTGGCGGAGAGGAGTGTGGCATTTTGGTAAACAAATACCCTGCAAGCGGACTTTTGTCCTCAAGGCTTTTTTGGCGCCGCCGGTAGACTCGGGTCAGTTTTTATCCGAGGAACAGCTTATGACAGCACATATCAACGCCGCCAAAGGCGATTTTTCCAAGACAGTTATCATGCCCGGCGATCCTTTGCGGGCCAAATACATTGCCGAGCACTTTCTCGAGGATGCCCGTGAGGTGACTTCGGTGCGCAATATGCTGGGTTATACCGGCAGCTGGCAGGGTAAACCGGTTTCCGTAATGGGCCACGGCATGGGGATCCCCTCCATGGTGCTCTATGGTCATGAGCTGATCAACGACTTCGGGGTTGAGCGCATCATTCGGGTGGGCAGCCTGGGGGCGACCCAGCGTCAGGTGCAGATGCGTGATGTGATCCTGGCTCAGGCGGCGGGGACAGATTCAGTCACCAACGCCAAGCGCAGCGCAGGTTATCATATGCCGACTTCGGCCAGCTTCCCGCTGCTGCTCAAGGCCTGGGAACAGGCCAAGGCCCAGGGGCTGAATGTCAGGGTGGGCAATGTGTTCAGCGGCGATCTCTACTATGACCCGGATGAAGATCTGATCCCGGCGCTGGAGCGCTTCGGCATTCTGGGGATAGATATGGAAGTGGCCGGTCTCTACGGCCTGGCGCAGCAGTTCGGCATCGAGGCCTTGGCGATTCTGACCGTATCGGATCACTGCCTCACAGGTGAAGAAACCAGTGCCGAAGAGCGCCAGCTGTCGTTTAACCAGATGATCTCGCTGGCGCTGGCCGTGGCCTAACCTATGTGTCGATGGATGATAAAAAATGAATAATAAAATCACACTGACGGCCATCAGTTTTCTGGCCAACTTTATCATGGCGGGTTTCGCCTCTCAGTTCGGTATGTTGATAGAGCCGATAGCCACCCGCTTCGGAGCCGATGTCAACGATGTGGCTTCAATCTTCTCACTGCTGAACGGCGGCGCCCTAGCGGGCACTGTTGTGGCCTTTTTGTTGATTGAAAAGGTCGGTATCAAGCCGATGACACTGCTGAGCTATGCCGTTATCTTCCTGTCGGCGCTGGCGCTGCATTTTGGCTCTTCGTTGACCGTGGTTATGGTGGCCATGACGCTGGTGGGTTTGTGCGGCGGCATCGGCCTGTGTATCGCTGGTACTCTGGTGGTGTCCCTGTGGCAGGAGCGAATCCAGTCCACCATGCTGGTGGTGCAGGATGCCACCTTTAACGTGGCCGGGGTGGTGTTTCCGTTGATCACCACTTATGCCCTAACGCACTCCATGGCCTGGAGTTACAGCTATCTGGCGGTAGGCCTGGTGGCCCTGCTGACTCTGGCACTGGCGGCCTTCACCTCATTCAGCCGGGTGCAGGGCCAGGGGAAACAGGCGCAGTCCGCTCAGCGTTCCGAGTGGAACTTCGGTATTATCAGCGGCGGTCTGGGGCTGTTTCTGGGCATGCTGGCGCTCTATACCTTCCTCACCTGGGCGCCTATGTTTGTGAAGCAGAAGTTTGATATTCCGTTTGAAGAGGCGGGCAATATCATCACCCAGTACTGGTCGGCGGCGTTGGTGGGCGCCTTGATCTCAACCCTGATAGTGACCCGGATGCAGATCCGCCACTTCCTGCTGATGATCATCTCATTGGCACTGCTGCTCACCAGTTGGATTGTCAGCAGTGGCGATCTGGAAACCCTGGGATACCTGACCTATGGCTACGGCTTTGTCTGCGCCGCGCTCTATAACGCCTTTATCGCCTATGGGGTTTCCTTTGTGAAACAAGCCAGTAGCCGCAATGTGTCCTTCATTCTGATCAGCGGCAGTGCCGGTGCCATGTTTAGCCCGGCGATCAGCTCGATGGCGGAAAAGATAGTGGGCTTGCAGACCGTCATGTACGCCATTCCTGTGCTCTACGGGGTGATCTTGCTGATGCTGCTGGTGTCCAATTTTGGCTTTAAGCGTCAGGCCGAGGCGGCGGTGGCCTGAGCCTGAATATCTTTTCAGCGAATAGGGGAGCTAAAGCTCCCCTTGTTCGACAAAAGCCTGCAGCGCCTTGAGATCCATTATCTCCAGCTTGCCCTTGCTGCGCCGAACCAACCCGGCATCTTCCAGCGATTGTAT
Source organism: Shewanella sp. 38A_GOM-205m (assembly GCF_000518445.1). NCBI lineage: Bacteria > Pseudomonadati > Pseudomonadota > Gammaproteobacteria > Alteromonadales > Shewanellaceae > Shewanella > Shewanella sp. 38A_GOM-205m. Next base: position 268,113 of record NZ_JADP01000003.1, on the reverse strand, counting down.
CGCCCGGCGGTAAACCCTGGCGGTAGTGCCGAAACGCTCGGCCTCCAGATAGCCCTTGTTGAACCCAGATACCGGCAGATCGTCCAGCTGTTGGTGGTAGAGGTCGTAGGCAATGTTGTAGCTGATGGGGTAGAGCATTCGCCGGGTGAAGATGTCCACTGTGTCCTGATAATCTATGGCGATGGCACTGGCGAAAAACAGCGCCAGCCTGGGGTGCTCACCCAGGGCTTGTTGCAGCTTGTCGGCGGGAATAATGCCGCAGGTCAGGGTGGTTTCTGCCAGAATATCCAACTGACAGGGATATTGGGTGAAAAACTCCATTTCACCGAATAGCTGCGAGTCGCATTTCAGTGTGCCGAGTTGAAAGTTGCGGCCGTTGCGGGCGCTGTAGCTCATGGCGATTTTGCCACTGGGCACCAGTACCAGTTGATTCAGCTTCTGTCCCTGTTGCATCAAGGCCTCTCCCGGCGCAAAGCGGCGCTGCTCGCTGACGCAGCTGAGCAATACTCGCTCCACCAGAGGGTAGTCTGATTGCCACTCCTGGGAGTATCTGCCTTGGGTAAGAGGTTTAAGCTGCATCTTGGGGTCGCAAACTGTGGCTTGGTGGGTTTGATTATCCTGCCAATAGCGCAGATGGCAAGCAAGGATTGGTTGCAGCAGCAGTTTCAGGATTGACCTTTGTCACCAATCATGGAACCCTATCGGCATTCTTAAACCATACAGAGCAAAGTGCAGCATGGGGTTTTCACTCGGTGTGAACCGCTTCTCCCTCAGAGACAGGGCGCTGGTGTCATTGATCATCAGTCTGCTGGTGATTCTGCTCTGTTTTGGTCAGCAGCTTTCGCTGTTTGGTTCCTGCCCACTCAAGGCCCAGCATCAGTTGACGCAAATCGGCGTTGATACTGCGCCGACCCACGCCAATGATGCGGGCAAGGCGCAGCTCAATGAAGAGCCCTGCCATCTGTCTTCCCATATGCTGAATCTGCAACCTGTGGTACTGCAACTGGGACTCACGGCTCTGTTGCTGTTTCTGCTGTTGCTCAACTGGCTCGGCAGTACCCGACCTTTCAGTGTTTATCTCTCCCACCCCATAGTCCCCAAACGAAGGCGACACTCAGTGTTGTGCGTGTATCTGGAATGAAAACATCCTGAACTCTTGCCGGCTAACACCGGGTTCTGATGTTTTGTTTTGGAGCTAATTTCATGTATTTAAAAAGAATATGGCATGCCTTCGCGGTATGTTTGATGCTGCTCAGCCAAGTAGTCTTGGCAGAGCCGCTGAGCAGTGGCTGGCTCAAGCACCCGGATCATCCTCCGGTTAAGGTGCAACTGACGCTGGCCGATGTCGATGCCGGCCAAGTCGGTGAACTCAACGCCCTGCTGGATGTGGCCCTGAGCGGCGACTGGAAAACCTACTGGCGCGCGCCGGGGGAAGGCGGGATCCCGCCGACCCTGGACTGGTCCGCCTCGGAGAATATTGCCGCGGTCGACTGGCACTGGCCCTTGCCGCAGCGCTATGTGTTGCAGGGTATAGAAACTCTGGGTTACAAGGGAGATACCCTGTTTCCACTGACTATTCGCCTCAAGGATCCCGGGCAGCCGTTTCGGCTCAAAGGCACCCTGACCCTGTCTTCCTGCACCAATGTCTGTGTGTTGACCGATTACCCTGTGGAGCTTGGCGGTCAGGCCGCCGGGCTTAAGGCCGATGATGGCTTTTTGCACCAGTGGGGCGAGGCGATGGCCAAGGTGCCACAGGGCGATGGTGGCGCGGTATTGCAGTCGATTGTCTGGGATGAAAAACAGCAGTTGCTGCAACTGGCCATAGAGGCCGCGAGCCCCTGGCAACAGGCAGATCTGTTTCTGTTCGGCGAGGATGAGACAGTCAGCGAGCTAATCTTCTCCCGGCCGCAGATCCAGACAGATGGCAAACGGCTGACCGCCACTTTCGGGGTTAAACACTGGCTGGGAACGCCGGATCTGGAGGGCAAGCTGCTGCTTATTAATCTGGCCGACACACACCTTTCGGCCGAACTGAGCGGTGCCATCGCCACAGGTCATGTTGCCAAGCCGCAGCCAAGCCTGCCGCTGTGGAGCCTGTTTCTGATGGCGCTGGCCGGTGGCCTTATTCTCAACATCATGCCTTGCGTATTGCCTGTGCTGGGCATGAAGGTGCACGGGGTCATGATGAGCAGCCAGGGCAGTCGCAGTCAGGTTCGCGGCCATTTTATGGCTTCGGCACTGGGTATTTTGCTGTCCTTCTGGTTGATTGCCGCCGGTCTTAGCCTGCTGAAGTTGTCCGGTCAGTCGCTGGGCTGGGGGATACAGTTCCAGCAGCCCTGGTTTATCGGTTTTATGGTGCTGCTGACCTGGGGCTTCGGCCTCAACCTGCTGGGGGTGTTTGAAATCAACCTGCCTTCCAAGTGGCAAACCCGTCTGGCCGGTGCCGGTGATGATTCGCGCCTCGGCCACCTGTTGCAGGGGATGCTGGCCACGCTGCTGGCTACGCCATGTACCGCGCCGTTTCTCGGTACTGCGGTGGCCTTCGCCCTCGGCGCCGACTATCCCATGCTGTTTGCCCTTTTCAGCGCCATGGGGCTGGGAATGGCCTTGCCCTGGCTGATGTTGGCGTTGTGGCCGGCGTTGGCGCAGCGTTTACCCAAGCCCGGGCGCTGGATGAGTTGGGTCAAGCCTGTGTTCGCGCTGATGATGCTGGCAACCTGTCTCTGGCTGCTGAGTCTGCTGCAAAGCTTCTTCTCCGTTGCGGTCATCTTGGGGCTGGGCGCCTTGATGTTGTTGCTGACACTGGGGCTGCTGGGCAAGCGTTACGGCACTCAGGTAATGGTGTATGCCATTGGCGGCAGTTTTCTGTTTGCCAGCCTGGCGCTGGGGGTTGGTTATCTGACTAGGGATGCCTGGGTTAGCCCTTTGCCTTCGGATCACCACTGGCAACCGCTGAATTTGGTGCAGCTCAAACAGGCAGTCGATGAGGGCAAGACAGTGTTTGTCGATGTCACGGCCGACTGGTGCATTACCTGTCAGGCCAACAAGGTGGGGGTGCTGCTGCAAAACCCTGTCTATGATGCCCTCGGCGATGACAGAGTGCTGCTAATGCGCGGTGACTGGACCAAACCCAGCGAGGAAATTACCGCCTACCTCAAGGCCAATGGCCGCTTTGGAGTGCCTTTTAATCAGGTCTATGGCCCGGGAACCCCCGCCGGTAACCCATTACCGGTAATTCTCAGCAGCGATGGAGTATTGGCGGCCTTGGCCGAAGCGGAGAGCAGACAATGACCCAGGAAAATAAACCGGCCCACAAGGGGCTTCAATGGCTCAAGACCCTGCTCGGTTATGGGTTATTCATTCTGGTGGTGAGTGTTGCCCTCGATGCCTTTCGCAGCCGTGAGATGCCGGAAACCCTGCCGCTGCAAACGGTTCAGAGCCTGGCCGGCAGTCAGCTGGATATTGCCGCCATGAGTATGGAACGCCCGGTCATTCTGTACTACTGGGCCAGCTGGTGTGGCGTCTGTCCCTTGGTGTCCGGCACTGTAGATGGTTTCAGTGACAGTGAGCAGGTGGTGACCGTGGCGCTGCAGTCGGGCAATAACACCCAGGTTAAGCAGTACCTGCAAAACAAGGGCTACGGCTTTGAGGTGGTCAATGACCCCAGCGGCGCCTTGGCGCGCTCCCTTGGCGTATCGGCGACACCGACGCTTTTGTTTATCTATCAGGGCGAAATCCGCAGCAGCACCACAGGAGTCACCAGTTGGCCGGGGATCTGGCTGCGACTCTGGCTGACAAAAATGAATTTAATTTGAGGAATAACAAGATGAAGTATTGGATAGTATTGAGTGCCTGGCTGCTGGCGGCCAGCGGCAGTTTACAGGCGGCCGAGCAGAAGCTGAGCCAACAAGAGGAACAGCAACTGGGGCAGATCCGCAGCATTTTGCTCAAGCATCCGGAGATCATTCCCGGCGTGCTCGGCAGCATAGAGTCTTATGTGGAGCAGCGACAGTTGCAGCAGCAAGCGCTGGCCAAGCACAAGGACTGGCTGTTCAACAACCCGCAGATGCCGACCATGGGCAGCAGCAAGCCTGAGTTGCAACTGGTGGTGTTTACCGACTACAACTGCCCCTACTGTAAGCGGATGGAACTGGAATTTGCCAAGCTTTTAAAGGAGTTCCCAAACTTACAGGTGGTCAATGTGTTTGTACCATTGAGGCAGATAAAGGCCCAGGGCACTGAGCTTTCTTCCGGCGCCTTTGCCCTCGAGGTTTGGCAGCAGGATCGCAAGGATTTCCCCCGGGTACATGAACTCTTGATGGCCAAGAATGGCATGCACACAGGGAACTCACTGCAGCAGGTCGCCAAGGCCACGGGCACAGAACAATACCTCAAGCCCAGCTCGAGCGCCGACGAGTTGATGCATACCAATGTGAGAGTCTTCTCTGAACTGGGCTTTGGCGGCACGCCGACTCTGCTCATAGGTGATGAAGTGATCCCCGGCTATATCGACTATGCCACCCTCAAGGCCGTGGTGCAGCAGGTGCTGGAGCGCCAAGGGTAATTGGCTTGCGGCAGTTATCGCCTTTCTGGGATAATTGCCCGTCGCCGGGGCGCTCGCCCCGGCTTTCCCCGCACAGATGATTAAGAGTCGAGATGAAACACGTAAGCCTGCAGCTGACCGAAGATGGGTCACACACTCTATTTAATGCCGAGCTCAATGAGACCTACCACTCCCACAAGGGGGCGTTGGCCGAATCCCGTTATGTGTTTATCCACGCCGGGCTCGAGCAGGTGTTGCAGGACTTTGACCATCTGGCGATTCTGGAAGTGGGCTTTGGTACCGGGCTCAATGCCCTCATGACCCTGGGTAAGGTACTGGAACTGACAAAGGCGCGTCAGCACAGTGGCTTGGCGCCGCTGCCGGTGCGCTATGTCACCATAGAGCCTTATCCCTTGTCCGCCGAGCTGATTGAAGGGCTGAACTACAAGGGCATGCTGCCCGACTGGTATGCGCCGCTGTTCGATGCCTTGCACGCCGCTCCCTGGGATCAGGATGTGGAAGTCATGCCGGGTTTTGTGCTGCGTAAGGTCAAGGGCAAGCTTGAGCAGCTCGAGTGGCAGGGCGAACCCTTCAACTTGGTGTATTACGATGCCTTCGCCCCCAGTAAGCAGCCGGATGTATGGGCGCTGGATAACTTCAAAAAGTGTTATGGGTTGCTGGAGCAGGGCGGCTTATTGGTGTCTTACTGCGCCAATGGCCAGTTCAAGCGAGATCTCAAGGCCGCCGGTTTTCAGGTAAAAGCTTACCCGGGAGCTCTTGGCAAGCGCGAGATGACCCGCGCCTGGAAGTTAGACCCGCTTTAAGCTGCGACGCAGCCCGGGCAAGGCCTCCAGCGAGCACAGCAGCAGCCCGGCCCAGATGAGGGAGAAACTCACCAGTTTCACCTCATCAAACACCTCTCCAAAGATGACCACCGCCAGCAAAAATTGCAGGCTGGGCTCAATGTATTGCAGCAAACCCACCATGGACAGACTCGTGTATCTCAGCGCTAGGCTGAATAGGATCAGCGGCGCCAGCGTCACGGGCGCCGAACCGATATAGAGCATAATGCCTTCGCTGCCGCCAACCAGTGCGGCGCTTTGCTCTGTGGCCAGCAGATAACAGAGGTAGCCCAAAGCAAAGGGAGTCAGCAGCAGTGCTTCCAGAGTAACCGAGGTGAAGGAGTCAAAGCGGATAAACTTTTTCAGCAGCCCGTAGAGGGCAAAAAAGCTGCCCATCACCAAAGACAACCAGGGCAGGCTGCCATATTGATATACCTGCCAGCCAATACCGGCAATGGCCAGCACCACGGCGGCCAGTTGCGCCTTGCTCAGCTTGTCGCCGAGGAACAGTACCCCCAGAGCGATGGCAAACAGAGGGTTAATAAAGAATCCCAGGCTGGCCGCCAGTACCTGACCATGGGTCAGGGCCCAGGTGAAGCTGACCCAGGAGATACACATGATAAGCCCGGCGGCAAAGCACAGCAGCAATGAGCGTTTATCGCGCCACAGCGCGCCAAAGGCTGGTAATGGTCGTCTCAACAGGACAAAGACCAGCAGCATAAAGGGCACAGACCAGATGACCCTGAAGGCCAGCAACTCGAAGATGGCCGCATCCGGCAGCAATTGATAGTAGAGGGGTAATATTCCCCAAAGCACGAAAGAGAAGGCCGCCAGAGCGTTTCCCTTGAGAGAGCTGGACATGATTTTCACCGAAACAACACAATACTCGGATATGGCGGTTATTCTGGCATGGCCCTTATAAAAGGGAAGTGAATTAACTCACTGTTTAAAAAATCTTTTCATTCTGTTTAAACCAGTGACGGCGCTGGAGTTGCATTTCCAGTAACTCAGCATCAGAAGCGGGAAAATCATTCGTTTCCGTTGTCGCCAGCTGGCCTCGGGCCACTATCTCAAACCCCAGAGCCTGATAGCAGCGGCGGGCCGCGAGATTGTCATGGAACACAGCTAGGCTTAGATGCGTAACCTTGGGATCGGCAAAGGCGCGCTCTATACCCTGGCGCATTAATTCCCGCCCCAGCCCCTTGCCTCTATGCTTGGGGGAGCAGATCACCCGGCATAGCCGGATCTCATCGGGTTTTCTGGCCAGCAGTTCCAGATAGCCCAGCAGCGAGTCGCTGTCCAGGCTAGCTTGGTCACTGGCTTCGACTCTTGTCAGCGCCAAAGGAGCGAGGTTTGCCTGGGCTTGATGTTGCTGTAGCTTTGGTGGTGACAGCGGCCAACCCAGCCCTGGGCCTGCCCAGCGCAGACAAGCCTCTGCCGACTCTATCCAGGAGAGCAACAAACCGGCCCATTGCGGCTGAAAGGGTTGCAATATGCAGTCGGACATTGCGCGTTTCCTCCTTTGAGTTCAACTTGCCAAGTTAACCCAGGGATGGGGGAAGTGCCAGAACTGTTGGCACCAGAAAGGGGTTGTGCAGCTGGCGCTGCGGTTATCAGGGCTTCCAGCTAAAAGTATCTAAGCTAGTATTGCCCGAGCTTCCGGCAACGGTGTAACCAATCACCTGCGGTGCGCTTTTCGCACAGGCGATCCTGTGACTCGCTGCGAGTACATCCCTGTAAGCTCTGCCTCGCCATCCCTGGCTCGGAAGGTCACAGTTCCGCCTGTGCCTGGAAAATAGGCGTATGTCTGCAGCTCAAAACAACTCTATGTGGGAAGAGTTGCACCAATTCCCCCTTCGGAGCCGCCGCTGGCGTTGTTGCAAATTGGCGTAGCCGAGACAGGGATGTCGAGGCTCGAAGGTCGAGCTGGCCGTTATGCATGGATGCACTTGCTCCACGACTTTAGGCCGCTGGCACTGCGGCTATCATGGTTTTGAGCCCAAACCACCAATGAACTAGGTTTTAGCTGCTAGCTAAGCTGCAGCCCATCACTTGCGGTGCAGGAACGAAATTAGGACCTATTTCGACGGTCACAGTTTTATCTGGGGCTGAAAACAGGCGCACAGATTAAACTCATGAGTTTTGGCGCTGGATAGCTTGATATCGAAGGCGAGCCTCAGAATTGCCATCTGAACTGCACATCCGGTACATGAAGATACCTGAGCTCGTTCACCAGGTTATCTTTTTCATTCAGCAGCTGTTTTTTCTTCTCCAGGGTGCTGGCCTTGTCTGTCATGGACACCAGCTTCTGATCCAGATCGCGGATTTGATAGTCTATCTGACGCAGACGGCTGCGGATCTCATCGGCGCGTTTATTGAGCTGGTATTGGCGGTAGCCGGCATTGTACTGTTCGACAAAGGCGTTACTGGAGCAGACCCCGGCATAGCCTTCACCCGCCAGACCGACACGGTAACCATTTTCCGGCTGACAGTAATTTTGCAGTCCCTTTAGATAGCCTTCGCGCCAATCGCTATGATTGACCCGGATACCGAACTCGGCACAATCCTCGGCATAATCATTGATTCTGCTGGCATGAGCGCCATTGTTGCCATCCTGAAGCCCCAGGGAAAACCAATCTGAGTTTTGGCATTGGTTGAGGTCGAGTGAACTGCATTGGGTCAGCATGAGCGCGCTCAGTGCCAACAAGATATTTTGGTATTTCATTCTGTAAATTACTGCGTATCAGTTGAAAATGCCGACCATATGGCGGTGAATCGGCATAATACAGCGATTAGCTCTAATGCAGATACGTTTTAATGCAAATTTACAGTTTAACCTCGAAAGGGCCCAACATGTTCGCCGGATTGACCCAAGTATCAAACTCGGCCTCTGTCACCAGTCCTGACTCCAACGCAGCTTGCCTCAGACTAATGCCTCTTTGGTGGGCGTCCTTGGCGATTTGGGCAGCCTTGGCATAGCCTATGTGAGGATTGAGGCTGGTGACCAGCATCAAGGAGCGCTGCAACTGCTTGGCGATCATCTGGCGGTTGGGTTCCAGCCCCGAAGCGCAGCGCTCATCGAAGCTCAGACAGGCATCACCCAGCAATTCGGCGCTTTGCAGCAGATTGGCGGCGATGAGCGGCCGAAAGACATTGAGCTGAAATTGGCCGTTGCTGGCACCTATGCTGACGGCGAGATCGTTGCCCATCACCTGAGCCGCCACCATGGTCAACGCCTCGCACTGAGTCGGGTTAACCTTGCCTGGCATCATGCTGGAGCCGGGTTCGTTGGCAGGCAACTGCAGTTCCCCTATACCGCAACGGGGGCCGCTGGCGAGCATGCGAACATCATTGCCTATCTTCATCAGGCTGACCGCCAGGCGCTTGAAGGCGCCGCTGAGTTCCACCATGGCATCGCTGGCACTCAGTGCCTCGAACTTGTTGGCCGCGCTGACAAACTGCTCACCACTGAATGACGATATCAATTCGGCGGCTCGCTCGGCATAACCAGCGGGAGAATTGAGCCCAGTACCCACGGCTGTGCCGCCAAGAGCCAATTCACGGCAGTTTGCCAACGCCTGCTCTATGGCGCCTATGCCTTTATCCAACTGAGTCACCCAGGCACTGATCTCCTGTCCCAGTGTCAGTGGGGTGGCATCCATAAAGTGGGTGCGGCCGGTCTTGGTAATATCGGCGAACTGTTGTGACTTGCGTTTAAGGGTATCGCGCAGTGCACCTATGGCCGGCAGTGTGTGCCTGCAGGTCTTGAGCACTACAGCGATATGCATGGCGCTGGGGAAGGTATCATTGCTGCTCTGGCTGCGATTGACATCATCGTTCGGGCTCAGGCTGATGGCCTTATTTGCCAGAGCCATGCCTCGATTGGCTATCACCTCGTTGAGGTTCATATTGGTTTGGGTGCCGCTGCCGGTCTGCCAAATGACCAGTGGAAAGTGCTGCTCCAGTTGGCCCGCCAAGATTTCATCGCAAACTCTGGCGATGATCGCAGCCTTGTCCTTGGGCAGTTGCCCAAGCTCGGCATTGGTCTGGGCTGCGGCTTTTTTCAACAGGGCGAAGGCGTGGATGATGGCCTTTGGCATACTCGCTTGCGGGCCTATGGGGAAGTTTTCCAGACTGCGCTGGGTCTGGGCGCCCCAGTATTTGTCTGCCTCTACCTTGACCTCGCCCAGGGTGTCTTGCTCAATCCGATATTGCATTGCCGCCTCCTGTCGTCTGTTGCCGTCCTCAGCATAGCATGGCCTTTGGGTCTCTCCTGAAATAATCCGCTGGGTTTCCCGGTCTGGATTGGGCGGCCTGTTTCAGGCCTGGATTCTGATTTTTACAAAAGGAGTAAGCATGAGAGTATCGGTTTGGTCTGCGTTATTGCTCTTGGGGACTCAGTTGGGTGTTTTGGGCTCCAGTTCGGTAATGGCGGCTCAGGCAAATGATTTTATTCAAGTATTTGAAGCACTTTCCGGTAAACATCCGGGAGAACGTAAGGGGCATGCCAAGGGAATTTGTACCATTGGCAGTTTCCAGCCAGGTGCAGGGGAGCCCTGGCTCAAGGAGTTACCTCTGTTTGCCACAGAGCAAGCACTGCCCGCTCAGGTACGTTTTTCCATGGCGGGCGGCGATCCTTTTGTGGCCGATACCAGTCGCAGCCCAAGAGGGATAGGCGTACGCATCGAACTGCCAGACGGGCAGGTGCATCAGTTGGCCGGGCTGAGCACGCCAGTGTTTCCTGGAAAAGATCCCGACAGTTTTCTTGGTTTGCTGCGCGCGTCATTGGCTCAGCGTGAGGGGGAAGCCGGCGCGGTTGCACGCTATTTACAGCAGCATCCGGATGCCGCCCGCCAGGGGCAGTGGCTCAAGCAGCACAATCCGCCGGCGGCCTATACATCGGTCAACTACTTTGGCATTCACAGCTTTATCTTTGGTAATGAAGACCAGCAAAAGCGCTTTGGTCGCTGGGAGCTTTGGCCTGTGGACGGAGAGCAGCCTCTGACGGATGCCGAGCTGGCACAATTGCCGAATGATTTTCTGCAGGACAGGTTGATGCAGAGGCTGAAAACAGGACCGGCTCAGTTTGAGCTTAAACTGACCCTGGCCGAGGAGGGGGATCCCTTACTGGACCCTTCACAGCAGTGGCCGGATAACCGGCCCAGAGTCGCCCTCGGGCGTCTGACCATAGACTCGGTTGCGGCTTCGGCCTGTGACAAGCTGAATTTTGATCCCAATGTGCTCAGTAAAGGGATTGCCGACAGTGATGACCCTGTGCTGCGGCTGAGATCCGCGGCTTATGCTATCTCTTTCGGCAAGCGTCTAAGCGGCCAGTAACGGCAATAAAATGACAGGAACGAACCTTAAAAATGTAGCGCTTTATAGTTGTTATATGTACATTTTTTATCGTTGGGGGCGATAACAGTGTGTCAGGTTCGCTCCTGTCGAAACTTTAACGGATTAGGGTAAACTCCTGGCTCAACTGACGAATGCGCTGCTGCAGTTGCAGCAGTTCTCCCATCAGCCGGGATTGCCTGGGCCTGCTTGTTGTTTCATTCTGTGCCAGCCATTGATAAACCTGTTTGGTGGAGATCCCATGCTGACGGGCAACGTCAAACATGAGCCTGCCGTTTTGGGTCACTTCCTTAATGGCTTGCTGTCGCAGCTTCTGCTCGTTAATTTCCATACTGCCTCCTTGATGGTTCAAGAATGGTTTTCCAGAGCTGTGATTCCACCTCTGCTATTCCACATCCCATTGGCTGTAGCCCAAGTGCTTGAGGCAATGCCAGAGTGAATGCCAACTGCTGCGCATTTTCATCAGTGTTTTCATAATGACTCCTGAACAGTGGAATACTGCTTTATAGGTATGTAAGAAACATGCCAGTTTTTAATCTTCATTTAACTTGTTGATATAAAAGAAAATTGATTCATTTCATTATTAGGTGTACCTGCCTGGCGCCACCCAATAGAGTGCAGTCTGCTCTATTTTGGGGTTTTACTTGATGTCAGCGCCGTGACACTTGGCTGACAATCCGGGTCAGGAAATGTCGGATTTGACTGAATCTATGCTGAACGCCGTGCGGATTTGCCGCCTCTATGGCCTCCGGGGGATTGTCTGCTTGAGGTGCTGCTATATACTTTGGCGCCAGGTAGGTTCCGCTTAGCTTGGAACAAGCAGACGAAGGAAAAATAACATGAAAAAGCGCGCTTTTCTGACAGCCCCTCTGTTGCTGGCAATGCTGGCAACTGGCTGTACCACTGTGAATCCTTATACCAATGAGCAACAGACTGCCAAGGCGACCAACGGAGCATTGATAGGTGCCGTAGCCGGCGCGGCCATAGGTGTGGCCTCCTCCAGCAAGAGCGACAGGGGCAAGGGTGCCCTGATCGGGGCAGCATCCGGCGCTGCCGTAGGCGGTGGTATAGGCTATTACATGGATGTGCAGGAAACCAAGCTGCGTCAGCAACTGGCGTCTACCGGTGTCAGTGTGACCCGGGTGGGCGATACCATAGTGCTCAACATGCCCAATGAAGTGACTTTCCAGGTCGATAAGACAGATCTCAGTAGCGGCGCCATGCGGGTATTGGACAGCGTAGTGCTGGTGGCCAAGGAATATGACAAGACTCAACTGAATGTAGTGGGTTATACCGACAGCAGTGGCTCTGAGTCCTACAACCTGAGATTGTCACAGGTTCGCGCCAGTGAGGTTGGTAATTACTTGATCCGTAAAGGTGTATCCGGACAGCGGGTATTGACCCAAGGCCGAGGTGAGGCCAGCCCAATCGCTTCCAATGCCACCCCTCAGGGACGGGCACAGAACCGTCGGGTAGAGATTATTCTTAGTCCTCTCGGCTAAGATTTTAAGTTTAAGGGTCGCTTAGGCGGCCCTTTTTATTGGGTCAAATTGTCCCTTTCTTCGGTTTTCCCTGTCAGGTGGCGTGATCTTGAGGGGAATTTATGACAAGTTTTGCCGTGGTGCGTTGATTTGTGATGCGGTTTGGTTGAGTTTAGCGGCATCTGTATCTTATACACCGGAGAAAAATAAATGAAAAAGAGCGTCTGCTTACTCGCCCTGTTACTGCCCGCCTTCTCTCAGGCGGCGGATCTGGAGTTCAGGGCCGCGGGAAGTTTGAAGACCGCCATGACGGATGTTATCGCCAGTTATCAGGCCGATGGCGGCGTTAAGGTCAATGCCCAGTTTGCCCCTTCAGGCTTGCTCAGAGGCCGAATTGAAGAGGGCGAAAAGGTCGACCTGTTTGCTTCGGCCAATATGAAACACCCACAGAAATTGATGCAGGAAGGCAAGGGCGCGCCTGTGGTGATGTTTGCCCGTAACCGCCTGTGCGCCCTGGCGCAAGATAATGTTCCTCTGACGACAGAGAATATGCTGGATACTCTGCTGGACAGTAAGATCAAGCTGGGTACCTCCACTCCCAAGGCCGACCCTGCCGGTGACTATGCTTTCAAGGTGTTTGACCGCGCCGAAGCTATCAAGCCCGGTAGTCAGGCCAAACTGGCGGCCAAGGCTCTCAAGCTGACCGGTGGCGCCGACAGTGCCAAGGCGCCGAAAGGCAAAAATCCCTATGGCTGGGTGATGGCCAACAAACAGGCGGATGTATTTTTAACCTACTGCACCAATGCCGTATTGGCCAAGAAAGAAGTGCCTGATCTCAAGATAGTGGCGTTGCCCGAGTCGCTGGCAGTGGGTGCCAACTATGGCATGCTGGTGCTGGATAAGGCCGACTCTGCCGCCTGGCCTCTGGCCATGTATATTCTGTCTCCCAAGGGACAATCCATTCTGGCCTCTTATGGCTTTGAAGCACCGCTTAAGCCCTAAATCTCTATCCGGCGGAAGCGGGTTTTACTCTGGAGATATGCGAGTCAGTTGCTCTGAACTGACTCGCACTCTCTTTATAGGTATTTCACGTTTTTTTGGCCAAATCAGCTTGCACGGGCAATTATTATCCTTCTAAAGTAGGGCATTATGTCCTTGTCAGGGGGGGAGCATGCTCGAAACCAAAGGCTTACCGATAGCGACAGATTATCTCGGCGACGAGGTGAGATTTATCCGCCTTTGTTATGACAGTCAGGGCTTGGATATTGAACTGAGTGTTGAGGGCTGCCGGGCATTGGTGCACTTTGACTCTGTGGTTGGCTTTCGGATGCTGGATGAAGGCGATCTGATGGAGTTCTGGACCGAGTGCAGCCTCTCCAATGGCTGGTTGTTCCGTATCTCCAACGGTGGCTGGTATCGCCAGGAGGCCGAACGCAGCGGCTTTATGGCCAGCGCCAATCTCAAGTTGCAGGAATATCTACTGGTGAGCCGCAATGAGTGTGTCTCTGTCTTCTGTGAACAGGATGAACCCAAGGTGCACTGGCTTAAAGACTGACCCGCTATCTTCCACAGTCAGAGGACGAACCTGGTCGCCCTCTGCTATTTCTGCAATGCGTCAAGGCCAGAGCTTCAGGCTATCAACACCAAGCCTTCAGCCCATTAGAACCTGAGCCTCAGCTCATTAAAACGAGAGTCGCCAATCCCAGGAAGGCGAACAGGCCTATTACATCCGTCACAGTCGTCAGCACCATGCCGCCGGCCAGCGCAGGGTCTACATTGAGCTTTTTCAGGATCAGCGGAATACTGGCCCCGGCGAGACCGGCTACCGTCATATTGATCAACATGGCGCCGCCAATAAGGGCGCCGAGTGCCAGATCGCCTTTCCAGATCCACACGGCAGTGAATACCAGCGCCGACCACAACAGGCCATTGAGAAAGCCGATGGCTAATTCCTTGCCGATAAGCCAGCGGGAGTTGCTCTGGCCTATGTGGCCGAGGGCGATACCGCGGATCACCAGCGCCAGTGTCTGGTTGCCGGCAACGCCGCCCATGCTGGGCACTATGGTCATCAGAATTGCTATGGTGGCAAATTTTTCCAGCGTGCCTTCAAACATATTGCTGACCGAGGCGGCCAGCAGGGCGGCAAACAGGTTGAAGGTCAACCATAAAGAGCGGCGAAAGGCGCTCTTGAACACGGGGCCGAAGGTGTCTTCATCATCGTCCATCCCCGCCATCCCCATCATGGAGTGTTCGGCGTCTTCTCGGATAACATCCACCACATCATCAATGGTGATTCGACCAAGCAGATGGCCTTCACTGTCGACCACTGGCGCCGAAACCCAGTCATGGCGTTCAAACAGCTGGGCCACTTCATTGTCCGGCATGGTGACGGGAATACTCTCAAGCTCGGGATCCATTATGCTGCGGATCCCGGCGGTGGGGTTACAGGTCAGCAGGCTGGAGAGCTTGACGCCACCGAGCAAAACATCGCGTCTATCTACCACATAGAGGGTATCAGTGGCTTCGGGCAACTCGCCTCTTTGACGCAGATAACGCAGCACCACATCGACGTTGACGTCCGGTCTCAGGGTCACTGTATCTGTGTTCATCAGACTGCCGGCACTGTCTTCCGGATAGGAGAGCGCCTGTTCGACCCTGGCCCTGTCTTGGGCACTCATGGAGTGCAGTACCTGTTTGTAGAGGGTATCCGGCAGGCTTCGCAGCACATAGGCCAGATCATCGGTATCCATACCCGCGGTCGCTCGTGCCAAGCGCTCAGGACTCATCAGGCTGATCAGCTGGTCTTTCATATCCTCACCCAGCTCTTCGAGGATCTCACCGCTCTGTTCCTGATCCACAAGTTGCCAGAGTACCTGACGGGTACGTGGCGGTGAAGATTCGAGAATAAAGGCGATATCCGAAGCTGTCATTCGCTGCAGCATGTCGCGCACATGCACGAACATACCACTGCTAAGAGCTTGGTTTAGTTGAGTAAGACGTTGTTCTGTCAGCTCTTGGTCGAGCGCTTCTATTGGCATGCAGTTCCCCCTGTGATGCAAAGCGAGGATATGTTACCTCAAGACAGGGGTGTTATAGAAACAAAGAGTGCAGCGCTAAGGCTTTAGCTGGCTTCGTCGAAACGGGCGTTGATCAGGGCGCAGATAGCGTCCATCGCGGGTTCGGCATCCGGGCCTTCGGCGATGAGGCGAATACTCTTGCCTTGACCGGTTTCCAGCATCAAGAGCCCAAGCACACTGGCGGCCGAGGCTTTTTTCTCGCCTTGGATCAGGGTGATATCGGCTTCGAACTCGCTGGCCAGCACCGCCAGCTTAGTGGCGGCGCGGGCATGCAGGCCCAGCTTATTGACTATGGTGACTTCCCGCTCAACCTTTGCCATTATTCAGCTCCCGGTGACGGGCCTGTACCTTGTGTTTGCTGTTGCCAAAACGCTTGGCGAGCTGCTCAGCGACATAGACAGATCTATGCTGGCCGCCGGTGCAGCCTATGGCTATGGTGAGGTAACTGCGGTTGTTGCGTTCCAGGTGCGGCAGCCAGGTTTCCAACAGATTTTCTATCTGCCAGATAAACTTGTTCACCAGTGGCTGGCGGCTGAGAAACTCCTGCACAGGTTCATCCAGCCCGGTCAGTGGCCTGAGCGCCGGCTCCCAGTGGGGGTTGGGCAGAAAGCGCACATCAAACATGAAGTCGGCTTCCTGAGGCATACCATGCTTAAAGCCGAACGACTCGAAGTTGATCACCAGTTCTTTATCGACACTGCCAAGCAGAATTTCCCGCACTGTGTCACTGAGTTCATAGATGTTCAGCGCCGAGGTGTCTATGTAGTGATCCACCAGTTTCGACATGGGTTCCAGCAGCTTGCCTTCGAGCTTGATGGCGTCCTGCAGTGAGACTTTGCTCTTGGACAGGGGGTGCAGTCTGCGGGTTTCGCTGTAGCGCTTCAGCAGCACTTTATCGGAGGCGTTGAGGAAGAAGCTGGTCAGTTGGGTGTTTTCCGGCAAGGCCGCCAACTGTTGTTCCAGCACCTTTTCCTGATCCGGCATATTGCGCACATCTATGCTGATGGCGACCAGATCATTGCTGCCTCGGAGGTTTTCCAACAGGCTGCCAATCATGGGCAGGGGGAGATTATCCACACAGTAGTAACCCAGGTCTTCGAGTACCCTGAGGGCAACGGATTTTCCGGAACCGGAGCGGCCTGAGACTATGGCGAGTTTCATCCTGTGATCACCTGATAGAGTTCTGTTTCGTCGCTGGATTTACGCAACTGCTTGAGTATCGCCTTATCGCTGAGCTTTTCAGCCATGGCGGATAGGGTACTCAGGTGTTGCTGACATTGATCTGCGGGCACCAGGAGAGCGAACAGTATGTCCACCGGCTGGTTGTCTATGGCATCGAAGGCGATAGGCTCTTCGCATTTTACCAGCACGGCAATCGGCTCTGTAATGTCCGGTAGTCTGCCATGCGGAATCGCAATACCATTACCTATACCTGTGCTCCCCATCTTTTCGCGGGCCAAAAGGCTTTCAAAAATCGCTTGAGAGGAAAGGGTGGGGTACTGGGCGCTAGCGAGATCGCTAATCAGCTCCAGTACCTTTTTCTTACTGCCCGGAGTGGCACAGGTAGTGCACTCCGGCCGCAGGATGGTACTCAGTTCCATCGTTAGTGTTTTGTCAGCTTTTCTTTGTGTTTAATGACCTGACGATCCAATTTATCAATCAGAACGTCGATGGCGGCATACATGTCGGCATGTTCAGAAGTTGCATAGACTTCGCCGCCTGTGAGGTGGATCTTGGCTTCGGCTATCTGTTGCAGTTTTTGTACATTGAGCACAACATGCACATTATTGATCTGTTCGAAATGGCGTTCAAGTTTAGAAAACTTACTTTCCACGTAGTCACGCAGTGAGTCGGTGATCTCGATATGATGTCCTGTCAGGTTGATTTGCATAGAAAGATTCCTCCAATTTCCAACTGTGGATTTATAAACTCTTACGCTGGTTCGACGGTGGTATCATCATAGCCTCGCGATACTTGGCTATGGTGCGTCTTGCAACGTTGATTCCCTGTTCTGCCAGAAGTTGCGCCATCTTGCTGTCGCTCAAAGGCTTCTTCTGGTTTTCCGCTGCCACGAGCTTCTTGATAAAAGCCCTGATCGCCGTGGAAGAGCATTCTCCGCCATCTTCGGTGCCGACATGGCTGGAGAAGAAGTACTTCAATTCAAATATTCCCCTGGGGGTATGCATATACTTTTGCGTGGTGACCCTGGAGATGGTCGATTCATGCATCTCGACCGCCTCGGCAATATCGTTGAGTACCATGGGTTTCATGGCCTCTTCACCATATTCAAAAAATCCCTGCTGGAGCTGCACTATACAGTTGGCCACCTTGAGCAGGGTTTCGTTGCGGCTCTCCAGGCTCTTGATAAACCATTTGGCTTCCTGAAGATGACCACGAATAAACTGGCTGTCTGATTGACTGCGGGCGCTACGAGCCATGGCAGCATACTGCTGATTGATCCCGAGTTTGGGCATACAGTCCGGGTTGAGTTCTACTACCCAGCGGCCGTTTTTCTTCCAGACGCTGACATCAGGGATCACATATTCCTCGTCCATCGGCTGCACCAGCAAGCCGGGGCGGGGATTGAGACTCTGGATAAGGTTGATGGCTTCACGCAGCTGATCTTCCTTGAGCTTGGTCTTGCGCATCAGGGTGCGGAAGTCGCGGGCGGCAATGAGATCCAGATGTTCGTCAATCAACAAGCGGGCGTCGGCCAGATGCGGGGTGTCGGCGTTGAACTGTTGCAACTGGATCAGCAGGCATTCGCGCAGATCTCTGGAGGCGATGCCGACAGGATCGAAGTGCTGGATCCGCTTGAGTACTGCCTCGACTTCATCGAGCTCAATCTCAGGGTTGCCCATGGCTTCGAGGATCTCCTCTGTGCTCTGGGTCAGATAACCCTGCTCGTCGATGGCATCAATAATGGCGGTGGCAATGGCGTCGTCGGTATCGGAAAACGGGGTCAGGTTCTTCTGCCATTCCAGATGTTCATAGAGCCCTTCGCTGGTTTCCCCCTGGAAGGGCATATCATCTTCACGGCCCATGGCCGGCCCGGAGGCACTGGCGGCGGTAAAGACTTCGTCCCAGGTGGTATCCATAGGTAATTCATCCGGCATAGACTCATTGTTCAATGCCTCTGAGGTTTCTACCGTGGAACCATCTTCCTGCTTGGCGCTCAACTCGCCGGCGTCGTTTTCCTTGTGGTTGTCGTCGATAGCGTCATCCTGGTTGTCCTCGGCCATTTCCAACAGAGGGTTGGCTTCCAAGGCTTCCTGGATTTCCTGCTGCAGCTCAAGGGACGACAGTTGCAGCAGGCGAATAGCCTGTTGCAACTGAGGTGTCATGGTCAACTGTTGACCCAGTTTGAGCTGGAGTGACGCTTTCATTATACCGCTAATCCCTACTCGTTATTTTTCAAGGAAAAAATTCAATAATAACAAACTATAATACCCGGAATTGCCACCGGATGACATGATCCTAACTATAGCCTGAATTGTTCGCCTAAGTACACAGCGCGCACTTGCTGGTTGTCCAAGATTTCAGCGGGTGTGCCCTCGGCGATCAACTGCCCATGGCTGACTATGTAGGCTCGCTCACAAACGTCGAGTGTTTCGCGAACATTGTGGTCTGTGATCAGCACCCCCAAACCGCGGGATTTAAGCTGTTCGATGATTTTCTTGATATCGATAACTGAGATGGGATCCACACCGGCGAACGGCTCATCCAGCAGAATGAACTGTGGATTGGCGGCCAATGCCCGGGCGATTTCCACTCGGCGGCGTTCTCCGCCGGAGAGGGACATCCCCAGGCTGTCACGTATGTGGGTAATATGGAATTCTTCCAGCAACTGTTCGAGTTGTTCCTCGCGCTCGTCGCTGTTGAGTTCTTTGCGGGTTTGCAGCACGGCCATGATGTTGTCATGCACCGACAGCTTGCGGAAAATACTGGCTTCCTGTGGCAGGTAGCCTATGCCTTTACGGGCACGCAGGTGCATGGGATCCAAGGTCAGCTCGTCGTCGTCAATGAAGATACGGCCCTTGTCACTCTGTACCAACCCAACCACCATATAGAAGGTGGTGGTCTTGCCTGCCCCGTTGGGGCCCAGCAGCCCCACGATTTGGCCGGTATTGACCGACAGGCTGACGTCTTTGACGACGTTGCGTTTCTTGTAACTCTTTGCCAGATTCTGTGCCGTCAGGGTGCTGGTCATTGCGGCTCCTGCTGCTGTTCTTTCTTATTGAGATCCTGATAGTTTTCCGGCTGGATAACAGTGGTTACCCTGTCTTGGCCTTTGCCGCTGCTTTCCGCTTCCAGCTGCTGCTTGTTGATGTCGTAGACTATCTTCTCTGCGGTCACTTCGCTGCCGTCTTGTTCTACTTTGGCCTGGCCCAGCAGGGTCATGATACGACTGTCTATGTTGTAGTGGATCTCTTTGGCCTTGGCACTGGCCAGACGGCCGTCTTCCAGTTTCTGGGTATAGGTAGCGGGTGAGCCCTTGGCCACCAGGATCCGCTCGCCACTCTTGTCTTCTGTGTAAGCCGTGAGTTCATCGGCCAGCAGTTTTAAACTGCCCTGGGTGACTGTGACAGGCCCGCCGTATACCACACGCTTGTTTTTGATATCGGCAAACTGATTAGCGGCGCTGATCTCTACTTTTTGCAGCAGATCTTCTTCAATGGCCACTGCCGACAGGCTTGTGATGCACAAGAGGGCACCGATAAAAAGCTTACTTGGTTTCATAGGTTCCTTTCACCTGACTGGTCAGCTTCACTTGCTGAGCATTGAGATCGGCGTACAGGCCGGATCCCTTGATATTAAAGTCTTTGCCTTCGATCAGGATCTCGCGATCTGAGGTCATGATCATGGTGTCCAGATCCAGCTCCACATAACTGGTTTTCAGGCTCTGGATCGGTTCATTGGGGCTAATGGCGTCGATGATAACATTATTTTCAAGTACCACTCGGTTACTCTTGCGATTGAGCCTGCCTTCGTTGGCAGACAGACGCCACTGTGCCTCGCCCTTGTCCGGATAGACCAGATAAACCGGTTGGTTGAAGAAGGTCTTTTCACTGGCTTCATAATGTTCCATGTGCGCCGCGGCGACCCTACTGGCGACATTGCCCTGCTCATCAAAGTTGACCGAGCGCAGGTCATCGGCGACAAAGTCAGGCCGAACCACATCTACAGGCGCCTCACTCTGTTGAGCGTTGCGCTTGTTCTGCACCTGCCAGTAAAGGATAAGTGCAGTGGAGAAAAACAAAATAATGGCCAGGGTGACCCTATTCATATACTCATTCCGTGGGCATTTTCAAATTTGTCCTGACTGAGCAGGATAAGATCCGCCAGCTCCCGGAGTGCACCATGGCCGCCGGCAATCTGAGTGACCATGTGGCAGTGCTGCCTTACCCAAGGATGGCCATCGGCTACGCAAACCGCCAGCCCCACTTGCTTCATCACCGGCAAGTCGACAATGTCGTCACCTATATAGGCCACTTGTTCAGGCTCGAGGTCATAGTGCTTAAGCAGCGCCTCATAGGGCTCCAGCTTGTTGTCTATGCCTTGATAAATCTTGTCTACCCCCAGGGCCGTCATGCGGTTTTCGACTATCTGGGACTTGCGGCCGGTGATCACCGCCACCTGAATGCCGCAGGACAGCAGCGAGCGCACCCCATAACCATCGCGGGTATGGAAGGCCTTCAGCTCTTCGCCGCTGTTGCTCATATAGATGCGGCCATCGGAGAAGACACCGTCAACATCACAGATAAGCAGTTTGATTTTGGCGGCTCTTTGCCAGTTATCTTCGCTTATGGGCCCGTAGAAACCTTGATGACTCATCAGATAACCCCCGCCTTGACCATATCCAGCATATTGAGAGCCCCAATCGGCTCATTGGCGCCATTGATGACAATAAGACCGTTGATGTCATTCTCGTCCATCACCTTCAGCGCCTGCGCCGCGAGGATATTGTCACCACTGGTGATGCAATCACGGGTCATGACGTCGCTGATTTTTGTAGTACGCAGGTTGACTCCGGCGTCTATGACACGTCTCAAATCACCATCGGTGAAGATACCCACGAGTTGCTTCTGCTGATTGACCACGGCGGTCATACCCAGGCCCTTCTTGGAGATCTCATACAGGGCGTCGGTGATACAGATATCTTCTGTGACCAACGGCAGCTCTTCGCCTTTGTGCATCACATCGCTGACCTTGAGCAGCAGCTTGCGTCCTAAAGCGCCGCCGGGATGCGACAGGGCAAAGTCATCTTTGGTAAAGCCCTTGGCTTGCAGTAGCGCGACCGCCAGGGCATCTCCCATCACCAGGGTGGCCGTGGTGCTGGAGGTGGGCGCCAGACCCAGCGGGCAGGCTTCTTCAGGCACCTTGATGCACAGATGCAGCTGCGCCAGCTTGGCCATGGTGGATTCGGGCTTACCTGTCATGGAGATCATAGGGATCCCCTGGCGCTTGATGACGGGCATCAGGGTCAGAATTTCGCTGGACTCGCCCGAGTTGGAGATAGCCAATACGATATCGTTTTCACTCAACACCCCAAGGTCGCCGTGGCTGGCTTCGCCCGGGTGAACGAAGAATGCCGGGGTGCCCGTGCTGGCGAGGGTGGCAGAAATCTTGTTGCCTATATGGCCCGATTTCCCCATCCCCATCACTATCACCTTGCCGCTGCAGTTGAGGATCAGTTCGCAGGCTTGGGCGAATTCGGGGGAATCAACAAACTGGTACAGGTTGTCCAGTGCTTGTTTCTCGATATCTATTACTCTGCGGCCCCATTGGCGCAGTTGCTTAGCTTCTGCCATAGTTGTCTCTCGTCTTTTTGCCCTTCATCGCTAGTGGGATTGAAACAGGCTGTATTGATAGCCGATGAAGCTTATCAGTAGTAAGGCACCGTGCCAGCGTTTGAGTTCACGTTGTTTGCCTGTGCTCAGCACCAGGAGTGCCAGGGCACAACTGGTGCCCAAAACCATATAAAAGTCGCGTCCGGTCGCCGCGGCATCGATTACCCCCGGGGCTATAAGGCCGGGTATTGCCAGTACCGCCAGTATGTTAAACAGATTGGAGCCGACAATATTGCCTATGGCCAGGTCGTCCTCTTTCTTGAGCACACCGGCCACACAGGCCGCCAGTTCCGGCAGGCTGGTGCCTACGGCAATGATGGTTAGACCGATAACCAGATCAGACAGTCCAAAAGACTTGGCGATGCCTACGGCACCGTCCACCATCCAATCCGCCGACAGCGGCAAGAGTACCAAGCCTATTATCAACCATAGTACCGCCTTGGCAGTGGGCACATCTTTGGGGATCTCGGCATCGGCTTCGTCGGCGAGTGGATCCTTGTTCTTATTGGTCAGCGCATGCCAGATAAGATAGCCCATCAGGCCGAAGAACAGCGCCAGTAAAATAACCCCTTCGCTGCGGCTAAGATACTCATCGTGCAGGAAGTAACCCGCCAGCACTGTGGCACCCAGCATCATGGGGATCTCCCGCTTCAGGGTCTTGGAGCTGACGGCGATAGCCCCAAGCAGAGCGGTTAAACCCAGGATCAAGCTGACATTGGCGACATTGGAGCCCAGCACATTACCCACGGCCGTATCCGGCATGCCGGCCATGGAGGCGCTGGCGGCAACGAACATCTCTGGGGCCGAACTGCCCATGGCCACTATGGTCAGTCCTATCAACATGGGGGGTAACCCCAGGTTACGGGCAAAAGCCCCGGCACCATAAACGAATTTATCGGCACTCCAGACCAGGACGGACAAGCCGGCGAGCAGCAAGAAAATATTGAATAACATGCAGTAAACAAAGCTACGGATTCTGGCGTGCATTTTCGCCGTATTTGCTACAAATTGAAAGTATCACGGCGCGATACTATTGATTCAGTTGTGCGCTTATCCTCAATTGCGTACAATTTATCGCTTATCTTTGGCTTGGCCATACGGGTTACCGGGCGCCATTCAGCGTCAATTCAGTAAGCCTGCGGCAGTATCAAGCCTTATAACGGCGGGCCTTATGTGCCATGGCAGCTACAGCTGCGCCGTAACTTGAATTCCACTAGACAAGGTCTCCATTTCATTTTGATGCCGGAATCCAGCAAGCAGCAAAATCCTTCTCCCCTGGTCGAGGTCAACAATCTCGGCTTCAGTCGTGGCTCGAGGGTGATTTATGAGCAGATAAGCCTCACGATTCCCAGGGGTAAAGTCACTGCCATCATGGGGCCCAGCGGCATAGGCAAGACCACGCTGCTGAAGCTCATTGGTGGGCAGTTGACTCCGGATCACGGCCAGGTGCTGTTCGATGGTCAGGACATTCATAAGCTGAGCCGCCACGAGCTGTTTGAAGCCCGTAAGCGGATGAGCATGTTGTTCCAGAGCGGCGCCCTGTTCACCGACATGAATGTGTTCGATAACGTGGCCTTTGCACTCAGGGAGCACTCAGGGCTGCCGGAAGCTATTATCCGCCGCATAGTGTTAATGAAGCTTGAAGCCGTAGGACTTCGCGGCGCGGCGCAGTTGATGCCAAGCGAACTTTCCGGCGGAATGCAGCGCCGGGCTGCCTTGGCCCGCGCCATAGCACTCGAGCCGGAAATGGTGCTGTATGACGAGCCCTTTGCCGGTCAGGATCCCATCTCCATGGGGGTGCTGGTGAAGCTTATCAAAGAGTTGTCCGATGCTCTGAGCCTCACCTCTGTGGTGGTTTCCCACGATGTCAGTGAAGTGCTGAGTATTGCCGACTATGTGTATGTGATCGCCGATAAGCGCATCATAGCCCAAGGTACACCGGCCGAGCTTAAGCAGGCCGACAATCCACAGCTAAGGCAGTTTATCGACGGTATGCCGGACGGCCCCGTGCCTTTCCACTATCCGGCGCAGGATTATCAGAAGGAGTTGCTCGGTGAGCTTGACTGATTCGATAGCCAATCTTGGCCGCAATGCGCTGAGTCTGGTGACAGGGCTCGGCAAGGCGGGGGTGATGCTTTGGGGCGCCCTGATGCAGCTGCCACGGCCACGCAAAGGCTTGCCACTGCTGATAAAGCAGGTTTATGTCGTCGGCGTGCAGTCCATGGTGATCATTTTGGTTTCCGGACTGTTTATCGGTATGGTGCTGGCGCTGCAGGGCTACAACATATTGGTGGACTTCGGCACCGAAGAGAGCCTGGGTCCCATGGTAGCGTTGAGCTTGCTCAGGGAGCTTGGCCCCGTGGTCACCGCCTTGCTGTTTGCCGGCCGCGCCGGTTCGGCCCTGACCGCTGAACTGGGGTTGATGAAATCCACAGAGCAGCTCTCCAGTTTGGAGATGATGGCGATAGATCCGTTACGGCAGGTGATCGCGCCGCGCTTCTGGGCCGGGGTGATCAGCATGCCGTTGTTGGCCTTGATGTTTACCACTGTGGGTATCTATGGCGGTTATCTGGTCGGGGTCGAATGGAAAGGCATAGACAATGGCGCCTTCTGGTCGATTCTGCAGGCCGCGGTGGAGTGGCGGCAGGACATAGTCAACTGCCTGATTAAAAGTTTTGTTTTTGCCATAGTGGTGACCTGGATAGCCCTCTATCGTGGTTATCAGGTGGTGCCTAATCCGGAAGGGATTAGCCGCGCGACCACCCAGACTGTGGTGCAGTCCAGCCTGGCGGTATTGGCGTTGGACTTCTTATTGACGGCGCTGATGTTTGCCCGCTGATTTTGGCGCCGGCGCATAATGGATGATTAACTCTGGTGACTCTATGTTGACACGAAAAATTGAATTTATGGTGGGACTCTTCCTATTGGCGGGTCTGGCAGCCTTTCTGCTGCTGGTATACAAGGTGGCCAATGTGGAGGTGCAGTCCTCTAGCAATACTTACACTCTGACGGCCAAGTTCAGTAATATTGGCGGCCTTAAAGTACGCTCGCCGGTAAAGGTTGGCGGCGTGGTTGTCGGCCGGGTCAGTAAGATCACCCTGGATCCCAAGCAGATGGTGCCAGTGGTGACTTTGACCATGGACAAGCGTTACGACCAGTTTCCCGAAACCAGCAGTCTGGCTATCTTGACCTCGGGCTTGCTGGGTGAGCAGTTCCTCGGCCTGACGCCAGGGTTTATGGATGACGATATCGCGATTTTGCAAGATGGTGATCGCATCGATGATACCCGTTCGGCGCTGGTGCTGGAGGATCTGATCGGACAGTTTTTATATAGCATGGGTTCAAAGGACAACTAGGAGCACTGAGATGTTTAAAGGGATAATCCGTAATCTGTTGGCCGTCGCCTGTCTGGCGTCTGCAACTGTGGCACAGGCGGCCGATATCGATACCAGCAACCCTTATATCATGGTGGAGCAGGTTGCCGACAAGACATTCGATCGCTTCCATCAGGACAAGAGCATCATCGACAGCAATCCGGATCACCTCAAGGTGATTGTTCAAGAGGAGCTGATGCCTTATGTGGATTACAAGTACGCGGCTTACAAGGTGATGGGCCAATATCTGCAGCAGACCACCAAAGAGCAGCGTGATGCCTTTGTTGATGCTTTTGAGGGCTACCTGGTTTCCACCTATGCCCAGGCCTTTACCGAGTACACCAATCAGAAAGTGGAATTTGGCCGCGCCATCGACTTCAGCCAGGAAAAGATAGTCGAGGTGAATGTACAGATCATTGAAGCGGGTCGTCCGCCCATCAAGTTGCAGTTCAAGGCGCGTCGTTTGAAGGACGACAGCTGGAAGGCCTTCGACCTGGTTGCAGAAGGTGTCAGCCTGCTGGCCTCCAAGCAATCGGAAGTCACTACACTCATTCGTCAAAAGGGCATAGATGCCGTGATTGAGATGCTTAGAGAGCGCACTCAGGCTCACGTGGATCCTAATGGCCCTAAAGGCAAGGATGCGCTATGAAGCTGGAGCCACAGGGCGATAGCTGCAAATTGAGCGGGCGTTTGACTCAAGAAGAGGTCGCCCGCTTGTGGAAGACGCGTAAGACACTGCTGCCGGACGATGTGCGCCGGTTAGAACTCAGCGAGCTGACATACTCGGACAGTGCCGGCATGGCGTTTCTAATGGAGCTTGTCAGTCTCAGAAAGGGGGAGCTGACCCTGGCTTCTCCCTCGCCACAGGTGCGTAAGTTGATCGCCCTGTATGATTTGGATGCCTTCTTTACCACAGAGGGCCAAACTAGGTAAGTTTCCAATGGATACCAAAGAGATAGAACAAATATTAAAGGATTCACTCTCGTTGACGGAAGTTTATGTCAGCGCCGAAGGCAGCCATTTCAAGATAGTGGCCGTGGGTGAATGTTTCGATGGCATGAGCCGTATCAAGCAGCAGCAGGCCATCTATGCGCCCCTGATGGACAAGATCACCAGTGGTGAGATGCACGCGCTCAGTATCAAGACTTTTACGCCTACCCAGTGGCAGCGTGAAAAAATCTTCAACATGCCAGCCTAGAGTATCAATGTGGATAAACTGAAAATTCAGGCAAGCGGTGCGCTTGCCGGTAACGTGGTGATCTCCGGCGCCAAGAATGCTGCCCTGCCTATTCTGATGGCCGGGGTGCTGGCCGAGTCGGAGTTTCTGGTTTCCAATGTGCCCAACCTGAGGGACGTCAGCACCAGCTGTAAGCTGCTACGCTGTCTCGGCGCCGACGTCACCGAACTGGGGCAGGGCCAGATACGTATCGATGCCAGCGGTATCAATGAGTTTTGCGCCCCTTATGATCTGGTGAAAACCATGCGCGCCTCAATTCTGATCCTGGGGCCCTTGCTGGCACGTTTCGGTAAGGCGGATGTGTCTCTGCCGGGGGGCTGCGCCATAGGTGCCCGGCCGGTGAACCTGCACCTGCATGGCCTCGAGCTGATGGGCGCCAAGATAGAAGTCGATGAAGGCTATATCAAGGCGCGGGTCGATGGTCGCCTCAAGGGCGCGCATATCTTTATGGATATGGTCAGTGTTGGTGCCACGGAGAATCTGCTGATGGCCGCGGCCTTGGCCGACGGTGAAACCGTGATTGAAAACGCCGCCCGCGAACCCGAAGTGGTGGACCTGGCCAAGTGCCTTATCGCCATGGGGGCCAAGATTGAGGGCGCCGGAACCGCCACTATACGGATTCAGGGAGTGGAGAAGCTCAATGGTTGCCGTTATCGGGTGATGCCGGACAGAATTGAGACAGGCTCGTTTCTGGTGGCTGCCGCCGTGACCCGTGGCCGGATCCGTTGTCTGGATGCCGATCCCGGCTCGCTGGAGGCTGTGTTGGCCAAGCTGGAAGATGCCGGCGCCGAAATCCTTACCGGCAGCGACTGGATAGCCCTGGATATGAAGGGCAAGCGTCCCAAGTCAGTCAATATCAAGACTCTGCCTTATCCCGGTTTCCCAACCGATATGCAGGCGCAGTTCTGTGTGCTCAATGCACTGGCAGAAGGCACAGGCACTATCACGGAAACCATTTTTGAGAACCGCTTTATGCATGTGCCTGAGTTGAACCGTATGGGCGCCAATATGGAGCTGGAAGGCAATACCTGTATCATTCACGGTATTGAGCAGCTCAATGGTGCTCAGGTGATGGCGACCGATCTGCGGGCGTCGGCCAGTTTGGTGATAGCCGGACTGATGGCCGAAGGCACCACAGTGGTGGACCGTATCTATCATCTGGATCGGGGTTATGAGCATATCGAAGATAAGTTCAAGGGCCTCGGTGGCTCGGTAGAGCGTATCTCCTAACCCGATTGCTCGGTCAGTAAAAAACCACCATGAGGATAATGCCGATCAGTTAAGACAGATAGCTTGAGGATCTAACTGAAAGGATCAAAATCCGATGACTCCATGTCATCGGATTTTTTTATGCAACTTTCAGAAACTTTGGCGCGTACTCATATCAATCGTCTTACCTCAAGCGGTGGATTTCGTTGCTCGCAGCGCTGTCACGCAAGCGGCTGGGCTCTGATGCTGTTCAATATGTTTGTAAGTGAAGTGGCAGGATCTGGCATGAGAGAGCAGAACACCCACATTGGCGTGGACTCAACTTCTATGGGGCGATGGTATCGTGTGGCGATAGAGCTGATCGCTCAAACGGGACTGAGTTCCCTTCCCGTGATCTATTATTTGGAACAGTTATTTAGGTGCTTCTTCAGATGTATCAAATGAGAAAGCCACAATGCTGGTGTTTATCTTTCCTTCCTCGTCCAGGCGTATGAGGGCTTCAAGTAGTTCAATAGAGAAGAATGTTTTCGTCATTCCTATCGGTTTGAATACATGTCTTTTACTTTCGGGAAGTTTGTTGATTTTTTCAGCCGATAAGAAAAACCGGGTGGTAGCGTTGGTTATTT
This sequence comes from Shewanella sp. 38A_GOM-205m, assembly GCF_000518445.1. Classification (NCBI taxonomy): domain Bacteria; kingdom Pseudomonadati; phylum Pseudomonadota; class Gammaproteobacteria; order Alteromonadales; family Shewanellaceae; genus Shewanella; species Shewanella sp. 38A_GOM-205m. The sequence continues at coordinate 239,518 of NZ_JADP01000003.1, read as the reverse complement.
TGATGCTGTTTTCGGTATCGACGGCATCCACCAAGTTGTCTACTGCCAGTATATAACGATCGGATAAAACCCCTGTGCCGGCGCAGGTTAACTTGGAGGGATAGACTTCGACCCCGTAAGGGTCAAAGCTCATTATTAATTCGGCTATCTCCTTGGTAACATTAAAAGCGCCCCCTCTGATTAAGTCCAACGCTTCAATATCGAGGATGTCAGTGTCCTGCCATACAATCTCATTCAGACAACTTGTTGGGATAAAGTGATTGTCATCATAAAGTGACGACCGAATATCGACCGCACTAAATAGTGATTCCCCTTCATTCATCTCTTCGTTTATATAGGCTACTTGCATTCTCAATTCTCTATATTTTTCTCTGGGGCAAAAAAGCCACCTCGTGAGGTGGCTTGGGGGAGTATAAACCGGCGTTAGCCCATACGTTTAAGCTTTTCCTTCAACTCTGGGATAGCGCGGGTAAAACCGTCGATATGGTCGGTCAGGCGTGACAGCAGTTTACGCTTACGCTCTTGGTTACGCCGACCATAAAGTAGGGTCCAAACAAGGAGTACTGCACTGACCATGATAAACACCACCAGGGTCAAGTTGTGTCTAAAGAAGGAGGTACTGTAGATGGGATCCAGCAGCGGGAAGTAGAGCATATCGAACAGCGGATACCAGATATGATCCGGGCCCCAGAAGTTGAAGACCAAGGCGGCAATCGCCAACAAGATCCAGGTGCCTGCGCCGTTGAGCTTGCCGTATTGCTGGAAAGATGTGTTGTTATAACGTTTGTTTTTGGTCAGGTTGTAGGCGTACTCACGGTTATAGTCATCAACGCCCAATTTGGCCCTTGAGCTGGCGTAAATCATCCAATCGCCCACATCCAGATCCCCCAACAGATCTTCGCCGAAGCGCATCTCCCGCACTTCACCATCGGCCAGTTGCAGCAAGACTTCGCCATCAACGTTGGAGCTGCGGCTGCGATGGCTGCTGGTTTCAGTGTCTGTGGTGCTGTGGGAAAATCTGTTACCCACATAATGGTCTGTGGTGGTGGTTTTAGTGGTGGTGACCGTGAAGTCATCGACACTGGCGCTGGCACTTCTGTCGAGCACTTTGCCCATGATACAAGAGACGCTGACTTCACCCTTTTCATCGCCGGCCAAGACATGCTTGTGCAGATAGGGCTCACGGTAACTCAGGCTGTATTGCCGCATCATGGCCTCTTCCTCATCGCGGACGCTGAGGCTGTTGGCGGCCGTTGCCGGTGCTTGCTGCTGCGAGCTGCCACACTGAACACAGTAGCCGTGCTCGCCGTCGATGCGACTCTGGCATTTGAAGCAGAAGATATCCGAGTCTTTTCTCGGCCGCTGGGCGATATGGTAGCCCAACGCTTCTTGGGTGACAGACAACAGGCGTTTCATCGCCAGTTGCAGCGCCTCGTAGCGGCGCAGTTCCCTGGTGTGTTTCTTCTGGTTGCGTTGACGTTCCAGAATGAAACACACCACAGACAGAACCACGGCCACCCCGATAGCGATTTCTGTGGGTTGCTTGGCACCAAAGTACAGCAACAAGGCGCTGGCAATCCCCAGCAGCAGCCACCAGAAGGCGCTGGATTGGCTACCCGGCTCATAGTCGGGCACTATGGTGGAGCGTTGACCGTCGGCTTCATGACTGATAGCGGCCGGAGCCATATGGTTATGGCTGACCAGGCGTTTGGCGTCTTTACCTTCGATGCGGTAATTCAGGGTGTAGTCTGTAGGATAAAACAAGGTCAGCACATCGCCGCGGCGAAGCTGGTCGTAGAACTTGTTCTCGGCATTGACACTGACCCGCTCTATGTTGCCGTCCTTGTCTTCCAGCTCAAGCCACCAGTAGCTGTAGGTGAGGTTATTGCCACTGTCTACCCGGCGCCGCTTGTAGAGGAAACTGGAGTTGACCCGGCCGGTGAAGGTCCTGGCGCCGGAATAGTGGGGGTTAAGATCTTTTAGGATCTCAGGGGCGACATCCTCAATGTTCTTCAGTTTGGGCTGCTCAGGCAGGGACTCTCCGCAGTGACCGCAGAAGTTTTCCTTGGCATAAATGGGTTGATTGCAGTGGTGCATTCAGTTTCCTTGTCAATGGGGTAAAAGACGGATTGTCAGTGTTTGTTCGCCGCCATTCAGGCTGTGCCATTTGCGGTAGGTCTGATAACCGGGGGCGCTTACCTGCACATCGTAGTTGCCCGGTTTAAGCCGGATCCCCGGGTGATACTTGGGGCCGATGTTCATGATCCTGATATTTGCGTTGTTCACATTGGTTTCGACCTTGAGGCGTGTCTCGGTCGGTGCCAGCTCGCTGGCCTTGAGTGGCGCTGGAGTGCTCTTGTGCAGCAAGTCTATCTTGGCCAGTGAATGCGCCAGTGGCGAGAAGGCCTGATAGATACCCGTGTGTTGCTCAAAGCTCAGCCCCAAAGGATGCAGCAGCGGCTGGGCGTGCAGTGTCCAGCGCAGGGCGTAGGCAAAGCCGATATTGCCGGACTGTTCCACCTTGGTGAGGAAGTAGTTCACCGGGCTGGTATCATCCTGGGTGTAGCGGTTTTGCACCAAAAGTACCGGTAAGGTCAGCAGTAACAGGGGCGGCAACAGCTTGGCGGTCAATGCCAGCCAGCGGCGTTTGCCGGACTCGGCACTTTCATTGGCATTCTCATCTATGCCGGTACTGTCTTCGCTGCCACTTGCTTGACTCGCGCCGGGGCGGAACAGCTGCAGCGTCTTCAGCGGCAGTTTGATAAAGGTCATACAGATCAAAAACAGGCTGAGTGACATGGAGATGGGCGGAATAATCACAGATCGCAGCGCCTGCTTACCTTGTTCGGCATAGCGGCCGCCATCGGCAAATTCACGCTCTGATTCGGCCAGCATCTGCAGGTAACTCTGGGTACGCTTCTGGATGTTGGGATCCAGCACATGGCGTTTGAAGTTGGCCTGGTTCCAGTCGGCGCGAACGTTCGGCACATAGAGATCGCCCATGCGTGCGGCTATCTTGCGTTGGATCTGCGGATGCAACTGGAAGGCGTTCCAACTTAAGTTGATGGGCAAGTCCAAACCGCGTTTACGCATCTCGCTCTGCCAGCGGGCATCGGCTTCGGCCTTAACCGTCTTGGCCACGCTTTGACTAAACAGCGGACGATTGCTGATATGCCAGCTGTCAGGCAGTTTCAGCCCCTTGGCCTTGAGGGCCCGGCGCAGTTTCACCTGAGTCACAGGATGCACCCTGAAGTCGGCCAGTGATGCTATGTTGAACGGATAGCCGGTTTCCTTTTCAAACATCGCCTGGAACTTGGGATGGGCCAAGAACAGGCGCTGGTAATGATCCGGATCGTCTGTGTACTTGTAGCGCTTGTCCTTGAGACCGCCATCGCCACCTGTGGCCAGGCTCAGCGCCTGCATGGCGGTGCCGACACCGGCGGTCATCACCCCGAACAGGGCGCTGGACAGCAGGTTTTCGCCTGTGCTGATATCTTCGACTATCAACCAGTAGTTGGGATCTATGTAGCCGAGCCCCGCCTTGGAGATCATTGTCTTGTAGCGGGCGTTTTCCCGTTCTATACATTGATAGCGACGTTCTTTCTGGGACGACTTTTTGTAGCGTTCCTGACAGCGGTTGGTGTCTTCATGGTAGGCGAAGATCTTGGGGCCGTATTCCTGGGCCCTGGCACCGGCCTTGGCCACATGGGCCTTTTGCGCCTGTTGATACTTGCCCCAGCCCTGATTGACCTCCTGCTCTATGTTTTGCCAGTAACCCATCTCCCGCTCCGGGATCCCGGCCAGAGTCTGGTTGTAGCGGTTGGAGCCTTCGGCATAACTGCGATAGCTGGCCGACAGCTCATCATAGAGTTGACCAAAGTCGTGATAGTGCTGGTCAAAGTCGCGATAGGCCCGCTTTTGCACGAAGTTGTGAATGATCTTCTGCTTGTAATCATCCAGGTTATCGGTGAGGTTGTGGTCGGCATAGGCCAGGCCGCCGAACAGGGCCAGAAAGGTCAGGTTTTCAGAGCTGTGCAGCTCTTTGGGGTCGTAGTTGAGACCTTCGACTTCGACCGCGTTAACCGCCAGGGCATCCCGCAGCGCCGCGCTATAGGCCGCGTATTGACGCTGCTCCGGGGTAGAGGGTTCAATCAACCATTGCTCTATCAGGTATTTCTGGCCGAAAAACACGCTGGGCCAGACACACAAGGTGAGCAGCAACAGGGTCAGGCTGCCTCTCAGGCCGGTTTTGAACAGCCGTGCCGGCAAGAGATCGGCCAGCAGCAGGGTCACACCTATCCCGGAAATGGTGCGGCCGTAAATCTCCAGGTGTTCGAGTTGCTCGGGCTTGGGTGTGCCCAAGCCCACCAAAGAAACCAGTTGGGCGTTGAAGATGGCCTCTGGGATCAGATAGGCGGCGCTCAGCAGCAGGAAAAATACCCGCCAGGACAGTTTTTTCATCCTTGGTTCCTCACTGCTGCTCGCTGCGGCGCAGCTCTATTTTCACTGCGTCATCTGCGGTGAGGTCTACTTGGGTCTGGTTTTCTCTGGGGCCGGCCTGGGTTTTCATGATCACAGGAACAAAGCCGCCGCCAGACTCGGACGCCTTGCCTTTATTGGCCACAGCGCCTGTCTTGAAGGACTTCAGTTTGCCATCCACCGCCGGATACAGACCGTTGGGCCAGTAGGTTTCCAGCAAAGAGAGCTTGGAAAGATCCAGATCCTTGGGCAGCGTGGCCAGCTTGCGGGTCAGCTCAGTACTGCCTTGATAAGGCAGCATGGGCGGCAGGGCGAAGCGGCTGCAAAAACCATAGAGGCTGTCGTCGATAATCACAGAGTCGGGCAGTTGACTGCGCTTGAGTCCCAGCAGGCTCTGTTCGTGGTAATCATGACCATTGATGGTATAGCTGGCCACAGGAATGCCGCGGTTATGGGCCACCGATTTGAACCCAGAGGCGTTTTGCCGATAGTGGCGTATGTCCAGGGCGATACCGAAGTTGGACTTGAGCGCCTTTTTCAGCTTATTGAGTCCGGCCGAGGAGTCATAACGCTTTTCCCGGTAGCGGCGGTTGGCGTAACCCTGAATGTCCTCCAGCATGGATTGATTGCGCAAAAAGATGGGGTCTTGACCTGCGCCGCGTTTCATATCAGCCGCCAGTTTGTTCATCGAGGCCTTGGCCGGGCTCTGGATAAAGGACAGGAATACAGCGTCGTTTATCTGCCTCATTTTTTTGAGGTTTTCCAGCTCCAGACTGCTGTAGAAGTAGCGCCCCTGGCCTATGATACTGAAGGCCAGATAGTCGAGCATCTCCAGATCCCGGCTGCCGGCGCGACTCTTGATCTCAATATTCAGCTTCTGTCCGCTATGGGCATAGCGACTGAACACCTGCGCCAGTTGGCGAAAGTTGGGCGGTACCGTATCTGTGAGGGCGCCGGTTTGCATGTCCCGCTGGCGCAGATAGCCCCACTCTTTCTCATAGCGAATCGACTCTATCTTGCGGCGCTTATTGTCTATGGTGCCGGTTTCACGTCCGGTACGGCCATCGTGATGAATGACCCAGACATCATCCCGGGTCAGGCGCACATCGATTTCAATCACATCAAACTGGTTATCCAGGGCATCTATGACGGCTTCCAGCGAGTTTTCCGGAAAGCGTATCGAGCCTCTGTGGGCCTGAAGCTCCAGGTTGCTGCACTGCCTGGCCCCCAGATAATTGATGTTATCCAGTGGTGACAAAGTAAAGCCTCTGGCGTTGAAGGCTTGTTCCAATGCCAGTTTCTGCGGATCCACGGGTTGAGGTTCTGGGGCGGATGGGGTGCTTTTACAGCCGCCAAGCAGGCCGAAACAGCAAAATATCAGGACGAAAAAGAGACGCACAGGGGTTCCTTGGTGCTCTATAAGTATTTATAAATTAAGGGTATTAAAATTAATTATTTACCGTCGGTCAACCTGTAATGCCAATGTTTAACAAGTTTTACTTGTGCTGTCTCAAAACTGAACATTGGCTGACTTTTAATTGGTCAAATCGTCCGCTTTTTTGCGGCCGCATAACCAGGGACGCGCGTTTTACTCACAACTTGCTTGAGGTATGCTTGAAGCACAATTGTGAATAACCAAGGAAACCAGGTGAACCGACTGATACTCTGCCTGCTTTGCAGTTTGGCTCTGAGCCCTGTCGCCCAGGCCAAGTCGCCCGACAAAGCAGTCAACAAGGGGGGCAACAAAAGCGTCAGTGCCAGGCCGGCTATGCGCATAGTGGCGCTCTCTCCCCATGCGGTGGAGATGCTGTTTGCCATAGGCGCGGGGCAGCAGATAGTGGCCACCACAGACTATGCCGATTTCCCCGAGGCCGCCAAGGCAATTCCCCGCATAGGCGGTTACTACGGCATACAGATAGAAAGAGTGATAGAGCTGAATCCGGATCTGGTGGTGGTCTGGGATACAGGCAACCGCAGCGAAGATATAGAACAGCTGACCAAGCTTGGGTATCGCATTTACGGCAGTGACCCCAAGACCTTGGAAGGCATTGCCGAAGAGCTGGAACAGCTAGGGCGTCTCACCGGTCACAGACAGCAGGCCGGGGAAGTGGCTGCCGACTACCGGCAGCAATTGGCAACTTTGCGCCGGGAGAATGCCGCCAAGCCGGAGATCAAGGTGTTCTATCAACTCTGGTCCGAGCCTTTGATGACAGTGGCCCAGAACAGTTGGATCCAGCAGTTGTTGGAAGTCTGCCATGGCAACAACGTCTTCAAGGACAGCAGCTCTCCCTATCCGCAGGTAAGCATGGAAAATGTGCTTCTCAGTCAACCCGAGGTGATCATCAAGACAGATGAAAAGGGCGATGGCAAGCGGTTGAACTGGAGCCAATGGCAGGAGATCCCTGCGGTGAAAATGGAACAAATCTACACACTTAACGCCGATATTCTGCACCGGGCAACTCCAAGGGCGCTGGAAGGTGTTGAGGCTATCTGCAAGGTGCTCGACAAGGCCCGCGAAGGGCAGCGGCTATGATAATCATCATCCCGGCTTCGGCGCCAGTCTGGTAATCCTGCTGCAGGCATTTTAAGCCCGTCCTCTATTTATTCTTCTGTTACTAAGTGTCCGCCAGGCGGACACTTTTGCAAAAAGCGGACAGTATCCGCTTGTCCGCGGACACAAATAAAATCTCCACTGCTTTCCAACCAATTGATAACTATGACTATCTAAACTTGGCACAAGCTTTGTAAACCTAGTTGCAACAAGATGGTCACAAGCTCAATTGAGGAACAAACGGGATGATTAAGGATACCAGCGGACAAGACAAGCAAGTGGCGCCGAGTTTAGCGCGTCGCCTCAAGTGGCCGGCTACCCTGGGCGCGGCAGTATTGTTGCTGTCGGGCCTGGTGTGGGCCAGTGTCAGTGGCAGCGGTGTCAGTGAATCCATAGATCGCAGTGAGCTGCGCTTCGCCACTCTGGAGCGCGGCACTCTGACTCGGGATATCGCCACTACAGGCAAGATAGTCGCCGCCAACGCGCCAATCCTCTACAGCCCGGAAGGCGGCACTGTGACTCTGATAGCCAATCCGGGGGACAGGGTCGAGCAGGGCCAGGTGGTCGCGACCATAGAAAGCCACAGCCTGACCAACAGCCTCAAGCAGCAGCAGGCCCTGCTCGATGGGATGAAGAGTGCCCTGGAACGGGCCAAGTTGGATGCCAGACGTAATCAACTCAAGGCGAATCAGACACTGGATATGGCCAAGGTGGATCTGGAGGCCGCAGACAGGGAGAGCCGCCGCGGCGATCAACTGATCGAAACCAGCCTGATCTCCAAGATAGATTACGAGAAGAGCAAGGATGAGCTGCACAAGGCCAAGTTGCAGTATGCCCATGCCCAGCAGGAAGCCGCACTGATGAAAGACACCCTGACCTTTGAGCTGCAAAACAAGGCGGCCGAGGTCAATCGTCAGGCACTGGTGGTAGCCGAGTTGGAACGTCAGGTGGCAGCACTGAACATCACAGCCCCAGTGGGCGGCATCATAGGTAACTGGCTGACGGAACAAAAAGCCCGTATCGCCCAGAGCCAGCCGATCCTGACCGTAGTGGACTTGAGTGCCTTCGAGGCTGAGTTGGCAGTGCCGGAAACCTACGCCGATGAACTGGGGCTGGGGATGGATGTGGAACTCAACTTCGGCGGCGTGATGGTGATGGGCAAGTTGGCCTCCATCTCCCCCGAAGTACGTAACCGCGAAGTCTCTACCCGGGTCAGGTTCCAGCAGGATACCGCTTTGCACCTGAGGCAGAATCAGCGCCTGTCGGCCAGGGTCTTGTTGGAAAACCGTGCCGATGTGCTGATGGTCAAGCGCGGCGCCTTCGTGAACAGTGGCGGTGGCCGCCTGGTGTACCGTCTTCAGGGGGATATTGCCGAGCGCACCGAGATCAAACTCGGCGCCCGCAGCATGAGCCATATCGAGGTGCTGGAAGGCGGCGAGGTGGGCGACCAATGGGTGATTTCCAATATCGATCTGTTCAATGACGCCGAGCAAGTGCTGGTTCGCTGAGGAGAGAAGAATGAAAACCGAAAACTTCAACACCGAACGTCTGGTGGCGGCCCTGGCTCTTATGCTGTTGCTGGTGGCGACTCTGGTCTATACCCGAGATACCTCGGACTGGTTCCTGCTGGGACTCAATCTTATCGAAGCCACCACAGTCAACTCTGTGTCGGCCGAGCCGGGGCAAGTTGCCGATGTCAGCCATACCGCGATGGCGCCGGGCCAGTGGCTTGGGCAATGCCTGTCTGCCCTGACGAAACTAAAATAACCCACCGAATAACGCAAAAATAAGGAACTAAAACCATGTTAACCATGAAAAATATCAACAAGGTGTTCAAAACGGATTTAGTGGAAACCCATGCGTTACGGGATTTCAATCTGTCGGTGCAGGAGGGGGAATTTGTTGCCGTGACCGGACCGTCGGGCTCGGGTAAAACCACCTTCCTCAATATCGCAGGTCTGCTCGAAGGCTTTACCCATGGCGAGTATTTTCTCGATGATGTCAATATCTCCAACCTGAGTGACAACAAGGCTGCGGCCATTCGTAATGAGAAAATTGGTTTTATCTTTCAGGGTTTTAACCTTATCCCTGACTTGAATCTGGCGGAGAATGTTGAAGTACCACTGCGTTATCGCGGCTTTGGCGCCAAAGAGCGCCAGAAGCGGGTGAAGCAGGCACTGGAGCAGGTGGGCCTGGGGGCGAGGATGAAGCATCTGCCCTCACAACTCTCGGGTGGTCAGCAGCAGCGGGTGGCCATCGCCCGCGCCTTGGCCGGGGAGCCGAGATTCCTGCTCGCCGACGAACCTACGGGTAACCTGGACAGCCTGATGGCCCGCCAGGTGATGGAACTGCTGGAAGAGATCAACAAGGCCGGCACGACCATCATCATGGTGACCCATGACCCGGAGCTGGCCCGCCGCGCCCAGCGCAATATTCAGATAGTGGATGGCCAGGTGTGTGACTTCAGCCGTTATCAAACCGAACAGGCGCCGCAGCTGGATGTGGCCGAACAAGTGGCCAGCTAAGGAGCGCGAGCATGTTTATTTACTATGTTGACCTTGCTTGGCGCAGCATCAAAAAGACGCCGATATTGTCGCTGTTGATGGTGTTGGCCATCTCAGTGGGGATAGGGATCACCATCACCACGCTGAACGTGTATAGCATGATGTCCTTCAACCCGGCCGGGGATCGCGCCGAGCAACTCAACACAGTGCAGCTGTGGAGCCAGGGACCCGATTCCTGGGATGAGTTTAACTCGCTGATCACCTTTCAGGATGCCATGAATCTGCGTAAGGGGGATCTTCCCAAATCGCAGGCCGCCATGTTCCGCAGTGGTATGGCGGTGCAAACGGATGACCCTGAAGTTCTACCCATGTTGCAGGGCGTCAGGGTGACAGACCGCGGCTTCTTCCCGCTGTTCGAAGTGCCTTTTCTCTATGGCAACGTTTGGGACAAATCAGTGGATGAGCAAGCGGCCTATCAAGTGGTTATTGGCAGAAAGCTGAACCAGAAGCTGTTTGGCGGCGAGAACAGCGTCGGCAAGACTGTCTATCTCAACCGCAAACCCTTTCAGGTGGTGGGCGTGATAGCCGACTGGAACCCTCAACCCAAGTATTACGATCCTACCAGCGGCGCCTTTGCCAGTGCCGAGCAAGTGTATATTCCGTTTTCGCTGGCCGCCCATGAAGAGTTTCCGATTTGGGGGAATGTCTCAGGTTGGAAGTATGAGCGTCTGGACAACTATCAGGACAGACTGGTTTCAGAGAAAGTCTGGCTCGAGTACTGGGTCGATCTGCCAAGCGCAGAAGACAGAGCCGCCTATAAGAACTTCCTCGCTCAGTATGTCGAGCAGCAAAAAGAACTGGGGCGCTTTACCGATGGCAAGTCTCCCTCTGAGTCGGCGCAGCTGTCCGATGTAGACGCCTGGCTGGAGAAAAATCACGTAGTGCCCGAGGACAATAAGATTCTGGTGGGGCTGAGCATACTGTTTCTCAGTGTTTGCCTGGTCAATATTCTGGGGTTGATGCTGACCAAGTTCCTTAAGCGAGCTCCCGAGGTTGGCGTGCGCCGCGCCATTGGGGCCAGCCGCGGGCAGATCTTCTCTCAATACATGGTCGAGGTGGGCGTGATCGGGCTATTGGGTGGCTTTCTCGGCCTCGCCTGGGCCTGGGGAGCACTCTATAGCCTGTCGGCGCGCTTCGGGGTTGCCGAAGGGCTGACGCACCTGTCTTTGAGTATGTGGTTTATCACCCCCGGGATAGCGGTAGGTACCGCCATGTTGGCGGGTTTTTATCCGGCTTGGGTTGTGTGCCGCACTAAACCAAGCGTTTACCTCAAGAGCCAGTAAGGGATTGACTATGCTAAATATTAAACCGGTTTTCAGCAGCCTGATGCGCAGCAAGAGCGGCCCGATACTACTGCTGATGCAGATCATCTTATCGGTGGCCATAGTCGCCAATGCCAGCTTTATTATCCATGAACGTTTGACCATGATGCAGCGTGATTCCGGGATTGCCGAGCAGGAGATCCTGGCCTTTACCGTCTACAACTTCGACCCCAATATAGATACCAAGCTGCAGAACAAGGTCGACCAGCAGATCCTCCGCCGCCTGCCCAATGTCGTCACGGCGACGTCCACCAATATGTTGCCGCTCAGTGGCAGTGGCTGGTCCACCACGCTGAATCTGGGGCCGGATCCGGAAACGTCCAAGACGACGCCCCAGCTTGCCATGTACCTGGGGACAGAGCACACCCTGGAAACCTTGGGGGTCAAGTTGGTGGATGGGCGTAACTTCTACGCCAACGAGATCAATGATGATGTTAACGGCAGCAATAAGCTGGTGATCATCAGCAAGGCGCTGGCCGATGAGGTTTGGCCGAATGAGTCCGCCGTGGGCAAGACCCTCTGGGCCGACAGGGACGAGAATGTCACAGTGATAGGTGTGGTCGACAAACTGCAGGGTGCTTGGGTGGACAGCAAAGATCTCGAGTACAGCCTGATCCAGAACGTCGATTACACCGGGCATTTCTACATGGTGCGGGCGCCGAGTGAGCATCACAAGGCGCTGAAAGAGCAGATCCTCGAGGCCTTGATGAAGGAAAACCCCAATCGGGTGATCGATGATTTCCAATCTATCCAGGAAGTAAAGCAAAGCTCCTATCGTGACCACGAGCTCATGGTCAGCGTGCTGTCCATGATGGTGATTTTGCTGCTGCTGATCACCAGTTTAGGCCTGACAGGTATGGTGATGTTCAACATTCAGCGCCGCACCAAACAGATTGGCACCCGGCGGGCCTTGGGGGCCACCAAGGCCGATATCCTGAGTCTGTTTCTGACGGAAAACTACCTTATCTGTATCGCCGGAGGGCTGTTGGGGGCTTGTCTTGCCGTGGTGTTGGGGCAACAACTGATGCAGCACTATGACCTGCCACAGCTCGACCTCATCTATCCGCTGCTAACAGTGGTGGGCATGTTGCTGGTGACGACAGTGGCTGTGGTCTTGCCTGCCCGCAGGGCGGCGAATATCTCACCGGCAATGGCGACCCGCAGCGTCTGAACCGCCTGCCGCCCATTCGAGCCGAGGGCATGGCTCATGCAGTTTGGCTCGCGTTGGCGGTAGCTTTAGGGTAGTTTTACTCATAATTTTTACAATAGATATAACAGGATGTAACAAGCAGGCATGATGGATACTGTACTCGTTGTCGATGACAATCAGGCCGTATGTCAGGCGTTGTCGCTGATGTTGGAAATTGCCGGTTACCGGCCGCTCAGTTGTCAGAGCCCTCAGGAGGCGCTGTACTTTATTGAGCAAGAAGAGGTCAGCCTGGTGATCCAGGACATGAATTTCAGCCGCGACACCACCTCGGGGGAGGAAGGGCGGGAACTGTTTCACGCCTTGCGCAGTCGCCAGCCGCAACTGCCAATCATCTTGCTCACCGCCTGGACCGAGCTGGAAATGGCAGTGGAATTGATGAAGGCCGGGGCCGCCGATTATCTGGCCAAGCCCTGGGATGACAACAAGTTGCTCAACAGTGTCGCCAACCTGATTTCCCTCTACAAGCTGCAACAGGATAACCAGCAGTTGCAGCAGCGTGAGCAGCAACGGCAGGCGGCTTTCGACGGCGCCGATCTCTGTGGCTTGGTATTTGCCAGCGCTGCCATGGAGCGCTGTGTTGATCTGGCGTTGCAACTGGCACGCTCGGATGTCTCTGTGCTGATCACAGGTCCCAACGGCGCTGGCAAGGATAAGTTGGCGGATATACTGCACGCCAATTCGCCACTGAAACACAAGCCACTCATTAAGGTCAATGTCGGCGCCTTGCCGATGGAGCTGATGGAGGCCGAGTTGTTTGGCGCCGAGGCCGGTGCGTTTACCGGCGCCACCAAGGCCCGTATCGGCCGTTTCGAAGCGGCCGATGGCGGTACCCTGTTTCTGGATGAGATAGGCAACCTGCCGCTGTCCGGGCAGATAAAACTGCTGCGGGTATTACAGACCGGCGAGTTTGAACGCCTGGGCAGCCACCAGACCCGTAAGGTCAAGGTCAGGCTGCTGAGTGCCACCAACGCCGATCTGCGCCAGGACATTATCGAAGGCCGTTTTCGCGAGGATCTTTTCTATCGCCTCAATGTGGTGGAACTGGCATTGCCGCCATTGGCGCAGCGCAAAGACGACATCTTGCCGCTGGTGGAGCACTTTTGTGCCGCCGCGGCCTTGAACAAGAGTGCGGCGCTGAGCAAGAGCCTTACGTTGGACAAGAGTGCCAAAGAGGCACTGCTGGCCCACGACTGGCCCGGCAATGTACGCGAGCTGGAAAACGCCTGTAAACGCGCGGTTTTGCTGAGTCGCGGCGAGTCTTTGAGCTGCAGTGATTTTGGTTTGGCAGCGGGAACCGCCTCGAAAACTATCTTGGATTCAAGTGTCGGCCAAGCTCCAGAGAGCCATGGCCAACCAGCCGGGGCAGAGGAGCCGGGCAAGGCGGAAATAGAAGCGGCGCTGGCCGAGCACGGCGGCGTTATCGCCAGGGTTGCCAAGTCATTTGGCATCAGCCGTCAGGCGCTCTATCGGCGGATGGAGAAGTTTGGTATCGACGGCAAGAGGCAGGCATGACAGGGGAACTCAGTCTAAGACACAGGCTGCTGCTGGGCATGCTGCTGAGCACCTTGCTGGGTTTGCTGCTCGGGTGGCTTTGTCTGTTGTGGTTGGGGCCTGAATGGTTATGGCTGGCGGCGGTGGCAGGGTTGCTGGCAGCTCTGGGCATAGGGCTCAGGTTAACCCGAACCCTGGGTGACAGCCTGGCGGGGCTGGAAATCGGCATGCTTAACCTGATTGATCGAGATTTTAGTGTCTCGTTGCCGGACAGCGGCATCAGCGAGCTGGATAGACTGGCTCAACTGTTCAACGAGGCGTCGGCCCGACTCAGGCAGGAGCGGCAGCATATCTATCAGCGGGAATTGCTGCTGGATAAGGTCATTCAAAACTCGCCCAATATCATGCTGCTGTGCGATAGCGTGGGTCATATCATTTATGCCAACGACGCCGCCAAACATCTGTTCAATGCCAGGAAAGGCCTGGAAGGAAGCAGCCTCTCTGAGCTCAAAGCCAAGGTGAGCGAAGAGATGCGCCAAATGTTGGAGAGTGAGCGCGATGGCCTGTTCAATCTCGGCTTGCCGGAAGGCGAAAACCAGAGCTGGCACCTGAGTCGCGGCCAGTTCAACCTCAATGGTCAGCAGCATCAGTTGCTGCTGCTCAAGCAGATGACCCGTGAGCTCAACCGCCAGGAGGTGGCGGTGTGGAAGAAGGTGATCCGGGTAATCAGTCATGAGCTCAATAACTCGCTGGCGCCTATTGCCTCCATGGTCAACTCGGGTCGGCGCTTGACCACAGAGAACCGCGATCCCAAGCTGAGCCTGATTTTCGATACCATAGAAAATCGCACCAATCATCTGGGGCAGTTTATCGAGGGTTATGCTCGTTTTGCCAAGCTGCCCAGCCCCAGGAAACACGTTATTCCATGGGCCCGCTTGCTGCCTGAGTTGGCTGAGCATTACGCCTTTGTCTGCCGGGAGATCCCTACGCTGACTTTGCTGGCCGATGAGGTGCAACTGGAGCAGGTGTTGCTGAATCTGCTCAAAAACGCCCATGAGTCCGGCTCGGCACCTGAGGAGATTGAGCTGCAGATAGCCAGCCGCTCTGGTTGGCGCAGTGATGCTGCCGACCCGGTTGCCGGCGTCAGTATCTGCGTGATGGATCGCGGCAGTGGCATGTTAGCAGAGGTGTTGTCGCAGGCGCTGTTACCCTTCTATTCCACCAAGCCTCAGGGCAGTGGCCTGGGACTGGCGTTGTGCCGAGAGATTGCCGAGGCTCACGACGGTCGTCTCAGCCTGCAAAACCGTCAGGATGGTGGCTTGTTGGTTCAGCTGTGGTTACCGCAACAATGAGTCATACTTTCGGGTGATTTTCAACGGATCTCGACTCAGCCGAAATAGCTATTTTTCAGGTAAATATGTCGGTGGCGGGTGACTCGGTTCCGGCGC
Organism: Shewanella sp. 38A_GOM-205m; assembly: GCF_000518445.1. Lineage (NCBI taxonomy): Bacteria > Pseudomonadati > Pseudomonadota > Gammaproteobacteria > Alteromonadales > Shewanellaceae > Shewanella > Shewanella sp. 38A_GOM-205m. Next base: position 224,453 of record NZ_JADP01000003.1, on the reverse strand, counting down.
TGCTGTTAATGTAATGCTCTTGTTAAAGGAATGGCCTTTTCAGGCAACAAAGGGAATTTTCGGGGACAATGCCGCACTCTGTCTTGTTATCCATGCGCTGTATCTTGTGCTTACTGATGCTGACACTTCCGTCTGCTCCGGCGTTGGCCGCAGCCGAGGCGGATGACATAGAGATCAGTGGCCTGGTCATAGACAGAACCCTGACCCGCTTTGGCAAGGATTTTGGTTTTTACTACTCGGGGTATTGGCGGGATCTGCCCTTTACCCAGGGATTCAATGTCACCCTTTACGAAACGGTTTTCCCTCAGGCCGGCACCTTGCTGACACTGGAGGTTAACGGTACCCGTATTTACCAAACCCATTTTGGCCGCAGAGCCAGTCCCATCAAGGAGCGGGCCGAACAGGCGATTCTCTTGACCATAGATTATATCGCCTCGGTCAGAGCCCAATCCATGACAGGGGAATTGGGATCCAATTGGGATGGAATTTAGGAAGCAAGCACAATGACACTCAGGATGTTAATCGTAGCCGGCACCTTGCTGGCTTTTTCGGGGCAGGCCACCGAACTGGTCTATACCCCAATCAACCCCAGTTTTGGCGGTAACCCTCTCAACGGTTCGTTTCTGCTGAGCAAAGCCCAGGCCCAAAATGACAATCAGGCCGCCGGCAATGAAAAGGACTTTGTTACCCGCTTCAAGGAGTCGCTGGAGCGTAACATTATCAACTCCATCACCCGCGGTGTGGCCGACGGTGAGATAACCGACGGTGTGTATGACACGGGGGACTACCGCGTCGAAGTCGCCTCCACAGGTAACGGCGTGATGTTGACCATTACCAACCTGCTTTCCGGCGAAGTCACAGTGATAGAGATGCCTATCTATGGAGGTAATCCATGAGGTGGCTGGCACTGGTTCCACTGTTACTGCTGGGGGGCTGCAGCCTGGTTCCCAAGCCTGATTTGAATATCAATGAGGCCCAGGTAAATCCCTTGAGTGAAACCATGAAGGCGCTGCAGTCGCGTCCCGGGCCGCGTTTTCCTATCCCGGTTGCGGTTTACTCTTTCCGGGATCAGACCGGGCAATATAAGCCCCAGGCCAATGTCAGTTCCTTCTCGACCGCAGTGACCCAGGGGGCCACTTCCATGTTGGTGCAGACTCTGCTGGATTCCAGGTGGTTTACCCCTGTGGAGCGGGAAGGACTGCAGAACCTGCTGACCGAGCGCAAGATCTCAGGTAAGCAGCAGGGGCGCAATAATGAAGTGCCGACCCTGACCAATGCCAGGCTGCTTCTGGAAGGCGGGATCATCAGCTATGAAACCAACGTGGAAACCGGCGGCAGCGGCGTGGAATACTACGGCATAGGCGCCTCCGAGCTGTATCGGGAAGATCAGGTGACCATTTATCTCAGGGCAGTGGATGTACACACAGGCAAGGTGCTGATGTCGGTCAATACCACCAAGCGGGTGTTCTCTCAGGAGATGCGTGCCGGTCTGTTTCGATACACCAGTTTGAACCGCCTGGCAGAGGCCGAAGTGGGCTTTACCACCAATGAGCCGGTACAGTTTTGTGTGTTGCAGGCGATAGAACTGGCGGTCTCCGAGCTTATCGATAAGGGGAGCCGCATGGGGTACTGGAGCGCCGAGGCTTCGGGCGACGACAACAGCCTGAGTCAGGGATAAACAGCTTGAGCGAGAGAGCAACAGCTTGAGCGATAGATAAACCGCAGTTTGTTGATTTTCAAAAAGAAGGGCCCGCAATTGCGGGCCCTTCTTTTTGACTAACTCCAGGGCGTTCATTTCAGCTGGCTCATTTCAGAAGGCCGATTTCAAGCGGCAGGTTTCCGGCTGCCATTGGATTTTGACTCCAAATGGCTAGGCTGCCACACCGCGCCAGAATAGGCGAAAGCTGGCGTTTCTGGCCTCACTGGTAGCCTTCTGAGGCTGGTTGCAGAAGAAGCGCGCCGCCGCCAGGAACTGGCTGTGGCAAGCTTCCAGCAACAGCTCTCTGGGTAAGTCTGCCAATACCCCTTGGTTGATGCCCTGCTCCAACAGTTCAGAGATAAAGCCGAGAATGCCATGCATTGCCTGCTGCCTGACCGCTTCACTGACACTGGGTGACATGGCGTATTGCACAAAGAAGCTCAGCTTCAGAGGCTGTGCCAGCGCCCAATCTAGCCCGGCCTGCCACAGCATTTCTGCCCGCCGCGGTAATTCAGTGGTGGTAGCCGGCGCCTTTGGCAAGCTTGCTGAAATGGCGTCGGCAAACTCTGTCTTGATGGCCAGAAACAGCTGGTCCATCAGGATTTCTTTACTGCTAAAGTGATGGAACAAGGTGCCCGTGGCCACGCCGGCGTGGCGGGCTATGCTGGCGGTCGAGGTGGCATAGAAACCTTGCTCGACAAACAGTTGCAATGCGCTGCCCAGGATCTGCTGCTTCTTGTCCTGTTTGCCGCTCAATGCCCGGGTTGCTTCGTTGCTGCGCTTCATCTGAGAAACACCTTCAGCAGCAGCTTCTGGATCCCCTTGCCGTAGGGCGGATGCACCAGTTTGCCGGTATTGAGTCGCCCCCGGGACAGCACAGTGCGGGCGTGGCTGAAGGTGCGAAACCCTTCCTGGCCGTGGTAGTGCCCCATGCCGGACGGACCTATGCCACCGAAGGGGGCATCGTCGGCGGCCACATGAAACACGGTTTCATTGATACAGACTCCGCCAGAGTGGGTTTGGGACAATACTTGCTGCTGCACTTCTTTATCGAAACTCATCAGATACAGGGCCAAAGGTCTGGGGCGCGCCTTGATATAGTCGAGCGCCTGCCCCAGCTCTTGATAACTGACCAAGGGCAGCAAAGGGCCGAAGATCTCTTCCTGCATCAGTTTCATATCGTCGCTGACCTTGGTCAGCAGCAAGGTGGGCCATTTGCGCTGTTCGGCACTGGGCAGTTTGCTGAGTGGTTGCTCGCGGTCGGCGGCAAATACCTGTGCCCCTTTGGCGGTGGCATCTTCCAGGAGGGCGACCAGCCTGGCGGCCTGACGCTCGTTGAGTATCTGGCCATAGTCCGGGGTGTTGGCAAAGTCGGGGTAGAACTGCTGGAAGCGGCGCCGATAGGCGCTAATAAACTCGGCCTCTTTACCACTGGGGCAGAGAATATAGTCGGGGGCGACACAAATTTGCCCGGCGTTGAGGCACTTGCCGTAGATGAGGCGTTCTACCGCTGTCTCCATGGGCATGTCCCGGGCGATTAACACAGGAGACTTGCCTCCCAGCTCCAGGGTGACAGGGGTGAGATTATCGGCCGCCGCGCGCATTACATGGCGTCCTACCTGAGTCGAGCCGGTAAACAGCAGATGATCGAAGGGCAGGGCGGAGAAACTAGCGGCAATCTCGGCTTCCCCTTCAATCACACAGACCTCGGAGCCATCGAAGACTTCGGCCAACAGGGTACGCAGGGCGGCATTGGTGTGGGGAGTAAATTCAGACAGCTTCAACATGGCGCGGTTACCGGCGGCAATGACTGTGGCCAGCGGACTCAAGGACAACATGATAGGGAAGTTCCACGGCACTATGATGCCCACCACACCTTTGGGTTGATACTCCACCCTGACGCTGGCCGGGGCCAGCAATAATCCGGCATGGCGGCGACTGGGTTTCATCCAGCGTTTGAGGTGCCTGAGGCTGTAGTTGATCTGGGTAACGACCGGCAGTATGTCGGAGATCAGGCTATCGTCGGTCGACCTGTGGCCATAGTCGCGACTGAGTGCATCCGTTAGGGCCTGTTGGTGTTTCAGCAAGGCTTGTTTCAGCGCCTTGAGCTTGGCCTTGCGCTCGCCAAGGCTTGGCATGGGGGCGGCACTGAAAGCCTGGCGCTGCACGGTGAATTTTTGCAGTAATTGCTGATTCTCCACTGTGAGCGGCTCTGGGTTAACAAGCGACATTTTGCCTCCTTCGGCAGCCATTAAGCTGCCTTTAAAGTAACCGACTGATTAGTCGGTCTGATGTTAGTTCAGTCTGCGCCGGTTGGCAATAGCAGAGCTATATTTGATATGGATCACAGAATGCATCACGGCCGCCAACTAGACTGAAATCGAATAGATGGGGCCTTGTTTTTGAAATCGTTGACATAAGGAATTGATGATGAGCTTGAACATGCATGGTATTTCAATCGGAATTGAGCGTTATGGTGATGACGATTTCTTTGTCACCATGAAAGCCGTGGGAAAACTGACCCACGAAGACTATGAATACATGGTGCCTATGCTGGAATCGGCGATAGCCGGTGTGAAGGATCCGGATATTTACGCTCTGCTGGATGTCACCGAAATGGATGGTTGGGAAGCCAGGGCCATGTGGGACGATCTCAAGTTGGGGATCAAGCATGGACGCCATTTCGAGAAGATTGCCATCATAGGCAATACCAGTTTGCAGGAATGGATGACCAAGATGGCCGACTGGTTTACGCCAGGGGACATGAAGTTCTTTGTTGATCGCCTCGACGCCATTGACTGGCTGAAAGACTAAATCGCTTTGCCATGAAACGCCCGCGACCTGTGAGGAGGTGCGGGCGTTTTTTTATTGCCATTCCAACAGGGTTTTGAGCTGCTCGCTACGCTCCTGAGTCAAGAGTGCCTGCCACTCTTGCTCAGTGGTGGATTCCTGGAGCGCGGCAAATAGGCGTGCATTGCTGTCGCGGTATTTAAGCCACAACCTCTGCACCGCGCGAAGGTCTTCTTTGGTCACTTCAAACATATAAAGCTCGGGGTCATCCGCCGGGCGCAGTTTCTTCATCAAGGCGCGGTACACCTGGTTGAGCTCTTTGTCGGCGCCGGCAAAGTCAGGGAAAGTGCTCACCACTTGCTCTCCTTTACTGAGTATTTCCAAACGTGTCAGATAGTTTTGCCGCTGCTCGCTCTGGGAGCCGATAATAAAGGCGCTGCGACCACTGCCGCCATGGCCTTCCTCCCTTGAGGTTTTCGCTTGTAGCCACAGCTCGAATGCGCTGTTGGCCGGCTCGAGTAATTTAAGCGGCGCTTGCCCCAGGCGTTGCTTGATGCTTTGGTTGATCCCTTCTTGTTTGGCGAGGCGCTGTTGCTCCAGTCGCTGCTCTTCCCGGGAGGCGCAAAAGCCCATTCCCATACCACTGGTAATAGCGTTGCAGAGATCAAATTCAGTGGTCTGTTTGGCACCAGGGTCGAGTTTGAGCCTGTCTTTGACGGCGATATCCAGCTCGGCCGGTACCTCGGCGCCATAACAGATGAGCTGCAGCACCTGGCGATCATAATTGTTGCCATCTTGCAGTTTGGAGAGGTTTTCAGCCTGTTGCCACAAACGATAGCTGTAGCCTTCCTCTAAGGGAGCGCTCAGAGCATTAAGCCGGTTGAAATCGGGCTTGTCCGCATAGATGCAGGCATCCAGTGTGGTTTGATAGTCGAAGTTAAAGTCCGGATGATGACTTTGATACTGTTTTAACACCTCGCCCAGCCTGACAGGATCGGCACTGTTTTCTGTGCCGCCGCGGGTCAACAGGCGATCTGTCAGGTAATAGAATGCCTTGGGGTGACCGGCCCTTGCTGCCTGGCTTAAATGCGCTATGTCTTCGGCCAAAGGTAAAGAATAACTGTAGCTCAGCATGAAGTGGGCTTCGCTGCTGCCAAGGGCCGCCGCCTGCTCATAGAGCGGCTTGGCCAGCGGGCTCTGTCCGGCTTGTTGCAGCGCCTTGGCACGCTCTACCAGGCTGGCGGCATCCTCGGCGTAAACTGGGGTAAAAATAATCACCAATAGGCTTACTGCCGCGGGTAAATGGAGTAAAGTATTCATAGGGTGCTTCAAAATATTGCAATATAACTTGTTGATATTATTCGACAGGTATCTCATCAGTCGATGCCTGTCGTGTCAAGGAGGTCACTATGCGTAACAAAGATATCCTCTGGCCCACTGATTTCAGTGATACAGCTGCCAATGCATTGAGGTATGCCATTGAAATGGCCAACCTTTACCATGTTGGGCTGCGTATTTTGCACGTAGTGGATCAGCCCATAGGTGATGAAAACTATCAGTTGTTGATCATCACTCCGGAAGAGTTGGCGCAAACCATGGAGAAGGCCGCCGCCGAGAAGATGCATGAGTTGCTGGCCAAGCTGAACAGTCCGCTGAAAATTGAAACTGTCATTCGCCGCGGTGACGCAGTTGAGGAGATCCTGGCCGAAGCCGAGTCTGCCGATGTCGGTATGATAGTGATTGCCAGCCACGGTCGCAGTGGCCTGGCCCATTTTCTCAGTACCAATGTGGCCGAGGCCGTGGCCAACAAGGCTAGCTGCCCCGTGTTGGTGGTGAAGTAACAAGTCGATGCGGCTTGAATGAGTACTAGAACGAGGAGCCGGGCTGCTCGAGAAAGGCCAGCTCCTCGGCGGTCGACTGCCGTCCCAATATGGCATTGCGATGGGGATAACGGCCAAACCTGTCAATAATCGCCTTGTGCCTCAACTCAAAGTCATAGTTGTCCTTGGTTTGTTCCGAGGCGAACAGTTTCTGTGCCTGCTGATGAATAACCGCCGACTCGCTGTGCATAAAGGGCATATAAAGAAATGCCAGCATAGGGGCTTGCAGCTGTTTGTCGGCGCCTATGCTGATCGCCTCCTGCGCCAGAGCCAATGCCATGGGATCGGCACTGAAGGCATCGGGAGTATTGCGGTGAATGTTGCGCGAGAACTGATCCAGCAGCAAAATTTCCGCCAGGCGCCCTTGTGGCGTTTGTCGCCAATGCCATAACTCGCCCTGACGGGCAGCATTCAGCAAGGCACCGAAACGATGCTCAATTGTGTTGTCAAACTCAGGATCCTTGACCCACCAAGCCTTGGGGCTTATCTCTTCAAACCAAAAATGGATTATCTGTTGTGGCCTGTACTCGGAAGCGATTTGAACTGACATGGCAATTCCTTCTATTTGAATGGGATTAAATCCAGTTGCTGTGATCATGGGCGATAAGCCCAAGGGTTTGCGCCGCGATATCCTGCGCCTTGGCCAGCGGGATGGCAGGCAGTGTCAGTTCGCCGCTGGCCAGCCCAAGTTTGAGGCTCGCGAGGCCTCGGCGTTTTTGCCCCCGGCTTTGGATCAGCTGCAGATGTTGCACCTTGCTCAGCGATACCAACTGCCAACTGTGGCCTAGGAGCCCTTTGTGGATCCAGAGATCGTTTTCAACCTGCCAAAAACCCCATTGACGATAGCGCAGATAAAGCGCCAGGACAGCCAACACTCCGGCCAGCAACAGCAACCAGGTCTCTGCTGCCGAGCCGGTAAATGCCCATGTCAGCGGCGCCGGCGTTAAGCACCACAGCGCCCTATGGTAAAACCAACTCGGGTGAATGGGGTGCCAACGATTCGGAATACGGTCGGCCTTGCTGCTTCTTTGGTTGAGCCTTTTTAGCAGGCGATGCACTTCGCCTCTACCGAGCGATGGCACCAACATGTGATTGTTGCTGCCGCCTTCCACCTCATTGCCTTTTACCTGCTTGAAGCTCAGAGTCCAGCGTTTCAGCCAGCGGGCCAGCAACGGCTGCTGCAAACTGATGAGTTGAATTCTGTGCTGCTTGAGTATGTCTTGCTGGTGGGATAGCAGGCCGCCGCTACGCTGTAATGTTTCCAGTTCCTGGGTCAGGCGATAGGGGGCATATTTCAGCAGCGCCGCGACTATTGAGATCAAGGAAAACAGCAGATAGCCAAGGAGCAGAAGGCCGACAAGGAACCCCAGCTCCAGCAGCAGGTTGCCACTGAGCTGCTGCTGATGCCAGCCGAAGACTTGTGTCAGCCCCAGCTCCATCAGTTGACTGCCTTCGAGCTGGCTGAGTACCGGACCTGCGATAACGGCAAACCAAACAAAATTATTCTGATACAGGCCAAAGAGTGCCAGCTCTGCCAGAGACTTTTTCACCAGTAAGCGGGAGTTTGGCGGTGCTGAGGTGGGGGCGCTTTCGTCTGTGTCGGCTCGTTTCATCAATTGCCGCCTCAGTGATTCGGCCTGAGCTTGGGTGACTGCACTTAAGCAGGCTTCATCCTTGGCCGAACCCGCAGTTTCCACTATCAAGTTACCCAGTCGCAACGGCTTGAAGTAAAAAGGCTGTTCCAGACGCACATTCTGAATTCTGTCTATCGGCAGCTCGACTTTGCGCTTGAACAGGGCACCGCTGTGGACCTCGAGTTGTCCTCGAGTCAAGCGATAACGGAATTTGCGCCAGCTCAACAGCCCATGGGCAAAAATCACTATCAGGGTCAATGCCAGTGCCAAGGGCAGCCAGACGGAGTCAAATCCCTGCTGCCAGCCGGTATAGAGGATAGGTACCAGGGCATAGCCGTTGCTGAGGAAGTGTTTCAGGCTGGTGAGGCTGAAACTGATGATCGCCCAGGGTGAGAGCGAGTGTCAGTTGGCTTGCTGCACCTGGCTCAATTCGGCGTCTCCATCGAGGTTTCACCGCCATCCTTCCCCGCCAGAGACAACAGATGTTGGCGCAGCGCTTCGGCTACTTCAATATCCAGCCCGGACAGGCTGACCTCGGCCGCCGAACTGCCGGCACTGTAGCAGCGCAAACTTGTCAGCCCGAAATGGCGCTGCAATGGCCCCTGAGACAGGCTCACATGTTGCAGCCTGCTGGCCGGCATGGCGGTATGGCTCTGCCACCAAAGCCCTTCACGCAGCAAAATGCCATATTCACAAACGCCATAAGCCGTGGCTTCGGCTTGTTTTTGATTGAGCCAGGTCTTGAATCCCAAAAGCAGCAGTGCCAGCGTGACCGAGATGATGACTCCAAGACCACTCAGCTTGGCGCTGAGCAGTAACGCAGGCACTAGCAGCAGTATGACCAGCACCATCAGCAGCAGGTTTTGCCACAGCAATTGTTGGCGGTAGCGGGGAGACAAAGGGGTCAAGGGTTGGCTGTCAAAGCCCAACCACTGCTGCTGAGGCAGGGGTGAGTGGGGCGAGCGGGTATCCATGTGCTTTGAGTCCTTGAGGCATTGACCTGACTATAGCAATAGAGAGTTTGTCGCTTCAAGCCGCGAGCTTGGATGGCAGAGACTTGATGCAGTTCCGGATCCTGAGCGATTGCACTTGTGTTAACAACTGGATATCAAGTAGTTTGGTAGCAAGACTTTGTTGCCCGTGTGGCGCTTGCCTCCCAAACGCGCCGTTACTGGCTGTAAACCATCAGGACGATGAGTATGTTCCAAGCCGATAAGGTATCCAAACAGCAAACCGCCTTTCTGCGTAAGCTCTATCTGGCCCATCTGATAGACGATACCCAACATAACCTGTTGTCCTTACAGAAGGAAACCGGTATGCCGCGCCGCACCTTACAGGACGCCATTGCCGCCTTCGGCGATATAGGTATTCAGGTGGACTTTATCCAGGATGGCCGCCGGAATAACTCAGGGCACTACCACATCCGTACCTGGGGCCCGATTAACAGCGCCTGGGTCGGCACTCACCTGGAGCAGATCCGTGCCCTGCTGTTCGCCGACAGTTGAATCCGCCTGTTGTAACAGCAGCATACCGGCCAGAACCGCCTGGATATGGCGTTGCTGGATAAATTCATAGTAACGCTGATCCTGCAGTTGATTGCCTTTAGCCTTAAACTCGCACTGCGTCTGCATTCCCACTACTAGATCACCATTGCTGCCAAATGGCGGTAACTCCAGGTTATAGCCTTTGAAATAGTTGTGGGGCAGTTCTTTGTTCCAAAACAGTTGCCAATGATTGTTCCCGCAGTTGGGAATGGGCTCGGCCATGGCCGCCAGGGTTTGCCGTGCCAGTAGCTCACGAATGGCATCATAATTCAGCTTTGAGTCGGTTGTCGGGCATGGTAAATCCTCCAGCTCTATAGTAACCGGCGATGAATCTATCGGATCCTTGATGCCATAGAACTTGGCTCTGTGCTCCCCCTTGAGATAGTGGGTAAGCTTGGTTGTGAACAGCGGAAACAGGCCAACAAGGGACGGCCCGTGATAGACGGGGGTGACATGGGCGGGCACGCTGACATCCTGCAACAGATGCAGCAGGGCACCGACAAAGTAATCCCGCTGGGCCGAGTCATTGGCTATGGTTAACCCAAGTTGCGCCCTGGCCCATAGGCGTTGCTGTGACATATTGACAAGGCCGGGCTGCACTGTCTCTTTGTCCGTTTTATCCGGATGATAAAAGTGCCAGTTGCCAACGCGGCGATAGGCCGGAAACAGTTGATCACTCCAGGGATTATCATACAGGGAAGAGGGCAGTTTGGCGGCGCCTTCATCCATGGCCAGGTTGCCGTCCTGCAGTCGCTGTAATCTGGCAGGGTTGACTACTTCACCGCGGCATTGCGCCAGTTTCTGATAGCTGAGTTCGGTGAGGCGCAGGTGTCCGGGTTTGGGATCATAGGCCATTGCTGAGTTGCAAAGCAGTAAGCTACACAACAAAGCTACGCCGGCCGAGAGAGTAGTGGTTTTCATCGAGTCTTCCTGACAGGCTTCCTAAAGGGTGAGTCGCAAAATCGCGGGTGCGACCAAGGTTTATTTAATAGCTTTCGCCGCTCATTTTCGCTAAATAAATCCGCTTCTATGCGCAGCGACAGAGTAGCCCTGTCGCGAGTTGGCACTGTTTACATTTTTATGGCCAAGCCCGGCTTTTTCAAGTCTGGTTTTTAAGACCAGGTTTTTCAAGCCAGGTAGAGAGCAAACCCAAGCCAGCTAAGGCCAAGCAGTATCCAGGGAAACAACAGCAGCCACTTGGGGGCATGGGATGGCGTTATTTCTGCCGCATCTGCGCTGTCATCCGAGTCGTGCTGGAGCCTGTTTTTCTGTCTCAGCTCTTGCTTGCGCGCCTTGTCTCTTGCTCTGGCCTTGGCCTTTTGTTGCTTCTTGTATTCGGCAATGCCTTTCTCTATGCCCTGGGCAATGAGGCGGGTTTGCTCCTTGGTCTGCCCCGCCTTTTGAGTGGCTTTGGCCATGCGCATGGCTTCGGTTTGGGTTTCGTTGGAAATCGCTGGCTTCTTGTTCATCTCTGATGGGGTTGATGACTGACCCAAGGATTATACCTGCCTGCGTGGAGTTCTGACCACAGACGGCTTCACATCAAAGGCGCTTGTCGGTGCTGAACTTGTTCGGGGTCAAATGCTCTTATGGCAGGGCCATATTGCAAGGGCCTTTATTGTCAAGATTTTGATCGCTTCAAAAATAGAGTCTCTGCCCCTGCGCGTCGGCGAAGGTGCCCGGTTCATAGTGCCAGACCCTGGAAATCAGTTCAGGCGTCAAAGCCTGTTGGGGCTCGCCCTGAACCAGGAGTTTTCCTTTGTCCATAACCAGCAACTGATCGGCATAGTGACTGGCCTGGTTGAGGTCGTGCAGCACGGCCAATACAGTGTAGTCCTGCTCATGAGCCAGCTCTCTGGCGAGCCGCAGTACTCTGTGTTGCTGGGCCAAATCCAGCGCCGAAGTGGGTTCATCCAGCAAGAGTACAGGCGAGTACTCGGCCTGGGCCAATTGAGTCAAAACCCTGGCCAACTGAACCCGCTGGCGTTCACCGCCGGACAGTGCCGGATAGCTGCGCTCACTCAGGTGAGCCAGATCCAGACGCCACAGTTGCTGCTCAACCAGTTGGGCGGCATCTCTGGCACTGAGACTGAGAGGATACAGGCCCATGGCTACCACTTCACGAACGCTGAAGGGAAAGCTGAGACTCGAGTGTTGCGGCAACATGGCCAGATGCCTGGCCAAGGCTTGCTTCGGCCACTGCCCAAGAGGCGATCCGTGAAGGCTTATCCGCCCGGCATCGGCCTTGAGCTCCTGAGTCAACAACCGCAGCAGACTGGACTTGCCGGCGCCATTGGGCCCCAGTAGAGCGTAAAATTGGCCGCTTTGCAGTCGGCAACTGACATCGGTCAGCAAGGGCTTGTTGTCGACTCTGGCATGTAGATGTTTGAGCTCCAGTACTTGCTCAGTAACTGCGGTGGACTCAAATGATATAGCCGGTGTTTGTGCGGCAGCTGTCGTGGTCACGGATTCGAGTGAAGGCATGGAGTACCTCAATAAAGCTTACGTCGCTGACTCAGCAGCAGATAGAGGAAGAAGGGAGCGCCGAGCAGAGCCGTCATCAGGCCGACAGGGATCTCGGCCGGTGACATCAAGGTGCGGGCCCCTGAGTCGGCCAAGGCCAGCAGCACGGCGCCGAGAATGGCACTCAGCGGCAGCAGTTGGCGATGATCCGGCCCCTTGAGCAGCCGCACCAGATGCGGTACCACCAGTCCGATAAAACCTATAATGCCGGTGGCCGCCACGGCAACACCGACACCCAAAGAGCAGAGTAAGATCAACTTCAGCTTGAGCCTGTCTACCTCTATGCCCAGATGACGCGCCTCGGATTCGCCCAGCAGCAGGGCGTTGAGCGCCAATGCCTGTTTGTTGAACTGCCAACTCACCAAGGCCAGTACCGGCAGACAGATAAATACGGATTGCCAACTGGCACCGGCGATGGCCCCCAGTTGCCACAGGCTGAGATCCCGCAGTGCCATGTCGTTGGCAAGGAAAGTCAGCATGCCAATTCCGGCACCGGCCAGGGCGGTAATAGCCACCCCGGCCAGCAAGAGTAACACCACTGAGGTGCTGCCACCTGAAGTGGCGAGCCGGTAAACCAGTAAACTGGTTGCCAGACCGCAGAGAAAAGCACCAAGGGGGACGGCATAGCTGCCAAGATGTGGCAGTAGCACTATGCAGATGGCGGCTCCCAGCGCCGCGCCCGAGGACACACCTATGATGCCGGGATCCGCCAGAGGGTTACGAAACAGGCCTTGCATTACGGCGCCGCACTGCGCCAACAGGGCGCCGACAATCAGTGCCAGCAAGGTTCTCGGCAGACGGACATTTTGCACTATCAGGGCATTGGCTTCCTGCCCGGCGGCGACTGAGCCAAACAGGGAGTCGATTATATCGCGCAAGCCTATGGTCACAGGCCCGGTTGCTATCGAGAGCAATGCGGAAAACACCAGCAGGCTGGCGAGTCCAGGCCAGAGCCAGGGATGGCGGTGGATGGGCAGCACGGCAGCCATGATTATTGCTCCAGCAGTTCCTGATTCAGGGACTCGGCTGCTTCAATGGCGGAGATACCCAATCCCCCGAGTAATGCCTGAGGTTGAAGATCCCGGATCAAACCGGCTTTTCCGGCCGGAGTATGGGCCAGTAGCGGCATGCTCTTCAGTAGCTTATCGGCTTGAGGCTCGGGTTGCTCGCTGGCGCTTGAGAGTAAAATCAGCTCTGGCTTGAGCGCCAGAATGCCTTCCTGAGACAGGCTACGGTAGCCGCTGAAGTCGGCGGCGTTGGTGGCACCGGCCAGCTGGATAATGATATCGGCGGCCGTATCGGCGCCGCCGACTCTGGCGGGACGCTCTGACTGCAGCAACATAAACATGACTCTGGGTGGATGTTCGAATTTGGCCGCAGATTGCGCCAACTGCTGTAACCTGCCACCCAGGGTATCGGCCAGTTCGGTGGCGGCTTTCTCCTTATTCAGGGCCTTTCCCAGCGTGAGGATATTTTGCTGTAGTTGCTCGGCGGTATCGGCCGCCTTCAGGGTGATAACCGGCACACCGGCCTGTTTTACCAGGTCTATGCTGCTGGCCGGTCCCATCACAGAGGTGCCAATCAGGAGATCCGGTTTTTGCGCCAATATGCCCTCGGCTGACAGCATTCTGTGGTAGCCGAGTCTTGGCAGTTTCAGCGTCTTTGGCAGGGCGCTGCTGGCGTCGACAGCCACCAGTTGTGGGGCGGCATCCAATGCCAGCACCAATTCAGTGACACCGGCACCGGCACTGATCACTCGCTTGGGGGGCTCTTCAGCGGCAAAAAGCGGCATGGCGAGCAGGCCACAGAGGAAGATAAGAGAGTTTTTCATTCTAGCTCCAAAATAATTCAGGGACTCACGCCACAGACTTGTGTCTGAGGTTTTATCAGTTGTTTAGGGTTCCATCAGGACCCGGGTCTGGCTGATCTCCAGCCGCTGCAGCAGACTCAGCAGTTGCATCAGCGGCTGGACTCTTGCCTCCTTGTCGGCGGCTACCACCAAGGTCAGTTCGGGATTGTCGGCCAACGCCTGAGTCAGTGCCTGCTCGAACGCGTCGAACCGGGCAAATTTTTGTTCGTTGAGCGCCCAGAACGGCGCCTGGGGTAACACGCTTACCGTCAATTGAGTCTGTGCTTGTGGGCTCAACGTCGTGGCGCTGTTATCCGGCACTTCAATCGGCAGGCTCAATAACTTGGGATTGGCTGTGAGCAGCAAAAACACCAGCACAATGAAGATGATGTCTATCAAGGGGGTTAGATCCAGGCCGCTATCCAGGCCATGCTCTTCCTTAATTTCAATCATGACAGCGGCTCCGGATGGCGACGCTTGCCATTGATTTGACTGAGTTTGGTCAGGTTAAAAGCAGCGTAATCATTGTCTTCGCCCTGCAGTGGAACCCCTTCCAGCCAAAGGTTGAGTTGATTCAGTACATGGGCGCAGGAGGCCACTGAGCGCTCGGCCCAGAGTCCGAACAGCTGCGCTCCCAACAGCGCGGGTACGGCGATCAACAGGCCGGCGGCTGTGGTGTACATGGCCAATCCCAAGCCCGAGGCCAACAAGGCCGGAGTGATACTGTCACTCTGATTGGCGCCAATATCGTTGAACATCTCCAGTAGCCCCAGCACAGTGCCGAGCAACCCCAGAAGCGGGCTGATGGCACCTATGTATTGCAGCAACTTGAGCCCGGCGTGGAGTTTGCGTTTCTCCTTTGCCAGCCAAAGTGACAACAACTCTTCCCGCAGCGCCTTGGGTTGTGCGGCCTGTCTCAGCAAATGGCGGGCACCGCAGGAAATCAGTCCCCGGTTATCTTTCAGGCGTTCAAGCAGGCTGTCACAACTTTCATCCAGTGTGCCGCTGCGCAATTCACCGAGCCAGGATTGGCGCCTGAACAGGCTCGGCAACAAGATGGCAAAGCGCTCCAGCAATATCATCAGGGTCAGAAAGGCGCAGATGAGCAAAGGCCAGGTGAGATCGCCAAGTTGCTGGTGCAGGCTTTGGTACAAACTTAATTCCATCGTGTCTCCAACTGTTAATTAAGGGCGAAGCGAACCGGCACCCTGACTTTGAAACGGGCGGCTGAGGCTTGGGAAGGAATGCTGAACTGCCAGTGGCGTACGGCGGCCAATGCCGCTTCATCCAGAATGGAATAGCCTGAGCTGCTGACGAGCAGGGCGTTTTGGGTTTTGCCTTGATGATCAAAGAAGATGTCCACCAAAGCCGTGCCCTCAAAGCCCCGCTTGCGGGCGAGTCTGGGGTAGCTCGGCGGCGTTGGCGGGCTGGCAAATACAGGCTCAGCCAGCTCTATGGTGTGATTCAGCCCTGGGGTGCCGGCTGTTTGAACCGGCGACGAAGGAATGCCCGGCTTCTCCTCACGGGGCACAGGTTCTGCTCGCGGAGTCGTTGAGGCGTGTTTCGGTTCAGATTTCTCTGCTATCTCTCGAGGCTTTTCCTGAGTCGGTAGTGGCTTGCTCATCTTTGAGGCTTGTTTCTGACTCGTTTTGAGCGGCTTGGTTTTGAGCTGCTCTGACTTTGGTGGCTCAGGTTTCGCCACATTCTGTTTCAGCGGTTCTTGGTGTTGAGGGGCTTTATGTTCAGCTTCTTTATGCTTAGCGGATGGGGCTTTTGCCGCAGTGTGGCTTTCGGCGTTAGCAGCCTGGTTTTGAGTCTGGACAGAGGCAGTTTGGGCCGCTGCAGCAGGGGCTGCGCTGAAACTCAGCTGCAAACCGCCCTTGGTGGGCATTACCAAAGGATCTGGGGTGGCTGTCTGAGAGGCTAATACGGCACTCTGAAGTGACAATGCCATGAGCGCAAAACCACAATAACGCTTGGGGGTCACGCCGTTACTCCTGTTTACAACCGCTTGTTGCGGCTGGTGAATGTTCAAATTCAACTAAGCAATGACCCGTAAGGCTCAATGCTGTTCTGTCTTGGGTCGGCTCTGTCCCTGAGCCGCCACCATTCCATGTTTCCTGCCTTTACTGTCCGGCCAGCCTTTACCGTTTGGATAGCGCCGCTATTCTGCTGCTACAGACGGTACCACTCCCGGAACTTACCCTTCCTTTGGGTTAAGATATACGAGCGTAAATAAGATCGCAAATGATAATAATTATTATTTGATCCTTTTCTAAAGCTAAGCTAGAGTGCCAGCTTAAGTGGTGTTATCCCAGGCCTGCGGCCCTCTGTCTCAACTTGTTTTTCAGAAACACCACTTCCATGAGAAAGGCTGGAGATACAGCCTGATAATCTGTTTGAGGATCAAGATGATGAATAGAAAGCCGCTGGTTATGGCTATTACTCTGGCATTGGGAACCCCCTTCCTGAGTCTGGCCGCTGTTGCCGAGCAGGTGAAAACAGCAGAATTTGATGAGGTGCTGGTAAGTGCTACCCGCATTCAGGAGAAAGTCTCTGAGTCCAGCCGCAGTGCTGCGGTTGTCGGCGAAGAGCAGTTGGCCGAGAAGCAGGGCGACTCGGTGGCCGAAGTGCTCAAGACTGAAGCCAACATCAATATCGCCAATGGCCCCAGGGCGTCTGCCCAGCAGGTGGAAATTCGTGGTCTCAGTGGTCAGAGGGTATTGCAGACCATAGATGGCGCCAGGCAAAACACCAGCGCCGGCCACAGAGGTACCTTCTTTATGGACCCTGAGCTGCTCAGTTCTGTTGAGGTGGTACGCGGCCCGGCTTCCAGCCTTTGGGGCAGTGGCGCCATAGGCGGTGTGGTATCACAAAACACCAAGTCGGCCAGGGAGATGCTCGACGAAGGCCAGAGCTTTGGTGGTTATCTAAAGCAGGGCTATGAAACCAATGGCCAGCGCAGCAAGAGCAGTGGTGCCATTTATGGCACCAAGGGCAGTATCGACTGGTTGTTGAACGGCAGCTACAGCGATGGTGACAACATCAAGGCAGGTAATGACAATACCCTGGAAAACAGTGCCAGCCGCAGTCGCAGTGGCTTGGCCAAGTTCGGTTGGCAGTTGGATGAGGCGCAAAGGCTGCAACTTTCCGGCAGGATCAATGAGATCTCCGAAGCCGTGCCCAGCAACCCGGCCACAGATGTCAGCAACAGTGTGCCTCTGGTGCGCCGCGACAGTAAAGATTCCAACCTGACCCTGGACTACAGTCTGGCACCAAGTAGCAACGCCCTGCTGGATCTGGATGCCAAGTTCTACTGGAATAAGACAGATTATGATGAGAATCGCCTGACCAAGGGCCAGTTCGACACTACAGAATATGAGACCCTGGGGTTTAGTATTGCCAATCGCAGTCAATGGCAGGGGCTCAAATTAACCTATGGTCTGGACGGCTACCGCGACCAGATAGAAACCTTCCGTGATGACAGCGGCCAGAGCGGTCAGCGTCCCGGCAACATAGATGGTGAGTCTCGGGTGTGGGGCGCTTTCGTGGCCGCCAATATCGCTCTGGGGGAAAACTGGTCATTGGATCCGGCGCTGCGTTACGACAGCTTTGAAAACGAAAGCAATAACCTGGGCCATTCCAGTGATGACGATGCCTTGTCTCCCTCGTTGGCACTGGTGTGGAAGACAGCACCATGGCTGACACTCAGCGCCCGTTACGATGAAGCCTTCCGCGCGCCATCAGTGGAGGAGATGTACTCCAGTGGCACTCACTACTGTATTCCTCCCATCCCCAATTTCTTGCCCAACGGCCTGTGCAATACCTTTGAGGTCAATGAAAACCTCAAGGCTGAAAAGGCCAAGAACAAGGAACTGAAGGCCGATATGCGCTTTGCCGAGCTGGCGGGCAACGATGAACTGGCTCTGAGCCTGAGTGTATTCAGAAACGATGTCGATGACTTTATCGAGCAGCGGGTGACCAATCCTCTGCACGGCATCCCCGGGCTCGAGCAGAACACCCGCTGGGATAACGTCGACAAGGCCAGACTGACCGGCTTCGAGCTGACAGGAAAGTATCGCATCAATCAGACCCGCTTATCGCTCAGCTACGGCCAGACTGAAGGCAAAGACAGACATGATGGGGGCTATCTGGCCAATATTCCGGCCAACAAGCTGGTGCTCGACTTGTCGCAGGGGATCATGGCGGGCGATATGAAGCTGGGAACCCGGGTCAGCTATAACGCCAGTCAAGACAGGGTGCCCGAAGATAACCCGGTTAACCGCTACCAGGACTACACCCTATGGGATGTGTATCTGGCTTGGGAGCCTGCCATGGGGACCTTCGAAGGGCTGCGGGTCGACTTTGCCATTGAAAACATTGGCGATGAAGAATACATCCAAGCCTGGCAAACCCTGATGGATCAAGGGCGCAACTTCAAGCTCTCGGCCCGTTACCGTTTCTGATGGAGCAACAGATGCAGATAAGCGATACAACAAGGGCGGCCGCTGGCCGCCTGCAGATAGCAGCCGCCATGCTGGAACACCCTGAGTGGTTGCCGGCCGATGCCGCCGCCAATCTGGGGATTTCTGAACTTGAGGTGGTGCAGGCATTACCGGCCGAGCAGCAGCAATTCTTGCCGCTGGAATGGCTGGAAACCCTGCTGCAGGCACTGCCTGAGTGGGGCAAGTTGACCACCATAGTCACAGTTGCCGGGCAGATATTTGAATTTAAAGGCGACTTCCCCAAGGGAAAGACGGCTCATGGCTACTTTAACCTCTACAGCAAGGGAGATGGCCTGCATGGCCATCTGAAATTGGAGAATTTCAGCGCCATCGCCTTGATAAGTCGTCCATTTCGGGGCACTGAAAGCCATTCGATTAACTTCTTTGGCCCTGATGGCGCCATCGTTTTTAAGGTCTATCTGGGCCGGGATCAACAACGCAAGCTGCTGCCGCCACAGTTGGCACTGTTTGCCGACTGGCGTCACCGCGGTGAAGTGGTTGCCAAAAAGGGGGAAATATGACCAGTGAAAACCAACGCCTGCAGGAAAAACTGCTGCCGGAAATCGAAGATTTCAAACAGGGGCGTACCACCTTGCAGTTGGCGACCCAGGACGCCAACGGGATCCCCAATGCCAGTTATGCGCCGTTCGCGCTGGCCGATGATGGCTTCTATATTCTGGTAAGCGATCTGGCGCGTCACGGTATTAACCTCAAACAGTCACCGCGGGTATCTGTGATGCTGGTGGAAGACGAAGCCGAGGCGCGCAGCGTGTTTGCCCGCCGCCGCCTGACCTTTGATGCCGCCGCCGAACTGATAGCAAGAGACAGCCAGGGCTTTGCCAAAGGGGTACAGGTGCTGTCCGGACGCTTCGGTGAGATGATAGATAACCTGGCGGCATTGACCGATTTCAACCTGTTTAAGCTGGTGCCCGAGCGCGGTCTCTATGTCAAAGGCTTTGGCCAGGCGTTCAGTCTCAGCGGTGCCGAGTTGTTGGATGTCAACTGGATGCGTGATGGCCACCATGGGACGCCCAAGGCTGTGCCTGCCTGAGCTGGACTCATCGGCGCTTTGGCGCCACAATCCTGATTAACAGTCATTGTCTGGATTTTCGCTTGTCTGCTCCTCAAATCGCTTCGGCTCGGATCCTGCCCTGGATCCTGAGCTTTCTTAAGCCTTATCGTCTACGAGTCGCCCTGGCGCTGCTGTTTTTGCTGCTGGGGTCACTGGCCTGGCTGGCCCTGGGGCAAGGGGTTCGCTTGATAGTGGATGAGGGCTTTATGGCCGACAACTCGGGCCGCCTCAACGAAATTGTGTTGTTTATTCTGGGGATCACCCTGGTCAGTGCCGTGGCCGTGTTCTGCCGCTTTTATCTGATGACCTGGCTCGGTGAGAAAGTCAGCAACGATATTCGCCGCTTGGTGTATCACAGGTTACTGGAACAAAGCCCGGTGTTTTTCGCCCGCTTGCGCACCGGGGAAATAATCTCCCGTTTTACCGCCGACAGCACTCTGTTGCAGACAGTTATCGGTTCTAGCCTGTCGATGGCACTGCGCTCTTCAGTGACCACTATAGGTGGCTTGGTGATGATGGCTTTTACCAGCATCAAGCTCACGGCCTTGGTGCTGCTGGCCGTGCCGCTGGTGTTGGTGCCTGTGGGTTTGCTCGGGCGGCGGGTACGCAAGCTTGCGCGCACCAGTCAGGACAGTGTCGCCGATCTCGGCACCTATGTGGATGAAACCTTGCATGAGATCCACACGGTACAATCCTATGGTCATGAGGCTCGCGATCGCGACAATTTTGACGGCTACCTGGCGGCGGTGATGCGTGCTGCCAGTGGCCGCATCCGCTATCGCTCGGCGTTGATCTCCTCTGTCATGTTGCTGACTATCGGTGCCATAGTGGCTGTGACCTGGGTGGGGGCCAGAGACGTAATGGCCGGTGTGGTCAGCGCCGGTGAGCTGTCGGCATTCATGTTTTACGCCATGATGGTGGCCGGCGCCGTGGCCACCATAAGCGAAGTGATAGGGGATATTCAGCGGGCTGCCGGTGCCAGCGAACGCTTGATGGAGCTGGCCGAGTCCAAGGCAAATATTGCCGAGCCGGCCAAGCCGCTGGCGCTGCCCAGTCCGCTCAAGGGAGAACTCAAGATAGAGCAGCTGAGTTTTGCCTATGATGAGGGCGCAGCTGTGCTTGAGGATCTCAATATCCATATTCAACCCGGTGAACGGGTGGCTCTGGTTGGGCCCAGCGGCGCCGGCAAGAGTACGTTGTTTCAGCTGCTGCAGCGTTTCTATCAGCCGAGTTGCGGCCGCATTCTGCTCGACGGCGTCGATATCGCTTCTGTATCATTGGCGAGCCTGAGGGCGCAGTTTGCCCTGGTGCCCCAGGAGTCGGTGATCTTCGCCACCAGTGTGCTGGAAAATGTGCGTTATGGCCGCCCGGAGGCCAGCCTGGATGAGGTGGTTGCCGCCTGTAAGGGCGCCAGAGCTCATGAATTTATCAGTGAGTTTGCCCAGGGGTATGATACCTATTTAGGTGAGCGTGGCGTGCGCCTTTCCGGTGGTCAAAAGCAGCGAATTGCCATTGCCCGCGCCATCTTGGCCCGCAGGCCTTTACTGCTGCTCGATGAAGCCACCAGTGCCCTGGATGCGGTCAGTGAAGTCAAGGTCAAGCAGGCTTTGGATGAGTTGATGGCGGGACGCACCACCCTCATCATAGCCCACAGGTTGGCGACAGTGCTCAATGCCGACCGTATTCTGGTGCTGGAGCGGGGGCGATTATTGGCCAGTGGCAGCCACAGCGAGTTGATGCAAACCAGCCCGCTGTACCGTGAGTTTGCCAGTCTGCAGTTGCTCGCGCCCGATAGTCTGGCCGGTAGCTCAAACGAGCCCGGGCAGGCATCATCGCTGGCTTGATCTCAGCGCTTCTGTTTTAAATAAATGATCAGGCCAGTCACGGCCAGCAATAATAAGGCGATCGCCGCTAGATCCATCAGATAACTGCCGGCAGCGCCGAAGATTCGGCCGCTGTGAAGATCCTGAAGAACCCTGTGCCAGGACAGGCGACTGGCGCGAATATCTCCGAGCAACTGCTGCGTTTGTATCTTTGCCCCTTCGAGTGGTTTTATCCAGGGGAGGGCGACCAGGCTGGTGGCCGCTTGCCAATCCAACAGTTCGCTGTCGCTGCGATATTGGCCCCGGGATGTTTTCAGCCAGACACTGCCGGACTCGACCGCCATGGCGTTTATCTGCGGCGGCAAACCTGTCAGCTCGGTTTGGGTTTCCAGCACAGCAAGATCCTGGCTCAAAATCGTCAAACTGTTTCGGGTCAGCAGTAGCCACTTGTCTTCAAAGGGGGCTATGGCCAGTATCTCATCGGTTTTCTCGGCTAGCGGCGTGCCGGCTATCCAGGCCTGACCCTTACTGCTGCCCGCCAGCGGCTGGGCTTGCCAGACTTTGACATCTTCCGGGGCGCCAATGCCGTAATAGTCTTGCAGCCATTGCCAGTGCACGCCTTGGGATAGGTTCAGCTCACGGCTGTGATTCAAGGCCAGGCCGGTCAGAGTCAGCAGCAACACAAGCACACTGCTGATGATGCCAATACGTCTGTGCCAGGGGCGCAGGGTGCGCAGGAGACGGACTCGAAAGTCCGGATGTTTACGTGTCATCTGGGCTCGCTGTGTTGTTGCAGACCGTGTTGCAGGCTGAGTTGCCGGTCAAGATAGAGGGCGATGCGGGCCAGTTTGGTCAGGGCCCTGACGGAAAGTGTCGCTCCGGTAATGCCATCTATATGTTTGTCCAGCTGTTTATCTTTTGTGAGTGTCGCCGATTTAAATTGGTCGGTAAAGAAGTCGTGCCTGACCTCATCGCCGCGGCTCTCGCGGTAGATAAGCACCTTGGTGCGATAAATCTGCCCATGGCGCACCTGAATGCCCACAGTGATTGGCGCTTCTTTGCCAATTTCCTCCAGGATCCAGACAGTGTCGTCTCCCTGCTGCCAATAGCGGGTACGCAGCGGCCGAAAATCGTGGGCCAGTATCTCTTCTATGACCTGGCGTTGCTCGGCACTGAACCAAAAAACTTTGGCTTTCGCTTGGTCTTGACCTTTACCTTGGGCTCCCAAGGCCTGGGTGACAAAGTCTGCCGGACTTTGATAAACGCTTTGCGCCGCCTGGGTTTGAGTGAATGGCAGCAAAAACAGTGAGAGTAGTGCAATAAGGGTCTTCATAAGTGCCTCAATGAGGGCGCCCCAGAGGGCACCCAAAGATCATCAGAACTGATAACCTACGCCCAGATTGAACCCATCTGAGTCTGACTTACCGCCACGTTTTTCGTAGTCGGCCTTGAACACCACATTCTCGTGCAACCAGTAGTTGATACCCACATTGGTTTGGGTTTCTTTGGTGTCTTGATTGTCACCGGCGTTGTTGTCCCATTCGTTGTAGCGGGCGAAGATACCGAACTGCTCGTTAAAGCGGTAGGACGGTTCTATGTACCAGCCATTTTGCTTGTCGCGGCCCAGGGCTTCGGCTTCAAATCCATCTATGTCCCACTCGGCATAGAGGGCTCTGATGCTGAAGTTTTCTATGTGGTAGATGGCGTGCGCCGACCACATCAGGGCCGAGGCTGTGTCTACAGCGGCTTCGCCTTGAGTCAGATCCGATTGGTACTGCACCGTGGCGGCCAGCTCCAGGCCGGGAACGGCTGTGTATTTCACCCGGCCGGTATAGGCCAGATCGTCAGCCTTGGCCTCGGAAACCTTTTGGCGACCGCTTCTTGGCTTATAGGCATTTTTACCTGTGGTAGGGACATTCAGGCCCGAGGTCACGGCCGCATCGAAGGCCAGTCCGGGAGCCGCCTGGATATTCATTGCCAGACCCGCTTCCCACCAGGTAGCCGGGAGTATGTCTTTCTCAACCGGGTTGCGCTCGACACCATAAAATGCCGGTGGCTCGTGGGTTTCATTGATGATGCCAACCGGCATCAGGAACAGACCCGCCTTGGCGGTCAGTGCTTCGTTGAAGTCGTGCTCTATGTAGGCCTGCTCCAGCTCGACTTCGCCATTTTGACCATCGCCTGAGATGGAGTGCTCCACTTCCAGCTCGGAGAAGAAACGGGTGTTTTCGGTAAACTCATGGCCGAAGAAGAGCACGAAACGGTGGAAGTCGAACTCTTTCTTATCCTCGCCCAGCTTGTTGTCTATGTTGTTGTAGTGCAGCTCGCCATAGCCGCCAATAGTGGTGGCGGTTTTTTGCGGCGTAGCATCTACCACCTCGGCGGTCTGTTCAACCCGCTCAGCAGTTTGCTCGACATGCTCGGCAGTTTGTTGCTGACGCTTTTCGGTTTCTGCCAGACGGCGCTCCAGATCCTTGAGGACTTTTTGTTGCTGTTCGATGATTTTGCGCAGCTCCTGAGTCTCGTCCGAGGCGAACGCCTGCGGGCCGCACAGGGCTGTCAGTAGCGCACTGGCAATGAGAGTTTTCTTGATCATCTTGCTTCCCGTTGTGATGTTACTGTTGTTGAAATCGGGCGAATTCTAGCAATTGATTTAATAAATGCAAACGATTTGCATTTATTAATGTGATAAAAATTAACAAATGTCAGCATCTGTAAACTTGCTTGTTATTGTTATGGTTTTGTCTGAAAACGGATGCTTACAATGTAAGTTTTTGATCTTTTTATTAAAGTATTAAGACTATGTTTTAGTCGCAAGGGGAGAGCCTGACGTCATTCCCGGATAAATCCGCTGAAGTGCGATTGCTGAATTTTTGAACTTTCAACCTTGGTCGGAAGCCTGGGGCAACAGATCGGGTGAGTTATTTGTCAAAAGGCGGTTAAACTGGTCGGCCTTTTTATTCCGGTTAGCCTTGGCTTTGTGAGTGTTCGAACAAGATGTTTCTAGTTGATTATTTTAAAAGAGAAAATAACCAAATAACCATAGGCCGCAAACAGGCCAGTGATTTTGCCAAGGGTGTAGCAGGGGATTTCAATCCCATCCATGATGAGGATGCCAAACGTTTTTGTGTTCCCGGCGATCTCCTTTTTGCCCTGGTGTTGAACGATTATGGCCTCAGCCGCCGGATGCAGTTCAAGTTTGAAGGCATGGTAGGAGACGGCGTATGTCTGCATTTTCCCAGTGACCAGGGGGCCGAGCTGGCGATAGAAGATGAGCGCGGCAAACGCTACCTGAATGTCCATCGCGATGGTGAAATGCGCCACTGTGAACGACAGTTGGAGTCCTTTATCCGTAGTTATGTGGCTTTTTCCGGCCTCAACTTTATCCATGTTTTGGTGCCTTTGATGCGTGAGCATCAGGTAACCATCAATCCGGCGCGGCCATTGGTTATCTATGAAAGCATGGGCTTTGAGCTGGACACCCTGGAGTTTGAGCAGGTTAAACTGGAACTGGTTAACAGCAGTCTCAAAGTCGATGGCAAGCGCGGTGATGTGACGCTGGATTTCGCGCTTATCAGCGATGACAAGCAGGTGGGCACCGGGCGCAAGACCTTGGTACTCAGCGGCTTGCGCCCCTTCGATGAGGCGGCTGTCGAGGCTATGGTCAGCGAGTATCAGGCGCGCCGCGATGGCAGCTGGAATGGCTGCTCACAGACAAACGCCTAAATTCAAACTGCGGCGGCTTCTGAGCCCGGCGCCAGCCTGCTTTCGACCCGGTTACGCCCCAGCTGCTTAGCCTGATACAGGAGTTTATCTGCAGTATCAGTGAGTTGGCTGAAGCTCTGGCTGCCGTCGGCGTCCAAAGCCACCCCCTGACTGACGGTGAGCCTAAGCGGCTCACCACTTTCCAGGGTGAATATGTGTTCGGCCACACTTTGCCTCAGGGTTTCGGCGACAGCCACAGCGTCATTCAAGCCGGTATTGGGCAGCAATAACATAAACTCTTCACCGCCAACCCGAGCCAGCAGATCATCTTCCCGCAGCGAGGTTTTCATGACCTTGGCCAGTTCGGTCAGCACTCTGTCGCCGTTATTGTGACCATGGGTATCATTGACCTTTTTAAAATGGTCAATGTCGAGAGTAATCAGTGCCAACGGGCCATGGCTGCTCCGGGCCTTGGCCGGCAGTAATACTTCTTTCAGCCGGCCAAGCCACATGCGCCACTTTGGCTGCGCTTCCTGGCTTTGCTCCTCTGTGGCCTGATGGTACAGCAACCAGCCGGCCAGATAGCGGCGGTTATAGAGGCCGGTGAGGCTGTCAGTCTTGGCCAGCAGTCCCCACTTCAAGCGTGAGCGGTTGAGCCAGAGAATGACGGCGGTGGCCAGCAACAGCAGCAACAGGATTATGCTGCTGATGATATTGAGCTGATTCAGGGTAGTGCGGTTGGTTTCCAACTCCAGCTTTTGCAGTACGTTGTTCCAGTTGAGATCTTGGTTCTCAAACTCGAGGCGCTCTAAGTTAAACAGCAACTGTTGGCGATCCAGGTTACTGACCAACTCTTTGGAGCTGTATGCGGCGAAGCGCTGCTGGTATTGCTCCAGCACCTCGTAGGCGCGCTTGAAATTGCCCAACCCGGCAAAGCCTTCGGCGCTGACCTTTAACAGCTCTATCTGAGAGCGCAACAAGGTTTTTTCCTTGGCAAAGCCGATAAGCAGAGGGTCGACATAGACAGCCATCTCGGCATACTGATGCTTATTGAGCAAGTCCTGGGCCTTGAGCAGTTGAAAGCGACTGGTGTAGAGGGTTGAAGTCTCGCGATACTGCAGGTTGTCGGCCAGTTGCAGGTGCCTGGACATGGATGACACATCTTCCAGCTCCCGGTACTTCAGCGCCAATTCCACATTGATGCGAAAGCGATACAGGCCGTAACCCAGTACTCTGGCCAGCTCCAGCGCCGCTTGATACCTGTCAACGGCGACTTCAGCCTTGCCTTGACGTTCAGCCAACTGCGCCAGATCCAATTGCACCAGCATCTGGTTGTAGGACATCCTTCTGTCCTTGAAGAAATTAAACGCCTTCTTGAGCAGTTTTTCAGAGCGTTCAAAGCCGTTGAGGCGCACCAGGAGGTGGCCCATGCCAAAGGAGATCCGCTCAAGCAACTCCTTGTCCTGGCTCTGATCGGCAGCGTCCAATGACAGCATCAGGCTGGCGTAGGATGCATCCAGCTTGCCTTGCTGCTCAAATGCTTTGCTCTTCAGTAGCAGGGCTTCGGCCTGAACCGCCTTATCGGCAGAGTTCTGGTTGCGATCTATTATTTTTTGCAGTTCGCTGATGGCCTGTTTGACCTTGCCGGTTTGCAGCATTACCTGTACCAGTCTCAGCTCCAGCAGGGTATGTTCGCTGGTTCCGGCATCCGCCAGTTTAAGGCCCTCTTTGGCGGCTTGCTCGGCGGCGGGGACCTCATGCAGCAGCAGAGACACTGTCGCCTTGGTCAGATAAAAACGGGTCACTAAGGGCTTGGGCAGGTCCTTGAGCTGATCGCCTTCCATCTCGTACAACTGCGCCTGTGCCCGTTGCGGCAGGGAATAGAGTTGGCTTTCGGCCCCTTTAAGCAAGCGGGAGAATTGCTCTGCATTGGCCGCCAACAAGGTCGGGCTCGCCAGAACCATAAAGATTGCGATCAAGGGGTGGCAGAAGCGTTTCTTCATACTCTTAGTGCTCTTTGAACCGAAAATGTCTGATAAAAGTCATATTTTGGAGAGATTATCGCGTTCGCTGACGGGGTTTGTCTAATTATTCGCTACTAACTACCCGGATTTGGGAATTGTCTGATAGAGGTGGGGTGATTAAAAAAGCTACATCATGGCCGAGCCTGAAGCTAACCCTGGTTGAAATCCAAAGTGAGGAGTTCACCGTGAGTTGCCTTGAAAGTGCTTCGAAAAAGAAGTGAGTAAAGAAAGATGTTAATCAAGAGAAAGAAGCTGAAACTTCAGTAGGATGATGGTTGAAATGAAATCCGGGTAAAGCAAAAGCTGCGCCGATAGCCAAGCAATGCTGGCTGCTATCGGCGCTTGTTGATCAGTTTTCTGCCAGCGTTTGATAGGGGCCGTCGCTGGCTGGGCTGTTGTCAGTTTGCTGATCAAGACGGCTTATTCTGACTTCGGCTATCTGGTGTTGATTCATCGCCGTTACCTCAAAGCGCCAGGGCATCAGAGTCAGTACGCTACCTGCTTCCGGGATCCGGCCAAAGCGTGCCAGCAGCATGCCCGCCAGGGTGACGTACTCGTGATTATGGCTCTCGAGTTCGTCGCAGCCCAGTAGCTTCTCCAACTGATGCAGATTTATGCTGCCGCGAGCGCACCAACCATCGCCATCAATGCGGATCTCTTCGGCCTCGTCTTCCTGAGGCAGTTCGCCGACTATGGCTTCGAGAATGTCGTGGCCGGTGACCAGTCCCAATAGGGCACCGAATTCGTCCGTGACCAGTGCCATATCTGCCTTGGCGCGTTTCAGCTCTTCCAACAAACGGAATACGCTGATGCTTTTCGGCACTATTACCGGCTTGTGGCCGGGGCGCAGACTCTGCAGTGGCCGTTGTTGTTCTATGGCTGCCAGCAACTCCTTGGCACTGACCAGTGCCACGACCTTGTCTATGTCGCCGTCACACAGGGGATACTGGCTGAAACTGTCGCCATGCAGTTGCTGTTTTATCTGCTCGGGGCTGTGGCTGAGGTTGATCCAGCTTATTTCGGCCCGAGGCGTCATAATGCTCTTGATGCTGCGCTCGGCCAGAGTCAGCACCTCGCCGACCATGTTGCGTTCATCTTCGGCAAAGCACTTGCTCAAGGCGCGCTCAGTTTCGGGCACCTCTTCATCTTCTTCAATTTCCTCAAACTGTTTCTTGCCGCCCATCAGCTTGAAGATGGCGTTGGCCGTCCTGTCCCTCAAGGGTTTACGGGACTCACGTTGTTCGAACCTGCGTTGCCCCAACTGGTTGAAGAACTCGATCATGATGGAGAAACCTATGGCGGCATATAGATAACCTTTGGGAATATGGAAACCAAAGCCTTCGGCTACCAGGCTGAAACCTATCATCAGCAGGAAACTGAGACAGAGCACCACCACGGTTGGATGGGCGTTGACAAAGCGGGTCAGCGGTTTGGAGGCCAGTAACATCACTGTCATGGCCACCACTACGGCTGTCATCATCACCCAGAGTTCATCCACCATGCCGACCGCGGTGATGATGGAGTCGATGGAGAATACCGCATCCAGCACCAGTATTTGGGTAACAACTATGCCAAAACTTGCGTAGGCGACTTTCTGGCCAATTTCCGGCTCTTTGGACTCCAGCCTTTCATGCAGTTCACTGGTGGCCTTGAACAGCAGGAACAGACCACCGGATATCAGGATCAGATCCCGTCCGGAAAAACTGAAGTCGGCAAGGCTGAACAGAGGTTGGTTAAGGGTAACCAGCCAGGACACCACGGCCAACAGGCCAAGGCGCATCAACAGGGCCAGCGACAGGCCTATGACCCGGGCTTTGTCTCTTTGATGTTGAGGGAGTTTTTTAACCAGAATGGCAATAAATACCAGGTTGTCTATGCCGAGAACTATCTCGAGGATGATAAGGGTAAAGAGTCCGATCCATATGTGTGGGTCGAGCAAAAGTTCCATAGTGGTGAACCAAGGGCCTCAAAGTGGGTTTAACTTGGGCCTATTGCAGCACAAATTGGGCGGAATGCTGAATTAATTATGGTTAATCCTTTGCTGGCGCAGCAGTGCTTGAACGAGTGTCAAAAAACTGCCTTGGAGTCATAAAATTTACGTATTGTGTATTATTTAAAAACTTGATTATAAAGGTTTTATCTTTCCGTGTCAGACTTTAGAATTAACCCAAAATAACAAATGGGAAACATCTGTGATGGCAAGAAAAAAGCCCCTGTTGCTGCACTCGATATTACTGGGTAGTTTACTGCTTGGCGCTTGCGGCGGTGGTGATGATGAAAGTGGCGCCGGGTCAAGCGACGATAATCTGCAGCCGCCTGCCGGCGTCAATCAAGCGCCCAAGGGTGACGATATTCAGCTGGCTTATGACAGCTCGCTGCAGAGTATTGCGGTCAACTGGCAAGGTTATGTGTCAGATCCCGATGGCGATCCCTTGCAGGCCAGCATTGCCGAGCAGGGCAAGCTGGGGCAGTTCAGTCTCGATGGCGATATGCTGAGCTACAAAGCAGATAAAGATGCCAAGGGCAGCGATCAAGGGCTATTGCAGGTCAGTGATGGCCGCGGTGGCAGTGTCAGCCTCAAGTTGGCAGTTTTTGGTGTGGACGGCCAAAGCCCTCTGGAGCGGGCGCTGGCAAGCGGTGATGCAAGCGGGCTGAACCCGGATACTCTGCTTGAGGCGATTGCCGCGCAGATAACGCAGCTGCGCTCGAATGAGCAAGCCCTGCGGCAAAGGGTATTTGCCGATACGGCGCTGGCCTATGCTCCAGGCAACCGAACTCAATTGTTCAATATCATCGAGCCGGAAATGGCCACACCTCTGCTGCGTGCCAACACGGGGCAGGTATTGGCCGTCGCCGGCGAGCAGCATACCGGGCGCTTTGCAGCCTTTGGTACCCATTTGTTTGCCCGTTTCCAAGCCGGTGAACTCACCGCCATGGAGCCAGCCAATGACAATCTACTGGCTTGGTTGCTGAACAGAGCGCAAGCGGCAGAACTGCAGCAACCATTGACCGTGTCCTTGAGCTTTCTTGGTGGCCAGGAGAGTGCCAGTCGCAGTTGGCTGCAAGGGCGGTTTCCCAATTGGACCATCAAGAGTTGTAATCAGGTCGCTACTTTGGAAGCCTGTATCGCCGATGCCCAGTTGTTAATCAGTGGCTGGCGCGCGGCCGATACCGATGCCGGGCAGATAGCCGGCGTCTATTCCCGGGCGCTGGCATCGGGCAAGGCACTCTATTATCAGCACAACTGGTATGAAGCGACCAATGCGGTGGCCGACGCCATTGCCGGAACCATGGGGGTCAGTTTGCCCTATGGCGGTAACTTCTGGGCCAACGCCGCTGCCGATTGGTCTTCGGACACGGCCATAGCGGCCGCTTTCCCGCTGCTTGGCGGTGAGCAGCGCCTGACACAGCACCTTATTGATGATGACTTCAACTTTGACTGGTCCGGCTGTGAAACCTATGTGGGTAAAGTGAGCTGTGACAAGGTCAACGGCTTTGAGTCTGAGTTCCTTGCCGGTGCCAGAGCGCTTAAAAACTCACTCAATCAACTGGATAGCCGTGGTCAGGTGTTGTTCGGCAACGAGGGGCGCAGGCTGCTGAAACTCTTTGTGTTGCTGGGCGATCTTTACCGTGCCGACATAGCTTATCCCATGGATAAGGACACCACGCCGCAAGGGCGTTTTCTGGCGGCCTACCTGGCCGACCACTTGGCGCTGTATTTGAGGGGGAATAATCCAGCGCAGCCGGATTTGGGCAATTTCAGCGATCCTTTGCCGCAAACGCTGACTCTTGAGAACGTCAGCCTGGAAATGGCACTGGGCAAAGAGAGTGGTTATCGCGGCAGCGGTTTTTACTTGTTGCCCGGCCAGAGCGTGCGTCTCGAGCGTAAAGACACACTGCCGCTGACGGTCAAGGCCTTTATCAATACCCAGAGAACCGGCTCAACCCGGGAATTCAATAACCAGGGATACCAGCGCCCCAAATTTTTGCGCTCGGTCGAGCTGACCCTGAAACCCGGGCAACCTCTGACCCTGAGTAGCCCTTATGGCGGGACTTTGATGCTGCAACTGCCAGCCGGTGAGGGCGTGGTGAGTGTTGAAGCGCAAAATGTACTGGCCTATCCCTACCTCAAGGATTTCAACCAAGCGAGTGGCTATTTGACGGCGCTTGAAACCAGCCCGCTGAGCTGGGCCGGGCTGCGCACCGACTTTGTCGAAATTAACTCCCGCAAGCATATGATGAAACAGTTCATTTATGCCGAGCCTTACCGCGGCGATGTGGAGCAGGCCCTGAATGATGTTTGGCGCTATATGATCAAGGGGACCTATGATCTGGCCGGCTTCAGTGGCGAAGGACTGGCGCTGGCTCCCAGCGTGGCCGCCCGCTGCGCCCTGCTGGGGTGGGATTGCCAAAATGAACAGATCCATGCCAAACCCAAGGTGCAGCACATCAATGTCGATGAGGCGGCACACTGCGGTGGCGGCTGCTCGGGTAACCCCTATGATCAAGCCTGGGTATTGAGCCCCTTCGGCTGGGGCGAGAGTCACGAGATAGGCCACAATCTGCAGCGTAACCGGCTGAAAATCTATGGTGGCCGCTCCGGTGAAGTCTCCAATAATATTTTCCCTCTGTACAAGGGCT
The DNA here is from genome assembly GCF_000518445.1 of Shewanella sp. 38A_GOM-205m. NCBI lineage: Bacteria > Pseudomonadati > Pseudomonadota > Gammaproteobacteria > Alteromonadales > Shewanellaceae > Shewanella > Shewanella sp. 38A_GOM-205m. Next base: position 192,764 of record NZ_JADP01000003.1, on the reverse strand, counting down.
GGCAACGCTTTAAAGATAGTGGTGAGCGGATCGCCAGCTGCGATCGCCAGTCGCCTCAAACCACCTTCGAGTGGCTGAAACAGGCGCAAAACAGCAGCGATCCTGTGACCTCTGTCTACGACAAGCTCTGGAGTCAGACCGGCACCTATGACAACGCCGGGCCCAGACTGGATTTCTATCTGCAGCTGGCGGCATTGGCCGAAGAGCATGCAGGTTTGGACAACGGCTGGCAGATTTTCACCTTGCTCTATTTGCATGAGCGTCTGTTCAGCCATGCGATTGCCGACGCCGCTCGCTGGGTCGGAATGAAGGATGCACTGGGCATGAGCAGTTATATCGATGCCCCGAACTTGGATGGCAACGACTTCATGCTGCTCAGCCTGTCGAAGTTGCTGCAACTGGATATGCGTCCCTGGTTTGATCTCTGGGGTGTGCGTTATCAGGCCCAGGCCGCTAACCAGGTAGCTGCCTATGGTTACCCGGCCGCCGAAGCCGTGTTCTATCGACTTTCGAGCCAATGTGCTGAGCTGGCGGTGCCCAAGCTCACTCTGGATGCCAACTGGTAACTGAGAGGAAAGGGCGCTTCGGCGCTCTTCCCCTATTGCCGACAGCGCTGCAATCGAGGCGTGATTCAGCCGCGGCTTTTTCCCTCAAGCACTTTGAAGCACACTAAAAATCAGGCATAGTGCACTCTGGTCATTTGCTCGATACTCAAGGATGACTGTGAGAACTTTCCTTTCTCGATTAGGATGTTGTAGCCAATGAGTTTGTCTGTTTATCAGTTGAAATCCCGCTTTCAGGGCCTACTGAGGCCACTGGTTACCCGTCTGTATCGGCGCGGCGTCAGCGCCAATCAAGTCACGTTGTTGGCGGCGCTGGGTTCTATACTGCTGGGAACCCTGTTGCTTATCTGGCCTCATCCTTGGCTCTTTGCCCTCATCCCGGTGTGGATGCTGAAAAGAATGGCGCTCAATGCCATAGATGGCATGTTGGCCCGCGAGTTTGGGCAGCAATCCCGTCTCGGCGCCTATCTCAATGAGCTCGCCGATATTGTTTCGGATGCGATACTCTATCTGCCTTTTGCCTTGCTAGGTGGTGTGGAACCTGCACTGGTGATCGCCCTGACCTTACTGGCCGTTGCCAGTGAATACGCCGGGGTGCTCGGCCTGATGGTGGGGGCAGAGCGCCGCTATGATGGCCCCATGGGCAAGAGCGATCGCGCGTTTGTCTTCGGTATTCTGGGGCTGGCCGTCGCCTTGGGTTGGTTGACGCCATTCTGGCTCAATTTGATCCTGTCATTGGTTCTCCTGTTACTCTGCCTGACCATATTCAACCGGGTAAAATCCGGTTTGAAGCAGGGCGAGAGCGCAAGTTAAGTTGTTTATCAAAGGAATGAAATATATGGATAATGCCGCAAGGGTACCCGAGGAACACTTTTTTACTACCCATGATGGATTCCAGCTGTTTTATCGTTTCTGGCCGGCGCTGGAAACCAATGAACAAGAGGATCCCGGGGCCGTGTTGCTGTTTCACCGTGGCCATGAACACGGTGGCCGAATGGCGCACCTGGTGGATGAACTGGCGCTGCCTGAGCAGGCTTTTTTCGCCTGGGACGCCCGTGGTCATGGGCAATCACCGGGCGCCAGAGGCGACAGTCCCTCCTTTGGTACCAGTGTCCGCGACATTCAGACCTTTGTGGAACACATAGAGCACAAACATGGTTTCAGCCAAGAGCAGCTGTGTGTGGTGGCCCAAAGTGTCGGCGCCGTGCTGGCCAGCACCTGGGTGCATGACTATGCGCCTTCTATTCGTGCGCTGGTGCTGGCGTCGCCGGCCTTCAGCGTCAAACTCTATGTGCCTTTTGCTATCCCTGGGCTCAAGCTGCTGAAGAGCCTCAAGGGCAACTTTTTCGTCAACAGCTATGTTAAGGCCAAGCTGTTGACCCATGACCCAGCCAGACAATACAGCTTTGAGACAGACCCACTGATCGCCAGGCCGATCTCGGTCAATGTGTTGTTGGGACTCTATGATGCCGCCGAAAGGGTGGTGGCCAATGCCCAGGCGATTACTGTACCGACTCAGGTACTGATCTCGGGCGCCGATTATGTGGTTCGGCGCCAGCCGCAGCAGCTGTTTTTTGAGCGTTTGGGTTCCCAGCGTAAAGAATTGCACCTGCTGCCTGGGTTTTACCATGACACCCTGGGAGAGCTGGACCGGGCCGACCCGATAGCCAGGATTAGACGCTTCCTGCGGGCCAATATCGCCTCGCCGCAGGCGGCAGTGAATTTGTTGCAGCAAGATAAATTCGGCCCGAGCTGCGCCGAGAGTGAATCGCTCGCCGCCCCTCTGCCCGAGGCTTCCTGGCAGGCCAAGTACTGGCAAGCCACCCGCGCAGTGATGAAGCTGGGGGAGAAATACTCAGAGGGTATCGCCTTGGGGTTCGAGCGCGGCTTCGACTCGGGCAGCACCCTGGACTATGTCTATCGCAACACACCCTCCGGCAAGGGGGAGTTTGGCCGCTTTGTCGACAAACAATATCTCAATGCCATTGGCTGGCGCGGCATACGCCAGCGTAAACGCCATATCGAAGAGCTGCTGGCGCAGGCGCTGTCGACGCTGAGAAAGGAAGAAAAGCCGCTGCATTTGATGGATGTGGCCGCCGGACATGGCCGCTATCTGCTGGAGAGCCTGGCGAACAGCGATATCAAGCCCGATTCTGTGCTGCTGCGTGATTACAGTGATATCAATATCCGCGACGGCCGCGCCCTCATCGATGAGCTTGGTCTCGGTGACATAGTGCGCTTTGAAAAGGGCGATGCCTTCGACTTTGATTCGCTGGCGGCGGTCGAGCCCAAGCCAACCCTGGCGGTAGTCTCCGGCCTCTACGAGCTGTTTGGTGACAATGAGATGGTGTCCCGCTCCCTGGCGGGTATTGCCGCGGCGCTGGCGCCCGGAGGCCTGCTTATCTACACGGGCCAGCCCTGGCATCCGCAGCTGGAATTCATCGGCCGGGCCCTGACCAGCCACAGAGATGGTCAGCCTTGGGTGATGCGTCGCCGCAGTCAGCAGGAGATGGATCAACTGACCAAAGCCAACGGCTTTCACAAGTTGACTCAAAGAGTGGATGAGTGGGGCATATTTACCGTGTCCATGGCGCGTAAGGCCGACTGATGCCTGAGTTGCCCGCCCGTCGACGCGAGGTCGGCACCATTCGCCGGGGCCTGCTTTGGCTGGCCTTGTTGGCGCCGTTTTTCTTTGCCAGCTATGGTTTTGCCAATTGGTATGCCTCGCAGCAAAGTGAGGTTCCCAGTCTGGTGTTTTCCTGGGAGCACGCCATTCCGCTCTGGCCCTGGACCATAGTGCCTTACTGGTCGATAGATCTTCTCTACGGCCTGGCGTTTCTGCTCCCCCTCAGCCGCAAGGGGATAGACAGACTGGGGCTCAGGCTGCTGAGCGTACAGCTTCTGTGTATCGGCTGTTTTCTCATCTGGCCACTTAAATTCAGTTTTGAGCGCCCGCCGCTCGATGGCGTTTTTGGTGGTTTGTTCGATCTCCTGATGGGGTTTGATAAGCCTTTCAATCAGGCGCCCTCTTTGCACATCGCCCTCTTGGTGGTGCTCTGGAGTGAATACAGTCAGCGGGCCAAGGGCGCCTGGCGTTATCTGCTCCACGGCTGGTTTGCCTTGATTGGCCTGTCGGTGCTGACGACCTGGCAACATCATTTTATCGACCTGCCCACAGGGCTGGCGGCCGGTCTGTTCTGCCTCTGGCTGTGGCCACGAAATTCGTTCAGCCGCTTGAGTTTGGCGAGGGAACCCCGCAGGCTCAAGCTGGCAGCGACTTATGGCGTGGGCGCCGTCTTGCTGCTGCTCGCGGCCTTGCTCTGGCCCATGAGTCTGCTTGGCATGCTGCTGTTTTGGCTGGCCTTGGCGCTGGCCATGGTGGCGCTCAATTATCTCCTGTTTGCCGCCGCGGGTTTTCAAAAGAGTGAGCTGGGCCATCCCAGCTTCGCCAGTCGCTGGCTGTTGTTACCTTATCGTTTGTTTGCCTGGCTCAATATTCGTTTCTGGACCGGTGGCCAGGTGGCGGCGCAAGAGGTGCTGCCCGGGGTTTGGCTCGGGCGCATGCCCACCATGAGTGAAGCGCAGCAATATGATGCGATATTGGATCTCTGCGCCGAGTTGCCTTTCCCCTATTCAGGCAAGGCCTTGCTGACACCCGCTCGGGGGATGACCGAAGGCAAGCTCAAATGGTATCAGCCCATGCCCATGCTGGATTTATGTTTGCCGGATGAACAGGACTGCCTGGAAGCGGTCAGGCGGCTCGAGTGTTTGCGCACCTCAGGTACTCTACTTGTATGTTGCGCCTTGGGTTATGGCCGTAGCGCACTGGTATTGGCGGCCTGGTTGCTGCTGAGCGGTCGGGCCGGCAGTGCCCTGGATGCCGCAAAGATGATTGCCGCCGTCAGACCCAAGGTGGTTTTCAAGCCAGAGACTCTGGCTTACCTGGAGCGGCTCAAGTCCGGTTTTTGCCCGCCAGAGGTGCAACATGCCTGAGTCGCAGCAGCGGGATCTGGCAAAATTGGTGGCCACTTTATTAGGCAATGCTGCGCCGCTGCGCTGGTTCAGTGCCGTTTTGATGTTGGCACCTTTGCTGCTTATCTGGGGCGGCAAGCTTCAGGGATGGCCGGAACTGCTCAGTGCCCTGTTGATGGTGCTTTTCGGACTGGCCGGACAGTATTTTGGCCTCAGAGTAGCGCTGGATGCCAAGCTGTTTGCCGCCCTGGCAGGGGAGCATTCCTGCGAACGTCTGGATCACAGCATGCAGCAGCTCGGATGGCTTAAAGAAGAGCAGGCCGGTCGCAGCATGCTGCTGCGCGCCCAAGGGGCGCAGGCGCTGCTAAAGCGTCTGTTCCTTTGCTTTGCCGGGCAGGCCGCCGCGTTGGTGTTGTTACTCGTCTGGCGCTTTTTCCTGTAAGAGGAGTTTACCCTTATCTATGGATACCCTAATCGGCTGGCTCGCGGGATTGACCGCCTTTGGGATCACCTCGGCGGCCAGGTTGGTCACCGGTGCCCGCGCCCTGTGGCTTGGTTGCCGCGCCAATCACAATCAGCGGCTCTACTTTGCCAATCACAGCAGTCACGGTGACTTTGTGTTGCTGTGGGCATCACTGCCTGCCTTGCTGAGACGCAAGACACGTCCGGTTGCCGGCGCCGAGTATTGGCAGAAGACGGCGCTGAGGCGCTTTATTATTCAGCGGGTATTCAATGCCGTGCTTATTCCAAGAGAGAGCCATGGTGAGGGCAATCCCCTGGCGCCGGTGGAAAAGGCGCTGGCCGAGGGTGACTCGTTGATCTTCTTCCCGGAAGGGACCCGTAATCTGAGCGAGGCGCCATTGTTGCCGTTCAAGAGTGGAATCTATCATCTGGCGCACTCGCGCCCGGATCTGGAGCTGATCCCCGTGTGGATTGCCAACCTCAATCGCGCCATGCCCAAGGGGCGTTATCTGCCGTTGCCGCTGCTCTGCACTTTGAGTTTCGGCACGCCTATCAAGCTGCAGCCGCAGGAAACCAAGGTGGCCTTTCTCGAGCGTTTGCGTTTGGCACTATTGGCGATGTCGCGGGAGGAAGTATGAACCAGACACTGTGGTTGTTTGCCGGTATAGGCCTACTGCTGGTGGTAGCGACCCTGATAGGTCGTTTGCTGGCCTGGCGTAAGGGCAACAACGCCGTTATTGCCAATCTCAATGCCAGAATCGATGCCTGGTGGATGATGGTGCTGGCTATAGGTATCGCCTTCCTGTTCGGGCTCTATGGGGTGATATTGCTGTTTGCCCTGGTATCTTTCTATGCGCTCAGGGAGTTTTTAACCCTGACACCGACCCGGGCCAGCGATTATCCAGCCCTGGTCGCCGCCTTCTATTTTGCCTTGCCGGTGCAGTATCTGCTGATCGCCATCCATTGGTACGGCATGTTCAGTATCTTTATTCCCGTGTATCTGTTCCTGCTGATGCCGATTCTGGCAGCACTTGGCGGCGACACTACACGTTACCTTGAGCGTACCGCCAAGGTGCAGTGGGGGCTGATGATAGCCGTCTATTGTGTCTCGTCGGTGCCGGCGCTGATGACCTTGAAGATAGAGGGCTATGAAGGGCGTAACTTGCTGCTGATCGCCTGGCTTATTTTGGTGGTGCAACTCTCCGATGTGCTGCAGTATTGCTGCGGCAAGCTGTTTGGCAAACGCAAGGTGGCACCCAAGCTGTCACCCTCCAAGACCCTGGAAGGCCTGGTCGGTGGGGTATTGCTGGCGACGCTGGTGGGTACCTCGCTGTTCTGGATCACCCCATTTACCCCCTGGCAGGCGGCAATCATAGCTTTACTGGTGAACCTGCTCGGCTTTGCCGGAGGACTGGTGATGTCGGCCATCAAGCGTGACCGCGGCGTCAAGGATTGGGGCCATATGATAGAGGGCCACGGCGGCATGCTGGATCGCATGGATTCTGTCTGTTTTGCTGCGCCGGTTTTCTTCCATGTGGTGCGCTATTGGTGGGTGTGACCTTTCTATAAAGTCGAAGACTCATAGCGGATAAATGCGCTTTTTGTTGTTATTTGTCGGCAGTAAGCTGGGGCTATTCCAAAGTGAAGGAGCCCAATGATGAAAATATTGCAAATACTGCCGGCGCAACCCACCTCTGACGGCGATGGGGTCAATATCAGCCGGGTCGCCGATTTTCAGGCTCTGGCGTTGGATCCCTATCTGATGCTGGATGAGATCCGCTCCGACGATGAACGCGATTATCTCGGCGGTTTTCCGCCGCATCCCCACCGCGGTATGGAAACTTTTACCTATATCCGCAAGGGCGGCTTTGAGCACAGGGATCAACTGGGCAATGTCCGCGCCATCCGCGAAGGCAAGGTGCAGTGGATGAGTACCGGCCGCGGTGTGGTCCACTCCGAAATGCCGCTGGCCGATGCCAAAGAGGGGTTGCATGGCTTTCAGATCTGGCTCAATATGCCGGCCAAAGACAAGATGCGGCCGCCCAGGTATCAGGATAGCGCTGCCGATGAACACCAACAGCTTGAAACTGACGGCGCCAGCCTGAGACTGCTGGCCGGTGACTGGCGTTTCGCCGGTATTGAAGCCAGTGCTCCCTTGACCGGGTTGGCCGGCGATGCGGCGATTGCCGATTTGACGCTGGCGCCTGATGCCCAAGCCGAGTTGGATCTCAGTCATCTGGGGCGACTGGCGCTCTATCTGCACAGTGGTGAATTGCAACTGCCGGATGGTAAACAACTGGCCGCCGGTAATATGTTGCTGCTCGACAGTCGTTATCCTCTCGAGCTGCAAGCCGGTTTCAAGGGCGCGGGCCTGCTCATTCTGGCCGGTAACCCCATTGGTGAGGCCGTGGTGCAGATGGGGCCTTTTGTGATGAATACCCAGGCGGAGATCCTGCAGGCCATTCGTGACTACCAAAACGGTGATTTTGGTGAGATCCCATCCGGTTCCGTTTAACTGACATAGGCAACAGACGGCTGCTTTGCTGTGGCCGCCTCTTGCTTTTTTCCGCCTAAACAGCACATCAGTGCTGACACAAATGTAAATTTTTAAGATTTTTTCGTTAAAAAGTCATCTGGAATACGGTGCGGTTAACCTGTGATAGGTTTTGCCCAACCCCACCTTTGATTGATTTTAAAGGTTAGCCTGGGCCTGATTGTTTGCTCCTTTCTCAAAAAGTTACCAAAAGTTAAACTTGTGGCGCTTTTTACAAAACATTCTTATTACCTTGGCTGAATTTTGGCTATCTTGTCGGGAAATATTTTGCCTGTAACAATTATGAGAATCATTCTCATTGGTCAGGTTTTATATGCAATACCCCGCACCTTCTGCCGTGGCTTTGGCTGTGGCAGCCGTACTCTTTTGCGCCGCATCCGGCGCCGAAACGCTAAATAAACAAGCGCCCTCTTCGAATGAGTCGCCCGAAACCAGCGCGGTTGTGACAGTCAAAGACAGAGCCGATAACGGTTTGGATGGCAAAAGCACTCTGGATGAGCAGATGATCCGCCGTACCCCTTCGGCCGATGGCAACTTGAGCGACTTGGTCAAATCCAACCCTGCGGTGCGCCTGGAGGGTCTGGATGAAGGGTTTAGTGGCGGTGAAATCAAACCGTCGAAGATCTCCATCTATGGCGCCGAGTCTGAACAGACAGCGTTTCTTATTGATGGCATCAATATCAACAACGATCTGGATCCCAGCTCAGGCCTGTTTGACGGCAGTGTCGGGGTCTTGCCGGGGATGAGCTCAGAGCAGGCCTATTTTTTCGATGCCGCCATGCTGGCCGGGATCACCGTTTATGACAACAATGTGCCGGCCAGCCTGGGAGGCTTTACCGGCGGGGCCGTAGTGGCCGATACCCTAAGCTACAACGGCGTCAACGGCGGCCAGCTGCGTTACCGTACCAGCCGCAGCAGTTGGACCAGCCAGAAGGTTGATCCCAATATTAACGAGTTTTTGCAGCAGGCCAGGCCCGACGGGGGCAAGGCCATCTATCAGCCCGATTTTGTTAAACACAGTTATTCGGGGCAGTGGCAGCAGGGGATTAACGACGAGCTGGGCATGGTGCTGGCCTTTGGTCAACGCCGCTCCAGCATTCGCCAGAGCCGGATCATGGATGCAGAAGGTACGGTTGATTCTCAGGATCAGAGCCGCAGATCGGACAACCTGTTGTTGAATCTGGCCTGGACGCCGGATCCCCTGACCCGAATCGACTGGGACTGGCGTTATTCGGCCTACAGTGAAGGCCTGTTTATGGGCGAGAACATAGACAATGACTTTGAAGACAGCCACTCGGCACTGGGTTCGACCCTGAGTCTGGAGTGGGAGTTCAGCCTGGGAAGTTTGTCCCTCAAGGCGGCCTACGACAGCTTTGAGGATGAGCGTCACTCCCAGAGTGATACTGTGCTGGTGATCAGTGATGCCGATACCGGGCTGGATTACCAGAAGGGGGGCTATGGCGACAGTCGTCTCAAGCAGCGAAATCTGCAACTGCTGGCCGATGTCAGCTTCAAACGCCTCTATTGGGGCGATGTCAGTCACAGCCTGGAAACCGGCTTGAGTTTCCAGCAGACCGACTATGATTTTTACCGCCCAAGGGAGGTCAATCAGGAGATCCGCTTGATAATGTCGGGCATGGAGATGCCGCTCGATGAACAAACCGTATTGGCCGGCAGCATAGACACCCGCCACCGCAACTCGGCGGCTTATCTGCAGGACACCATTAAATTCGGCTCCTGGCAATTCCGCCCCGGGTTGAGGCTTGAGCATGATGACTACCTGGATAATCTCAACCTGGCGCCGCGGCTGGCACTCAACTGGGATGTCGTCGAGGGCACCCGGGTGGATATCGGGCTTAACCGTTACTATGGCCGCTCTTTCGCTTCGATGAAGCTGGCGGATGAAATACTTAAACTCAGCCAGGATCACACCCGCAGATACGAAAGCATCAAGGATCTGAAAACCCCCTTCTCCGATGAGTTGACCCTGGCGCTGCACCAGAATCTGGGCAATTTAAGCCTGAGTGGTCGCTATACCCTGAGGGACTATCGCGAGCGCCTGGTGACCCATAGAAGCCAGGTAGGCAGCGTCAAGGTGGACGACTATCGCAATGGCGAAGACTACAAGGTTCATGTCTACACCCTGCAACTGAATAACATAGCGCCGCTGACCTTAGGTGCCAGTCAATGGGAGTGGTCGCTGGCGGCCGATTGGCTGGAGACAGATCGCAACGATCTTGATAAGGCGATGAACCCGGATGAGGCGGTGATGCTCGATGGCGCCATGATGAGCCGTCGCCAGATGGAGCAGAAGGTCAACTCATCCCAGGAAGAGTGGATGGTGCGTCTTGGGTTGGATATGGAGTTACCGGCCTGGAATATCACCTGGGGCAACAAGCTTTACGTCAAGGCGCCGGTACGGGGATATGAGTCGGTAAACAGCCAGGCGGCGCTGGAGATGTACCGCAGCTATGACTTCGGCAGTCACACCCAGTGGGATAGCCGTATTCGCTGGGAGCCGCAGGCGCTGGGCGGTGAGGTTTATCTGCAGCTGGATATCAACAATGTGCTCAACCAGGTACGCCAGTATAGCCTCAAGGCCAACCAGAACGGCGAATACGGCCTCTATACCCCAGGGCGTCAGTTCTGGCTGGAAGTGGGTTATCGCTTCTAAACCCTGAGTGGTGGTGATGGGCAGCTTCACCGGAAGCTGCTTTTTTGTTGAGTTCTGGAAATCCTGAGATGATTGTTAAAACACGATTCGGCCGCCTGATGATGGCGGCGATGGCTTGCCTGCTGGCGGCCTGTCAAACCAGCGAGATGCTGCCTCTGAACAGCGATCCTGACTTGGTTCAGGGCCGGCTGGACAATGGCTTTCGCTATTATCTGGCCCCCAACGATGCCCCGGCCAAACGCGTGTATCTGCGTTTGGTGGTCAACGCCGGTTCCATGCATGAAGATGACGACCAAAGGGGCGTGGCCCATATGGTCGAGCATATGGCCTTTAACGGCAGCAAGCACTTTAAGGGCAACAGCGTCATCAGCGCGCTGGAGGATGCCGGGCTGAAGTTTGGCATAGATGTCAATGCCTTCACTGACTTTGAAAATACCGTCTATCTGCTCAATCTGCCGGATAACCGGCCGCAGACTCTGGAGCTGGCGCTTAGAATTATTGCCGACTGGGCGGCAGAGGTGAGTATTGCCCGCGACGATCTCGATGCCGAGCGTGGCATAGTGCTGGAGGAGTGGCGGGCAAGGCTTGGGCCTATGTTGCGCTTGGGGGACAAAAAGTCCGCCATCGAAATGGCCGGTTCCCGTTATGCAACGCGCGATCCCATAGGCGATCCCGATACCATACGCCAGGTGTCCGGCAAGCGGGTGGCCGACTTTTATCGCCGCTGGTATCGGCCGGATAATATGGCGTTGGTGGCGAGTGGTGATATAGATGTCGCCAAGTTCAAGGCCATGGTCGAGCAATATCTGGGAGCCATGCCCGCGGCCACTACACCACTGGAAACCGTGGACTTTGGTATACCGCTGCAAGATGGCCTGAGGGCCGCCAAGGTGCATGAAGTCGGCGCCGAAGAGCCGGCGCTGGAACTGAGCTTTTTCTCGCCGCTTGAGCCGGATTATTCGCGGGCCGGTTATCGCCGCGAGCTGGCCGAGCAGATAGCCGGGCGTATGCTGAATCTGCGTCTGCAGCAGTGGGAGAAGCAACATCAAGACTGGCTGCTGTCGGGCGCTTTCTTCTCCTCGGCCATCGGCCGCGAGACCAGGCAGAGCATTTTCACCTTGCAGCTCAAGAAGGGGGAGTACCATAGCGCCGCCAGTGCACTGTTTGATCTTCTGGCCACCCTCAAGCAGCATGGTTTCAGCGATAAGGCCGTGGCTTCCCAGCTGAAACGCCAACTGAAATTGGAACAGCGCCGCGCCGACAAGGCGGTTTTCAGCATAGATATTGCCGGCGACCTGGTCACTACCGCAGCCAATCTCGACCCATGGCTGAGCTATAAAGACAGAGCCCGGCTCAACCTGGAGCTGATTGACTCGCTGACGACCGAGGATATCAATCAGGCGCTGGCGCGTTTAACGGCGCCAAGTTCCCGCTTATTGCTGCAGACTCTTGGGGCCGGGGAGGTGTCGGCGCTGACGAGTGCTGAAGCCAATGCATTGTGGCAGCAGAGCATGAGCAGGCAGCACAGCGACTTTGACGCCGGGCAACAGACCTCTGAGATGCCCGAGTTCAAGGCCGAGGCCGGCAGCAGTCGCTTTATCGGTGAAGCCGCCGATGGACGCCTGAAGGAGTATCGACTCAGCAACGGGTTACGTCTGGTATTCAGCCAATCTGATCTCAATCCGGGTGAAGTGCACTTCAAGGCCTTGACTGTCGGGGGGATGGGCAGTCTGGCGCCTTCGGAGGCGCAAAAGCTGCGTCTGGCGGTGAACCTGGCGGACGAGTTCGGCGCCGGCGAGGTGCCGCAGCAGGCGATCGACCACTATGACAGCGACTATCCTCTGGTGCTTTCCAGTTTGCTGGACGGCCAGACGCAAGGCTTTTCCGGCTGGGCCCACAGGGATGATCTGGCGGCGTTGTTGCAGCTGTTTCGCTTCAAGTTGCAACAGGTACAGTTTGCATCGAATGCCTTGAAGCACTGGCGCGAAGAGTATCAGGCTACCCGGGCACAATATGCCAATGATCCAGGGGAACAGTTTGCCCGCACCATAGATGCCAAGCGCTATCCCGGAGTGCCGACGGTTTACAACCCGGCTACCGAGTTGCTGACGACCCTGACCGAGGATGAGCTGCTGGCCGATTATCGTCGTCACATGCTGGGAAATACCGACTTTACTCTGTTCTTTGTCGGCGATATCGACGAGGCGCGTCTCATTCGCCTGGCCGAGCAGTATCTGGCCGGGATTGAGGTAAAAAGGGAGGCGCGCAAGCAATACCAAATTCGGCCGGCGACCCCAAAGGAGCGTCTGCAGATGCCTGTCTCTGGTGAGCCCAGAGCCGAAACAGAGGTCTATCTGACCTCCTATCCGCAGCCTTGGTCAGCAAAGCAAGCTTATCAGTTGTCGTTCATGGGGGAGCTTATTCAGGAGCAGCTGAGGCTCAAACTCAGGGAGGAGGCCAGCGGCGTTTATGGGGTAACCGCTTGGTTCTGGCAGGAACCGGGGGAAGATTTCAGCTCGGGCCGTATCAGCTTCAGCAGCGATCCGGAGCGGGTCGATGAACTGATCCAGCAATTGCATCTGGTGCTCAAGCGGATGGCTGATGAGGGCGTATCGCCCCATTCGCTGGAAAATAAGCGCCGTCAACGTCAGGACAGGCTGCAGCGGGAGCTTAAATCCAATCTCGGTTGGCTGGAGGCGGTCAGCCAAAGCTATATGGCAGTGGGCGGGCCGCAGCAGATAGGGCAAAAAGCTCGCTTCAATGAGGAGGTCACAGCCGCTGAACTGAATAGCCTGCTTAGGCAGTTTATCCGGCAAAGCCGGGTCTTTGAGGCCGTGATGCTGCCGGCAAGCGAGTAAAACTCAGGCAAAAAAGCGCCACCCCCGGGGTGGCGCTTTTTTTGAGAGTTGGAAAGTGGGTGAGTAAGAAGTGATAGAGCGTTGGCGAAACCTTAGATCTTGCCTCTGAGCTTGGCCAGCACATCTTTTTGTTTTAACTGGCTCATGGCTAAGTAGGCCACAGGCACCACAAACAGCGAGAAGAAGGTGCCCATCAACAAGCCACCCACCAAGACCAGGCCTATGTTTATCCGTCCAAGAGAGCCGGGGCCAGAGGCTATGGCCAATGGGATGGCGCTGAGGATCATTGCCAGCGAGGTCATCAAAATAGGACGCAGCCTTGAGCGGGCGCTGGCCATGGCCGCATCGAGGGCACTTTTGCCGGCCTGGCGCTGCTTATTGGCGAACTCGACCAGCAAGATCCCGTGTTTGGTTACCAGGCCTACCAGAGTCAACAAACCTATCTGGGAATAGATATTCATACTCTGGCCAAAGAGGTTGAGAGTCAGCAAGGCTCCCACCAGACACAGGGGCACAGTGAGGAGAATGATCAAGGGATCGACAAAGCTCTCAAACTGCGCCGCCAGGATCAGATAGATAAACACCAAAGCCAGCAAAAACAGTGACTGAGTGCCTGCCTGGGAGTCCATCAGTTCTTTGATTATGCCGTTGTAGGCATAGCCCTGTGATGGAGCCAGCAGCGACGGCAGTTGCTCATCCAGCCAGAGTTTGATCTCTCCCGGGGAGTAACCCGGCATAAGATCGGCGCTGATTAGGGCGGCGTCGCGACCCATAAAGGTCTTGATATTCGACTCAGCGGTTGCCTGCTTTATGGTGACAAATTGCGACAGCGGCAGCGCCTCACCCGATTCAGAGGTGACATACAGCTTACTGAGCACATTGAAGTCGCCCAGCATCTCCAGGTTAACCTGAACCTGGATAGGGTAGGTGAAGCCGTCGTCCGAGTGCAGATCGGCGGCTTTGACCGAGCCTAAAAAGGTCGACAGCGCATTGGTCACATCGCTGTAGCTGGCGCCGGAAAGGATCACCGAATTGCGATCTATGCTGAGATCGAAGCGTGGCAAGTCCCTGAGGGTCGAGTTGTTGATATTGGTCAGCCCGGGATAGTCCTCCAGCAGTTTAACCACCTTCTCGGCGGTGTGGGCCAAGGCATCTTTGTCTCTATCCAGCGTCATCAACTGCAGTTGCAGATTGGTGGGGATATTCAAGCCGTCGGCGGAGCGAACACTGAACGACATGTTGTAGGCCGACACCTGCTGTTTGGCTTTGGCTATCAGTTGATCTATCACTTCGGCGGCAGTGTCACTGCGTTCTCCCCAAGGTTTCAGCAGCACATGGTTGACCGGGCCGCCTTCGATATAAGCCAGATTGGCGGCTACATTGGGGTTGTCATCCATAACGCTGTTGAGCTCGGCGTTGTGATTCAGGTGATATTGGCGGCCAACGCCGGTGGGGCCCTTGGCGCTGGCGTCAATAAAGCCGCTGTCTTCTGTGGGCAGCAGTACCTTGGGCATGTACCAATAGAGTACGCCACCCGAAACGACCAGCAGCAAGGCGATTGCGGCCAACAGACGCTTACGGTTGAACCAAAGCTCCAGTTCCTGGCTGTAGCGCTCAATTAAACGCTCCAGTCCCAACTCGACCCGCTGAAACCAGGCAGGATGTTTGTGGCTTTGCTGAATCAAGTAGGCACTCATCATGGGCGAGAGGGTCAAGGCCACCACCCCTGAGATGATCACCGCCGCCGCCAGAGTGAAGGAAAACTGGCGGAACAGATCGGCCGTCAGTCCGGACATCAAACCTATCGGCAGATAAACGGCAGCCAGTGTCAATGTCATGGCTATGATGGGAAAGATGATCTCCTGGCTGCCCTTGATTGCAGCATTAAAAGGCGTTTCACCTTTTTCTATATGGCGGTAGCAGTTTTCCACCACTACGATGGCGTCGTCCACTACCAGACCTATGGCGAGGATGATTGCCAATATGGTCAGTACATTGATACTGAACCCCAGCCAGGCCATAACGGCAAATACCCCTATGACACAGACGGGAATGGTGATAATCGGAATTGAAGCGGCTCTGAGTGAGCCGAGAAACAGCACCACAATCAGGGACACCAGCACTATGGCTTCCAGTAAGGTAGAGAAGCCCTCTTCGATAGAGGCTTGAATAAAGTCGGCTTG
Source organism: Shewanella sp. 38A_GOM-205m (assembly GCF_000518445.1). Classification (NCBI taxonomy): domain Bacteria; kingdom Pseudomonadati; phylum Pseudomonadota; class Gammaproteobacteria; order Alteromonadales; family Shewanellaceae; genus Shewanella; species Shewanella sp. 38A_GOM-205m. The sequence goes on along the minus strand of NZ_JADP01000003.1, from coordinate 177,498 downwards.
GTTATAGACCAACTGCATCTTGAGACCGGCCGGCAACTGGTGTTGCATCCTGTCGATTTCGGCACGTATGGTTTGTGCCACTGTCACTGGGTTGGCGTTGGCCAGCGGCAGTATTTGCAGCGACATCGCCTGATGTCCGCCAATGCTCAAAAGGCTGGGCCGCAGGTTCTCTTCGCCCATCACGACATTGGCGATATCCTTCACCCGGATAATTTTTTCGTTATCGACCCGGATCACCAGATCGCGAATATCTTCTATGTTTTCAACCTGGCTGAGTGGGTTGATGGAGAAGTCGCGGGACTTGCCCACTATGGTGCCCGAGGTAAAAGTGGCGTTATAGGTGCTCAGGGTGGCTACCACATCGGCGGCCTTGATATTGAGTGCCTTCATCTGATCCGGGTTAAGCCAAACCCTGGCGGCGCGCTGTGAGCCACCATAGGGGCCCCATACAGCGCCCACACCGGACAAATGTTTGAATTGAGGTACAAGCTGCTGGCTGATGTAATCATACATCTGCTGCTTGGTCATACCGCCCTCGTTGACAAAGCTGATGATATTGCTGGCGGAATGGGTCGCCGACACGTCATCTGTCACTCTGGGCTTGTCTATCATGCTTTGGGGAAAGTCGTTGATGGCTTCAACGCTGGAGCGCAGCTTGTTCATCAAATTGGTGTATTCGATGTCATCTATCTCTTTGCTGAAGTTGATGGACAGAGTGCAGCTGCCTTCCTGACAGTCGGTGGTCATGGTATCGACCTTATCCAGCCCGGAGGCGGCATCGATAAGCTTATCGGCGACATTCTCGGACATGAATTCGGCGCTGGCGCCATTGATGGATGCGCTGACCGAAGCCGAGTGAGTGTTGTAGTCAGGGAAGTATTGAATCGGCAATTTGCCGAAAGACACCAGGCCGATCAGCACTATCATTATACTGATCACCGAGGCGAAAATTGGGTGGCGAATACAGATTTCCGGCAGGCGCATCAGAGTTGGTCCTCTTCGGTGGCCAATAAGGCATTGGTCAGGACTCTGACTTCACCTCCCTCTTGCAGGTTCTGCATGCCTGTTCGCACCACAGTATCTGAATTTTGCAGCCCCGACTTGATGATGACATAACCGTCATTGGTGTTGCGCCCAAGTGACACAGGGCGCTTGCTGACTTTTTCGCCTTGCAGTACCCAGACAAAGCGTTCTTCATTATTGGCAATGACGGAATTTTGTGGCACCAACAAGTGCTTGATCCCCTTGCTGAATATCTGCTTTACGTTGGCAAACATTCCGGGAGCCAAGGCATGATCCGGGTTGCTCAGTTGCGCATGAACCTCCACCCGGCCCGAACTCTCATCGACTGCCGGCGCCACATAGCTGACCAGCCCTTTGAACTCGCGTCCCTTGTAGGCCTCCACTGTGAGATGCACCTCCTGACCGCGCTGCGCCTTGCCGAACTCGATTTGGCTGATGGCAAAATGCACTTCAACCGGATCCAAGCGGTACAGGGTTACCAGAGGTGTCTCTGCGGTTATTTGGGCACCGATAGAGGGGGTAAAGGAAGTTAATTGGCCATCGAAGGGGGCGATGAGGCTGTAATCGGCAAGGGTGGCCTGTTTCTGTTTGAAATCGGCGGCGGCCAGTTGCACATTTTCTTCCAGCTCATCCACATCTTGTTTTGACAGGGAATCCGGCTCTTTGGCCAGCAGGCCTCTGACTCGTTCCAGTTTGGTTTTCGCCAGAGCCAGCGTGCTGCGGGCCTTGTCGACATCGGCTTGGGCCTTGACACTGTCGAGCTCGGCAATCAAGTCACCCTGTTTGACCATGTCTCCGTTTTTGAAGTGGATAGCCGTGAGTTTGGCGCTGGCGTTGAAACTGAGGGCCACAGAGTCGATAGCCCGAATTTTACCGACTTCGTTGGCGACATCTCTAAAGGATGCCTGTTTCACCGTTTCTACGGTTACCGGAGGGGGTTGAACCTCCTGCGCCGAGAGTGATAGGGAAATTGGCAGACAAAAGGTCAGTAACCAAAGACTGGAGCCTGAAAGTATTTTCATAAACGCCCTGTATCATGGATTAAGCGGTAAGCAATTCAGTTTACCTTAATCAGGATCCAGGGCATTCCGACAATTTAAGGCATTGGTGATCTATCTTTGTGATTTTTGATCCCAATAGAGATTTTCAGGCACTAATTTGCCTGAATGTAGCACCCAGGACGCGCAGCTGTGGCAGCCTTGCAACCTGAGTGTTAAATCAGCTTTGCAATATCTTGAGTGGTAGTCCCAGCATGTCATCACCGCTGCCGGCCAGATGCCAGATAACAGCCACCAGGGCCGCCACTGTCAGTAGATACCAGACAATGGAAAACACTTGCCCATACCTGTCCAGCGGCAACAGATGACTGTGATGACGCTGTTTCCACTCAAACAGAATCTCGGCGCTGCCTATCAACAACAGGAACCCCAGCAGTGCCAGCCCCAGACTGTAGCTGATAAATACCCCTATGGCAGCACCCAGAATACAGGCGATAAGGCCGATAGCGCTGTTCATCGAAAAGCTGATGCTCTTGAGAATATGCCCGCCATCGAGCGGCAAAATAGGCAGCAGGTTGAACAGGTTGAGCAAGGCGTTGAAGGCCGCCAGACCGGCAAAGAAGGGATTGCCTGTGATCCAGTAGGCCACGAGTGCCGCCAGGGACATTAACAGGCCAAAGGTTGGCCCCATGATGGAGATCACCACGTCTTGCCAGCGGGTGTTGATCTTCTCATCGGACAAGGCCAGGCCGCCCATGAAGGGGATGAGGTAGATACCCTTGGTCTTCATGCCAAAATATTTCATCGCTCGGATATGGCCGTACTCGTGAAACACCAGGCAGGCAATCAGAGCCAGGGCAAACTGCAGGGAAAACAGCCAGGAGTAGGCGGCAATACTGGCTCCTGCCAGGACAACCTTGATCACCTTGGCGCTCTTGAGCAGTTTGAAGCCCAGAGACACCAGCCCCACCAGACTCAGTTTCTGCTGTTTTAGCGGCGCTATGTCCGGTGTTTGCCGCTCAATATCTTTGCTATTGCGGCTGCCTTCAATAGTGACTTGCTCATCGATGAGCAAGCGATAGCTCAGGTCAAAGGGTTGCCAGTTGAGCTGGGTTTCCAGGCATACCTTGATGCTGCTGCCATCGGCGCGACTGAGGCTGAACTCATGGCTGCCAATGCCTTGGTCATCGGCGCTGGCGGCTTGTTGTGAGACTAATTGGTTATCCCAAAAAAGTTGCTGCCAACCCGCCATGGAACCTTCCAGCCTCAGGGGCTTCCCTAAGCAATCTATTTTCAGAAGTTGCAAATCTATGACTCCGGTGAGAGAAAACGCGCCGATTATACCCATGGGCATCGGGCTTTGTCAGGGAAGGTGCGAACATGTCCGTGGGGGCTCTGCATCGGCTTACAGGTTTGGATACAAGGCGCAGTTCGCAGTAAATGGCCCAAGTCCTTTGCCAGAACGCCTTAGAGACTGTCCAGATAACGCACCATCTCCAGTCCTTGGGGAAAAGTGATAAAGGCCAACTTGGCAACGCAGCAACTGCCGAGCGCGGCGGCGTGCTTTTGCACCAACAACTTTAGATCTGTGAGTTCGAGCTGCGTATGGCTCGGGCCTATTTGTGGCAATGAAGCCAGTACAGGTTCGTCACAGCGAATGGCCGGAAGTATGGGATAACATAAGCCGCCGGAATCTATCAGTTGATCGCCCTGGCAACTCAGGTGTTGATTCAGGCAGATATATTCCAGCCAGTCTCTTTCATTCTCGAGATACACCAGTTCGTCCGAATCTGCCGGTTTCAGAATGGCTGGCCAGGCTGGCTGTGTCATAGGGGCTCCAGGAATAAGCTGTCCCCAACACCATATCACAACGGCCTGGCGTTGCGATTAATTATCCCGCGTAGAACCGAGGCCCGGTTTAATATCAGCCGCGACTGCTGTAGTCGAAATGGACTTCTCCGTTTTGGTTTTGAACCACACAGGGGCCATGTTCCCTCTGGGTGCGCTGTTGCGCCGGGCCTATGTGAATTTCCACATTGGAGTAGATATGCTTCAGGGCTTCGACAAAGTAATGGCGATAGTAGCCTTCGGTTTCCGCCTTCAGCAGCTCGAGTTCGGTTTCTTCCCGCACTCGCTCATCATCGACACGGTGTTTCTCTTCCAGCATCATTTTGACCTGCTCGACCATGGCCGGATCTGCCTGCCATTCGCTCTTGGGTGGCAGTTTTCTCAGTCTGGCTTCCATATCCAAACCGGCTACCACCAAAATCCGGACACTTTCTTCCAGATCTTTGAGGTTTTGGCGGTACTCCCCCAAACGCATGGCGCAGAAGAGATCTGTCTTGGTATCTGCTGTAGCGCCTATGGCGACGGCCTTGATGCCTTTTTCCGCCTTGGCAATTCCTCCCACCAGATCTCCGCGGCGGCCGTTGGCGTCGCTGACTGTGAGTTTACTGTCGGTACGGCTATTGCTGTGCAGCAGCTGCTTGGTCACCAGGATATCGCCCTGGCATTGGAGATCGGAATATTGCACAAACTGGGCCGATATCTGCCCCTTGGCTCTGATTTGGGTCGACAACTCATTGGCGCGGATCTGCCTGCCTATGATGCCCTTGCTGACGGTTACATCCCCTTCGGCCATCAAGGATGCCGAGTCGACAAAACCCATGACAGTGATATCGCCACTGCTCTTGACCTGCATCCCCTCGTGGACGTCGCCACTGATAAGGATACTGCCCTTGAAGTCGACATTGCCGTAGCCCACGTCCACATCTTTTATCTGCAATACATCATCTACCTGCATGCCGTTGCGGACTTCCACCGGCTGACCGGCAACCGTGGCGATAAGCTTATTGCTGTCTTTGGCGCTGAACTCTGTACCTTTGCCGGCCACCATCTCCAGATCTTTCCCCGGCTTGGCCGGCAACACTTCGCCGAAGACATTGTATCCTGGGGTGCCTTGAGTGACGGGGATCCTTTCCATCAAGAGATCGCCGGCATTGACCATGATGACTGCGCCCAGGTTACGCATGTCCACTGTGCCATCCTCCCGCTCCTGTGGGTGTAGCAGGCGCTCACGGGCCAGGGGCACTTTGCGATCCAATCTGGCATGGTTGCCGTTCACCGCTGCCTTGCCATTGGCAATAGTGCCTTCTATGGTTTCGCCCGGTTTACTCTGCTTCAGGCGTTTGAGCATGGTTTCTATCTTGATTTTCGACAGTCCCATGCAGATCTTCTCTTCTTTCAGGCGGCGAAGAATGTCCGGCAAGGTGATCTCTTTACCGCCCCAGGCGGCAGTGAGGGTCATACCGGCTTGCATCTTATCTTTACTGGGCTGGAGTGATATCTGGCCGTCACGGCGCTCGGCTATCTGAAAGAACTGCTCGAACTGACCATCTTCTTCGGCGTAAAGCTTATTGACGTCCTTGACGGCTTTGGCGATTTGACTGTCCAGCGGACAGAGATTGGCGAAGTCTGGTAGGGCCAACAGATGACGTATGGCTTCCTCGGTCACGGGGCCATGGGTTTTGGGGATGAGCCTCAGCTCGGCAAATTGCTTATTGCTGCTGAGTTCAACGAGATCCGGCGCCAGCATATTAAAGTTATCCAGGTTAGTTATACCCTTCCTTTTCGAAGTTTAAACATCGAGTACCAAGCTGTTTGTTGACGCCATAACTATGCTATGACGAGACAACAGGCGCGTATCGACTGAATCAACTCCTGTACGGAATGGTACTATTATTATTTTCCCGACTGCTGTTGAGTATAGCAACATAAGCTCGCCAAAACGAAGCCTGTTGTTAACATATTATTAGCAGTTGCTCAAAAGATAATAGCCCTGAATACTTATAAAAATCTTTGATCTCTTAGCGAAAAGTTACCAAAATTGCCCGGCGTTACTTTTTGTTACTGATATTCCGGTAAAGCTTGTATTTGTTGTTTTCGGCAATCACGTTCACGTTACCGAAATGGGCCGCGATTGTATCGCTGTAGGGCAGGTGACGATTGGCCACTATCTGCCATATTCCTCTGTCCTTTAGCCTGTTGGCGCTGTCGGCGATAAAGCTTTCGGCAATATGGGTGGTGGCTGCCAAGCCATCGTGAAACGGCGGGTTGGAGATGATGGCGTCGAACTCGCCCTGAGTGGCGCTCAAGCCATCGGATGGATAGACTTTGGCGCTCAGGCCGTTGGCCTTCAGTGTCAGCTCACAGGACAGCAGCGCCATGGCGTTGATGTCGACACAATCCAGATTAAGCTCCGGCTGGACCTTGAGCAGGGCGGCGGCAATCACTCCGGCGCCGCAGCCAAAGTCCAGCACCCGGCCCTCGAGCTTGGGCAGATGAGACAGCAACAGCTCAGTGCCCAGATCCAGGCGTTTTTCACTGAATACCCCGGCCATATTGCAGATTTGTATGTCCCCTTGGGGAGTGGGCAAGCTGTAATGGCTGACAAAGGCTTCAATATCCAGCGCAGTTGGGCTGGCGATGGCCTCGGCGGCAAACAGCAGGCAGTGACGGGCGTTGTCCAGTTTGGCCGCATTGCTGAACCAGCGGCTTTGCTGTTTGGCAAACGACTTTATCCCGCCTTTGTTTTCCCCTATGACCAGTAGTTGACCTCCCGGTTGCAGGTGCAGCGCCGCCAGTTCCAGCAGATAAGCGAGCAGCGGCTTGGCCTTGGGGTAGTAGACCACAACCGTCTCGAACCTGTCAGTATGGGGCAACTGGTGGCCAAAGTAACAATGGAGCTCGGCCTTGGCTTGCGACTTAAGCTGTTGGAAGTGATTGAAATCCAGCGCCAGGGCATCGACTCTGGGGCACAGGTTCAAAAGCTCTCTGGCGCAGCTGTCGCTCTCATTGTTGAGCAGCAGCAGGCTTTGGCCTTCAAATAGCGCACTGTTGCGCAGCAGTAATTGCGATGGCGGTGTCAGCAACATTGGGGACTTCCAAGGATAAAATCTGCCGCGCATTATAGCCAATCAGTGGCGGCAGCGGGCAAGAGTTATGGGCGGCAAACATAAAAAAAGCGGCCAAGGCCGCTTTTTGCAAGGTTAAGCATTACTGAGCAGCCCTTTGCCCCTTGGGCAGTAAGCTTATCAGTTTGGAGGCGATATCCGTGTTGTCCTGGTTGCCGATAAACAGCTCGGCGCCCGGGCCTGTGGCAAACACCTGCACATCTGTACCCGTATGGCCGCCGGTGGTCCAGCCGGTGTTGGAGCGGCGATCCACTTCCTGTTTGATAGCGCTGGCCAGCGTCTCTTTGCCTTGCATTCTGGCCTTGGTCAATTGTTCAAGCAACGCGGGGTCCAGCTCAAAACCCAGGCCTTGAGCCAGCGGCGCTTGCCAGTCTTCTGCGGTCAATGCAGCGGCGGCCAGGGTATCAATACTGGCAGACAGCCCCTTGAGCACCTCTGGGTTCCAGGCATATTTGCCCTTGCTGCCGATGGAGAGACCGCCGGTATTGTGATCTGCGGTGGCCACCATCAGGGTATTGGGGTTTTGGCGCACGAACTGTTCGACCACTTCCATGGTATGGGCAAATTCATCCATCTCCGCCATGGCGGCGGCGATGTCGTTGTTGTGACCGGCCCAGTCGATCAGGCTGCCTTCAACCAGCAACACAAAGCCGTTGGGGTTTTGTGACAAGAGCTCCAGTGCCTTGCCTGTCATGGTGCTGAGGCGATGGCCGTTCTTGTCGTCCAGCACCCAGGGCAGTTGCACTTCGGCAAACAGGCCCATTACCTTGGGCTGTTTGATGCTTTCAAGCGCGCTGAACTCCTGCAAAATTTGATAGCCCTTGGCATCAAACTTGGCCAGCAGCTCCTGATCGAAGTATTTCTGGCCGCCCCCCAGCATCACATCGGCATCCGTTTCCAGATACTTGTTGGCCAGCTCAACATAGTTTTTGCGACTTTCGCTGTGAGACAGAAAGGCCGCCGGTGTGGCGTGATTTATCTGGGAAGTGACCGCCACTCCCGTGCTCATGCCCCGCTGCTTGGCCTTTTCCATTATGGTTGGGATGGGCTGCTTCTGGGGGTCGACCGAGATGGCGCCGTTATAGCTTTTTACTCCGGTTGCCAGCGCAGTTGCCGCGGCGGCGGAGTCGGTGACATAGCCACTGACTCTGGCGGGGTAGGTACTGGCCATACCGACCAACAGGCGATCAAATACCGTCTGTTCTATCTCTTCGGTATCCGGGTTGTCATTGAAATACCGGTAGGCGCTGGTATAAGCCGGCCCCATGCCATCACCGACCATGATCACGATATTTTGGGGTCTGGAAGGGGCGGGATTGGGCAACTGATTGGCATCGGCTGTCAGTGGCAGCAGCAATGACAGCCCCAGCAATGCGCCCGTGAGTTGGCTCAGTTTCATCAGAGTCTCATCCTTGTTGTTTTTGTTGCAGTCTTTGCTCAATGGCATTCATCAGCATGCCGGTGATATTGACATCGAAAGCCGCTTCAATCTCTTTGATGCAAGTTGGGCTGGTGACATTGATTTCGGTGAGCTTATCCCCAATCACATCCAGACCGACGAAGATCAGGCCGCGCTTTTTAAGCTCAGGGCCCAGGGCTCTGGCAATGGCCCAGTCACTTTCTGACAGAGGCTGGGCAACACCGCTGCCACCGGCCGCCAGGTTACCGCGGGTTTCGCCCTTCTTGGGGATACGCGCCAAACAGTAGGGTACAGGCTCGCCGTCGATGACCAGAATACGCTTGTCACCCTTGGTGATCTCAGGAATAAATACCTGCGCCATGGCATAGTTTTGGCCGTAATCTGTCAGGGTTTCTATAATAACCCCCAGGTTGGGGTCGTCCTGCTTGACCCTGAATATGGATGTGCCGCCCATGCCGTCCAGTGGCTTGAGGATTACATCGCCATGCTGGGCATGGAAAGCGCGTAACCGCTGCGGGTCACGGCTGACGAGTGTCGTGGGGGTAAACTGGCTGAACCAGGCGGTAAACAGCTTTTCATTGGCATCACGCAGGCTCTGTGGCTTGTTGACTATCAGTACCCCGGCCTCTTCGGCGCGCTCAAGCATGTAAGTGGCGTAGATATATTCGGTATCGAACGGTGGGTCCTTACGCATCAGAATCACATCCAGCTCCTTGAGCGGCGTGTCGGTCGCTTCACCCAACTGGTACCAATCAGTGGGATCTTCCTGAACCTTGAGCGGCCGCATCTTGGCCCAGGCTTCACCCTGCAGCAGCGCCAGATCCTGCATCTCCATGTAGAAGAGCTCATAGCCGCGGGACTGCGCCGCCAACAACATGGCGAAGCTGGAGTCTTTCTTGATGTTGATATCCTTGATGGGGTCCATCACTATGCCGAGCTTGATCATGATGCCTTTCCTTTATTCGTTGCGCCCACAGGGCAGAAAATGGTTAGCCCAGATCGCCGAATCTGAGTTGCAATGCGGTAATGGCGGTTAGCGCCGCAGTTTCGGTGCGCAGTACTCTGGGGCCGAGCAGAACTTCGGTAAATGCCTGGGTTTCTGTCATGGCAATTTCCTGCTCCGACAGGCCGCCTTCCGGACCTATCAAGAGCCGCACCTTGTTGTTTGGCAGTTCAAGGCCATTGATGCCGTGAGCGGCTCTGGGATGCAGATTGAGTTTCAGTGCCGTCGTGGGCTCGGCGCACCAGGCTGCCAGCTCCATGACGGGTCTCACTTCAGGGACCCGGCTACGGCCGGATTGCTCACAGGCGCTGATAACAATTTTTTGCCACTGCTGCAGTTTCTTTTCCAACCTGTCGCCGCTGAGTTTAACGCCGCAACGCTCTGAAAACAGTGGCGTGATGGTGTTAACCCCCAACTCTACCGATTTTTGTAAGGTGAAGTCCATGCGATCGCCGCGGGAGATCACTTGCCCAAGGTGCAGATCCAGGGGGGACTCAGAGGGATTGTCCATGGCAGACAGCACGTGTACATCCACGGCTTTCTTTCCGGCGCTGACGATAGTGGCCTGATAGTCTTTGCCGTCACCATTGAACAGGCTTATCTGCTCGCCGCTGGTCATGCGCAGCACTCGGCCGACATGGGCGCTGGCATCATCATCCAATGACAGAACTTGGCCTGGGGTTATCGGGCCTGTGTGATAAATTCTCGGCACTCTCATGCTCTGTATTCCTTAGGCTTATTCTGCGCTGCCGCTGAGGCCGCTTTGGTTGCAGGCTTTCTGCACCAATGGGTTGTGATTGCCCTGAGAGGCGGCTATTGCCTGATCTCGCCGGCACTCAATAGTATCAACTGGATAGCTTTTGTCCCACGCCTTGAACAACTTTAATTGGCTGGAGGCTATCTTGAGCCCATAGGTCTGCTGCATGTAAAGGTAGGTACGGGCGATGCGTCCTCTTGCCTGCGCCGGCGGTTCTGCCTTGCGGCCCTTGAAGTCGACTGTCATCTGACACTGGCCATATTGGTTTGGCTTGGCGTTCCACTGACTGAACCTGAAGTTGGATCTGTCGCCATTGACCTCTCCCACGGCCGGCACCAGATTGTGCAGGTCGGCCTCCATGCGCTTAAAGATTTTATCTTTGCTGCTGCAGTTCTTACGGCCGCCGTTTTGCCAGCACTGCAACTGATGGCCAAACTCCCAGGCAGGCACTATGTGCTCCCATTCGATGCGGTTGGCACGGGTCTCTTGTTTGCGAATCTGATAACCGCAACTTGCCAAATCCGGCTGCCATTTCTTGCCTTCCATTTTGATGGCGCAGCCACAGTAGAAACTGACTGCCGGCAGCGTTTGACTGTAAATCACCTTGGCGCGTTTCTTGGCTTCGGAAAAACTGCTTGGATGGCTGGGCGATGCCAGCACAGAAGAGGCCGCCAAAAGCAGCGGCAGGGCCACAAGTGGCCGCAGGTGCAATGAAATCACGCTATTCCCTAAAATCATAACTTCGGGTGCCGACAGCCGATACATCAGGTGCCAGACTTGGAATTGTTGCAGCAGATAGTAAAAGAAGCCGCCAGGCTTGGCAACTTGGCTCAGGATGGCTGAGGGCTAAGCAGTTGGCCGCAGCGGCGGCATTGATATTTAGCCTGTCCCCGCACGACCTTATTATGACGGCGAATGCTCAGCTCTACTACACCGCAGCCACATTGATAGGGCAGGGTTCTGGGTTTGACCGAGCTGATATCCATCGAGTGAGTGGTACGCGGCGCCAGGCCATAAATCCGCCGCATCAGGCTCTGCCACTCCTTGCCATGAGGTCGGGTCTTGCCATGCAGTTGGAAACAGAGCAGGTGGCAAATCTCGTGTGGAACCACCTCATGGGTGAAGGTGTGCAGGTTTTGCTCCAGTAGCACCGGATTGAAGCGCAAGCGGTTCTCGGTTGGATGAGCGGTACCGGCGCTGCGGCCTCGCAGGGCAAAGCTGACCGAAGGGCGCTTTAGCGCTCGGCCCAGGGCGGCCTCCGCCTTGAGATAGCAAAGCTCTATTGCATCGAGCACGGCCTGCTGCGCCTCACTAGCGGCAACTTCAGGCTGTGGCTCAGGTGCTTGGTTGTATTCAGAAGTGCCGGCGTTTTTAAGGGATCTGAACAACTGACTCAGCATGAGAAACTCAAATTGGCATGAATTGGTGGCAAATAAGCAGAGGCGCAACTGCGCCTCTGTTGAATCAGGGATTATAAACTTTTGGCCGCCGCTGTCAGCATGGCTTTGACCTGCTCGACAATTGCCGCTTCGGTAGCGGGTTCGAAGCCGGCAATTCTCGGGGTATGAATATGCCCGGTGGGAATACGGCTGCCGAGTTGGTTTTGCAGCAGGATAGCCCGGTAGGAGATCTCATTGGACAGGTAACCGCCGCCAGACCCCTCCACCGAAGTGCTGTTTTGCAGTTCGCTCAGGCTGCTTGCCTGAAACTCGCCACGGGAACGGGTGCTGACAGTATGGTTGTCGTTGGCTTTCCAGCGGCCGTTTACGCTCTGCATGGCTGCTACCGGCAGGGAGAACTCGACAAACTCAGGGCCATTGAGGGTGTCGTTTTCCAGCTTGGGTGGCAGAGGTCGCTGTTTACTGGCGCCGGTAAAAACATTGCGGTTGTCCGGGGCTTCGGCGCTGCGGTTGCGGCCCGGAAAGCGTTCCAGATCGAAGTCGCTGCGCCCCATACTGACAGTGACCACCATGTCGACACTCTTGTCGCGATAAACCGGGGTCAACAGCGACTCTATGATGCCCTCATCAAAGTCAGCGAAACGTACCGGGATCATCACTGTCTCTATCTGTGCCTGGCGGCCGTTAACCGAGAAGCGGTAACCATCCAATGCCAGGGCAACCAGACCTGAAGGGTTGCTCTGCTCTATATTGCGATCGAGAAAGAAGGGGTCGAATCCGGTCAGCAGTATCTTGATGCTGGCATCATCCTTAAAGTCAATATCGCTGAAGCCTCGGGATGACTTTTCCACCGCCTTGGTCAGTATTTCTCTTTGCCAGGAGGCGATATTGAACTTGGGCGACTGTTTGCCCAGCTCTGCTCGCATCTGCAACCGGCTCCAGTAAAGGGAGCGGTCGTCGCTGTGACCTGACTGCACATCTCTGACCGCCTGTTGCCATAGGCGTTGCCCCTGGTGCGCCACCATCTGGGTAACCTTGAGCTCATCGGTATGTTGACGGTATTTCGTTACCAGATCATCTGTCAATGCCTGATAGCGCTGGATGACTTGAGGCATTTTTTCGTTGGCGGCAGGCAGGCGATCCTCTTCGACACCGGCCTGAGCCGACAGAGAAACCAGAGTACCCGACAGCAGGGCTATGGCCAGGCTGGGCTTAAACATGGCAGTTCCTTTCGCTTATAGAGTTGTAAAGTAATGCGTTTGTTAAGTATGCAACACTCGCCAGCAACTGGAAAGCTATCTGTTGCCTTGCCAGATTGTTGCCACAATTGAGCAGGGCTTTGCCAGACCATTATTCACTCCAGGGCTGTATGCTTGTTGCTTTGGCCGCCGGGAATAATAGGGGAATGAGATGAATAAAGGTTTGCACAGAAAGCGCCTGAGTAAGCGTTTGCTGCTGCCCATGTTGCTGTGTTTATTGGCTCAACAAACGCAGGCTGTGGCAGCTGAGCAGACCAAGGTCAGTGACGTCGGCTCTGAGGTCACGGCCGAGGGGTGGCAAGAGGTACGCCGCTGGGACAAACTGTTCGAATCCGCAGGTGTTAAAGGCAGTTTACTGCTTTGGGATCAAAAGCGTTCTTTGGGGCTCTCCAACAATCTAAGTCGCGCCGCCGAAGGCTTTATTCCGGCTTCCACCTTCAAGATCCCCTCCAGCCTTATTGCGTTGGAAACCGGGGCGGTGCGCGATGAAACCAGTCGTTTTAGCTGGGACGGAAAGGTTCGTGAAATTGCCGCCTGGAACAGGGACCAGAGTTTTCGCACCGCAATGAAGTACTCTGTGGTGCCTGTGTATCAGCAGTTGGCCAGGGAGATAGGCCCCAAAGTGATGGCGGCTATGGTGCGGCAGCTGGAATATGGCAATCAGGATATCGGTGGCCAAGCGGACAGCTTCTGGCTCGACGGCCAACTGAGAATTACAGCATTTCAACAAGTGGATTTTCTAAGGCAACTGCATGACAACAAGTTACCTGTGTCCGAGCGCAGCCAGCGAATTGTCAAACAGATGATGCTGACCGAAGCGAGTACTGACTATATCATTCGTGCCAAGACAGGCTATGGTGTGCGGCGTACGCCGGCCATAGGTTGGTGGGTCGGTTGGTTGGAGTTGGACGACAACACTGTCTATTTCGCCATTAACCTGGATCTGGCCTCGGCCGGCCAGTTACCGTTGCGCCAACAACTGGTGAAACAGGTGCTCAAGCAGGAACAGCTGCTGCCTTGAGTCTGGCTGGCACGGAATAGAGAACCAAGACATAAGTCAGAGAAGGTCAACGGGTGTGCTGTGTTATCTGACTTCGACAGGCCCAGGCATGCCTTCAGTCAGATGCCTTGAACGCCAATTGCTGTGCAAGTCACTCTTTACATCACGAGAGTGCCACGAGGACTAATTCGCACCTTCCTTCATCTGCAAAGATTGGCTACATCATCAAAGATTGCAGCGACTCCTGACTGTTGAAGCGCTTGGTAAAGAAGTCCAGAAACACACTGATATTGGTCGCCAGTTGTCGACGGGAGGAATAGACGCCATAGACCTTGAAGGGTTCTATGGGCCACTCCTGCAGCAGCGGCACCAGGGCACCGCTGGCCAGCTCGTTCTTGCATACCGAATGGGACAACATGGCGATGCCAAAGTCATCCAGTGCCAGCTGCTTGACCATGATGGCACTGTTCACTCGAGTGCGGCGCCTGAAGCTGGCCATGGTTTTGCGGCTACCCTTGCCCAGCGGCCAGATGGGGGCCGAGCGTGAGGTGCCCAGCAAGATACCATCGTGACGGGCCAGATCTCTCGGGGTTGCCGGCGTTCCTTTGGACTTGAGATAGCCGGGGCCGGCCACCAGAATTGGCTGACGTTCAAACAGGAGCCGGGCGACGAGATCCGAAGGCTGCAGCGGGCCATACTTGATGGCGATGTCATAGCCTTCGCCCACCAAGCCCACATCGGCATCGGTAAACTGAACATCCAGTTCGACCCCGGGATAAAGCCGCATAAAGCCGCTGCAGAGATTGGCGATTAACTCTTGGCTGAATGAAACCGGGATTGCAATCCGCAATGAACCGGAAACATCGTTATGGGTATTCTCGATTGTGGCCTTTGCCGCTTCCACTTCGTTGCAGATGCTGTCACAGTGTTGATAAAAGAGCGCGCCCACCTGAGTGAGGCTTATTGAGCGGGTATTTCGTTGCAGCAGACGGACCCCAAGCTGTTGTTCCAGTTGGGCGATTTTTCGGCTAATGGTAGACTTTGGCAGGCCGGTTTCACGGGCCGCCTGAGAGAAGCCTTCTGCTCTGACCACTGCTGCAAATAGGAGCATCCCATTCAAATCTGGCATGTTTTTATTACTGTCTCAAAAATGGAACATAGCGTCTAAGGCAGTTTAATGGCATTTGACGGGATAACAAAGGTATATTTATTGGCTAAAAAATTTCAGAGGCTTAGCAGAGGATCGATAGATGACCAGCAAGAAGCAGCCCGCAAACACGACTCAAGCCCAGACTCCGGATCCCCTGTTTCTGCAGGCGGAGCATTTGGCTAAGGATTTTTCGCTGTTCCCAGAGCACAGCAAACAGAGCCTTTCTGAAGAGATAAAGGGTCTGTTGGATGACGATGCCATCCAGAGTAACTTAAAGTCATTGGCGCAGTTGGATGTGGATGGCTATGTTGCCAAAGTTATCCAGCCTACCCAGGACAAGAACCGCCCAGGTGCCAAGCGAATCATTGCCGATCTGAAAGGCAAGATGATCGCCGAGAGCCACAACGGCCCATTCTACAGCGCTGAAATAGAGCTTAACTTTGGTGGTCGTAACCGCCGCATCGGCTTTATCGCCCAGGAGCGCACCACGGCCAACGGTGCCTGGATGCCCGAGCACCACCTGCAGGCCTGTGAGGCGATTCGTCATTTCGCCGAATTGTCCATGCCCATAGTTTACCTGATTGATACCCCCGGAGCCGATGCCGGTGAGGTGGCCAACAGCCATAACCAGGCACATTCTATTTCCAAGGCGATTGCCGAGAGTGCCAACGTCGATGTGCCGACTCTGGGTATAGTGATTGGCGCCGGCTACTCGGGTGGTGCTATCCCACTGGCGGCGGCCAATATACTGTTGTCGCTGCGTGATGGTATTTTCAACACCATTCAGCCTCAGGGCCTGCAGAGCATCGCCCGCAAGTACAACCTTTCATGGCAGGAGTGTGCCAAGTCTGTGGGTGTGTCCCCGGAAGAGCTCTATACCTCAGGTTGTATCGACGGCATTGTGGATTTCTCTCCTTATGATCGCGACGAGCGTCAGCACAACCTGCGCCGCGCCATCATCAGCGCCATCGAAGCCATTGAACGCGCCGCAGTGCAGTTTGTAAAAGAATCCGATGACCTGCGCGAACACTATGATCGCAGCCTCAAGCGTTTCCTCGAACCTTCCAAGAGCCTCAAGGCATTGGAGTCCAACGCGGAAATGTCGGTTGCCATCAGCCCGACCATGCACCTTAACCTGTTCGGCAGCGCCTACCGTTATCTGCGTTATTTGACTCTGCGCAGCCGTATTCACTCCATCTCCATGGATCAGTATGGTCGCCTGTCCAAGGTGAGTGTGCCCGAAGGGGATCTGTTGGCCCGGATCCAGAAGGAGCAGGAGAAGGTGTTCCAGGCTTGGCTGTCCAGCCCGGATAAGCTGGTTTACGACGAAGAACTCAACAAGCTGTGGAGTAACTTCATCTCCAAGCGTGATGATGTTTCCACCGAGCGTAACATGCTGACCCGTCTGATCCTGGGTGAGCCGAAAGAGAACTACAAGAAGGCCCGTAAGGCGCTGCTGTTCAACATTGGTTGGTCTTTGTATCACCGTTGGAAGAGTAATGCCGCCAACAACTTCAAGGGGCTTATCCACTATCTGGAAACTCTGCCGGCAGAAGTGACTCAGGCGCCTTGGCCTGAACTGAACCAGCTGACAGTACTGGATGTAGTGGTCAATGAAGAGCTGCGTGAAGACTTCATTTGGCAGTGTTACAACATCCTGATCTTTAACGCGCTGTACGACAATGTCGTGGGTAACCTGGCCTCTATCGCCAAGGAAGCCATGATGGCCAAGAGCCTGTCGCGTCAGTCTGTTGATGGCCTGCTGCACAAGTCTATCGACCGGGCGATTTCCACTCAGGATACCGCCAACGACAAGAGCAAGTTCTACAAGTGGCTGAAGTACTTCATGTCACAGTCCAACCGCGCCGAACTGCTGACCAAGACAGAGCAGTGGAAGAGCGTGGGTTTCCCACAGCTGAACGATTCGCTGTTCGTTATCCTGACTTACTTCTTCGAACGTCTGTTGCCGGAATACTTCGACAGTGAAGAGGACAAGGGCAAGTACACAGGTGCAATCAACCCGGTGCGCATCGGTCGTCGTAAAGACTTCTGGAACCGTTTGACCATGGGGTATCAGGATCTGCTTATCCAGAAGGTGCTGCGTGACGAGAAGAAAGCCGGCAATATGACCTGGGAAAATATCATCGCCAAGTTCTTCAAGAATTTCGATGAGATCAATGGCGACAAGATGTCGGCCAACTTGCTCAACTTCCCGGGCTTCCGTCTCTCTATTGAAGATGCGCTCGACAAGGGCATTCGCCCCTGTGGTTTGATCACGGGTCTGGCGGACTTTGAACATGGCGGCAAGGCGCTGCGTGTCGGGGTTGCCGTATCCAACACCGCCTTCCAGGCCGGTGCTTTCGATATGGCCAGTGCCGAGAAGTTCTCTGCGCTGCTTATTGAGTGTGCCAAGCGCAGGCTGCCGGTGATCTGCTTTATCAGCTCCGGCGGTATGCAGACCAAAGAAGGGGCTGCTGCGCTGTTCTCCATGGCCGTGGTAAACGACCGTATTACCCGTTTCGTGCGTGACAACGAACTGCCTGTGCTGATGTTCGGTTTCGGTGACTGTACCGGTGGAGCCCAGGCATCCTTCGTGACTCACCCTCTGGTGCAGACTTATTATCTGTCCGGTACCAATATGCCGTTTGCCGGTCAGATGGTGGTACCAGCTTACCTGCCATCCACTTCGACTCTGTCCAACTACCTGTCCAAGGTGCCCGGAGCGATGAATGGTCTGGTCAACAACCCATTCAGCACTCAGCTCGATGAACAGCTCAAGAGCATAGATCCTCTGATGCCTATGCCAAGCGCCGAGATAAGTGATGTGCTGACCAATGCTCTGTCGACTCTGGTGGTTGAAGTTGAAGAGGTCAGTGAGGAGATAGTACAGGACGATCCTCGTGCCCTGATGAAGCCTATCGACAAGGTGCTGGTACATGCCCGAGGCTGTACTGCGGTGAAACTGATCCGCAAGGCTCACGACAATGGCATTAATGTGGTACTGGTGGCGTCCGATCCTGATATGACTTCGGTTCCTGCCGACATGCTCAAGGAAAACGACAAGCTGGTTTGTCTCGGCGGTAACACTTCCGACGAGTCCTACCTGAACGCTTACTCAGTGTTGAAAGTGGCCGAGTATGAGCAGGTAGACGCACTGCACCCAGGTATCGGCTTCCTGTCGGAAAGCCCACAGTTCGCCGCCCTGTGTGTGAACAACGGCGTGAACTTTGTTGGCCCAAGTGTGCACTCGATGACAACCATGGGTAACAAGTCCAACGCCATCAAGACCTCTCAGGCGCAGAATGTGCCCGTGGTACCAGGCTCTCACGGTATTCTGACCAACGCCGAGCAAGCGGTTAACGTGGCCAACGAAATCGGCTACCCAGTGCTGCTCAAAGCGGTACAAGGTGGTGGCGGTAAGGGTATCCAAGTGGTTAAGCGCCCCGAGGATATGATTGGCCTGTTCCAGAAAACCTCCACCGAAGCGGCTGCCGCCTTTGGTAATGGTGACCTGTACCTGGAAAAATATGTGACTTCACTGCGTCACATCGAAGTTCAGCTGCTGCGTGACAAGTTCGGCAACACCAAGGTACTGGGTCTGCGTGACTGCTCGGTGCAGCGTAACAACCAGAAGGTGATTGAAGAGTCCGGTTCCACCATGCTGCCTGAAGAACTCAAGCAGAGAGTGATGGAATACACCCGTGCTCTGGGTGATGCCACCGACTATATGGGCGCAGGTACCGTTGAGTTCATCTATAACCTGGATGCCAACGAAGTCTACTTCATGGAGATGAATACCCGTCTGCAGGTAGAGCACCCGGTAACCGAAGCGACTTCAGGTATTGATATCGTCAGCGCGCAATTTGATGTGGCAGCCGGTCGCTCCATTGAAGATCTGCAGCCGCAGGAAATCGGCTATGCGATGGAAGTGCGGGTGACAGCCGAGAAGGCTGCTCTGGACAGCCAGGGCATACTGCAGCTGGTGCCAAACCCGGGTCTTATCACTGAGTGCGTGATGCCAGAGCGCGATGATGTGGAAATCATCTCTATCGCGGCCGATGGCAAAGAAGTGTCGCCATACTACGACAGCCTGATTGCCCAGATCATCATCCGCGGTGAAAGCCGGGACGATGTGATTGCCAAGATGTATGACTATCTGGATCAGGTGGTCATCAAGGGTATCGCCACCAACATCCCGCTGCTGAAGCGGATCCTGGCCGACGAGACCTTCCGTGAAGGCGTGTATGACACCAACTATCTGCCGCGCCTGATGGCCGAGCTGGATATCCCTGCCCTGATCGCCGAAATGGAAGCCGCCGCCGAAACTCAAAGTGTGGATACCGAATCGCTGCGTGTGGGTGAGTCCAACGAGCTCAAGGTGTTGGCTCAGGGCGCGGGTATCTTCTATACCTCTCCGGCGCCGGGCGAAGCCGACTTCGTCAAGGAAGGCGACATAGTGACTGTCGATCAAACGCTGGCATTGACCGAAGCGATGAAGATGTTCTCTCAGGTGACACTGGCAGGCTTCAACCGCAAGGGTGCCGAGCTGTATCCAGAGGATAAGAAATACCGCATTGAGCGGATCCTCAACAGCAATGGCCAACAGGTCTCTCAAGGCGATCTGCTGTTTGTGGTCTCCCCTGTGGAAGACTGAGGCTGCTGATTGTCAGTAACCCGAAAAGACCCGCCATGTGCGGGTCTTTTGTTTCTTAACGGTTGGATTCAATTTCAGATGGCGCAGCATATGACCAGAAGCTGATGTTTTTGAACTAATATTGAATGTATCCTGAATCGCCGGAGCTTACAGATTGCTGAGATATTTGCGGCCCATATTGTTTGGCAGCCTTTTACTGGCAACGGCCGCAGCCAATGCAGTCACGATTCCCTATTGTGTCGACCCCGACTGGATGCCCTATGAAGGCATAGACCAAGGCAAGCACGTGGGGATCTCTT
The DNA here is from genome assembly GCF_000518445.1 of Shewanella sp. 38A_GOM-205m. NCBI lineage: Bacteria > Pseudomonadati > Pseudomonadota > Gammaproteobacteria > Alteromonadales > Shewanellaceae > Shewanella > Shewanella sp. 38A_GOM-205m. Next base: position 157,562 of record NZ_JADP01000003.1, on the reverse strand, counting down.
CCGGCTTTCTTGAGCTTATCGATCAGCAGACAGATTGGCAGTTTCAGCTGGTGCCCACCGAAAGCTGGCAACAGACATTAGCCTACTTGAAGCAGCAACGCTGTGTATTCACCCCCATGCTCAACTACACTCCCAGGCGCGCTGAGTTCTTATATTTCAGCGATATTTATAGCCGTTCTCCCAATGTGTTGGTTTCCCGCCGCGAGCAACCCTTTCTGCAAAGTATGGAACAGGTCGGTGATAGAAGCCTGGCGATCCCCAGAGGCTACCGCTTGCTGGATTATGTGCGCCAGAACTATCCCAAAATCCGCATTATTCTGGCCGAGACAGAGCAGCAGGGATTGGAGATGGTCTCCAGCGGTGAGGCGGATCTGTTTATCGGCTCTATGTATTCCATCAATGCCCGCATTCAGCAGAGTGGGTTGTTCAATCTCAAAATCGCCGGTTGGGCCGGGCCAGAGGATCAGTTCCGGATGGCGGTAACAGAGAATGCCAAATGGATGTTACCCGAGCTCAATCATTTACTGGCGCAGATTTCCGATGAACACAGGGCCAGGCTGTACCGGCAGTGGAGCAATATGGCGGTGCTGGAACAGACAGATTACCGAATGTTCTGGCAGTTGTTGGCGGTGGCAACATTGATCTTCGGTGCCTTGCTGGCACGTAACCGCTGGATTAGTAAATACAACCGCGAGTTGACAGCCAAGAATCAACAACTGGAACAATTGCGCAATCAGTTGCTGGAAACCAACAGAGAACTGGAGTTCATTTCGACCCATGATCCTTTGACCAAGTTATATAACCGTCACTATTTCCACCGACACTTCGCCGCCGAACACCGCAGTAACTCGGCGCAAGGGCACACGTCGCTGATAGTAATAGACATAGATTTTTTTAAAGAGATCAATGATCGTCATGGCCACAGTGTGGGAGATTCGATTCTCAGCGAACTGGCGGCTCTGCTCAAAGATGGTGCCCGTGAACAGGATCTGGTGGCACGCTGGGGTGGTGAGGAGTTTATGATCATCTGCCCGGATACCGACTGTGTACAGGCGGGGCGTTTATGTGAACGCCTGGCACTGGCGATGAAGGTTTATCCCTTTTCAGCCGGTGTTAGCCTGAGTTGCAGTTTTGGACTGACAGAACTTAAAGCCGGTGAATCGATCTGGAGTGCATTTGACCGGGCGGATTTGGCCTTGTACCGGGCCAAGTCGGAAGGTCGCAATAGGATCTGCTGCGATCCCGAATCCGATCGAGCCGATAAAATTAGCTCAAATTCGTCAGCTTAGCGCTGTAGCGGCGCTTTTATACAATCAATTTCTGCATTAATCGCTCGAATATAGAAAATATTGAATTTCAACATATTGAATTTAATGAATTTTATTTTTGTTGCCCGTCTGTGATGACAAACTGGTGAAAATTGAAACTGCTGATTGCAGCCTATAGGGGTTTCGGTGTTATAATACGCGCCTTATTTATGGGGTTCCGTCTGTCGCAGCTTTGAAGTGGCATACTCCGTCTCCTATTAACTAATCATTTGAAGTTGAATCATGACTGACTTATCAAAATACAGAAACATTGGTATTTTTGCTCACGTTGACGCGGGTAAAACCACTACCACAGAACGTATCCTGAAACTGACCGGCAAAATCCACAAGATGGGTGACAGCCATGACGGTACCACCACTACTGACTTCATGGAGCAGGAAGCTGAGCGCGGTATTACCATTCAGTCTGCTGCGGTAAGTTGCTTCTGGAAAGATCACCGCTTCAACATCATCGATACCCCCGGACACGTTGACTTCACCGTTGAAGTATATCGTTCTCTGAAAGTTCTGGACGGCGGTGTTGGTGTATTCTGTGGTTCCGGCGGTGTTGAGCCTCAGTCCGAAACCAACTGGCGCTATGCTAACGAATCTGAAGTTGCCCGTATCATCTTCGTAAACAAGCTGGACCGTATGGGTGCCGACTTCCTGCGTGTTGTTGGTCAAATCAAGCGCGTTCTGGCTGCGACACCACTGGTTATGACTCTGCCTATCGGTATCGAAGACGAGTTCAAGGGTGTTGTTGACGTACTGAACCGCAAAGCCTATGTATGGGATGAGTCTGGTCTGCCAGAAAACTACTCTGTAGAAGAAGTTCCAGAAGACATGGTTGATCTGGTTGAAGAATACCGTGAGCAACTGATCGAGACTGCCGTTGAGCAGGACGACGACCTGATGGAAGCCTACATGGAAGGTGAAGAGCCTTCTATCGAAGACCTGAAGCGTTGTATCCGTAAAGGTACCATCAACCTGTCATTCTTCCCCACATACTGTGGTTCTGCTTACCGTAACAAGGGTATGCAGCTGGTTCTGGATGCAGTTGTTGACTACCTGCCATCTCCAACTGAAGTTGAGCCTCAGCCTCTGACTGACCCAGAAACTGGTGAAGAAACCGGTGAAGTCGCTACTGTATCTGCCGATGAGCCACTGCGCGCTCTGGCGTTCAAGATCATGGATGACCGTTTCGGTGCCCTGACCTTTATCCGTGTCTACTCTGGTAAGCTGAAGAAAGGTGACACTATCCTGAACTCTGCTACCGGTAAGACAGAGCGTATCGGCCGTATGGTTGAGATGCACGCTAACGATCGTAAAGAGATCGATTCTGCTCAAGCCGGTGACATCATCGCTGTTGTAGGTATGAAGAACGTTCAGACTGGTCACACTCTGTGTGATCCTAAGCACGAATGTACTCTTGAGCCTATGATCTTCCCTGAGCCAGTGATCTCTATCGCTGTAACTCCTAAGGACAAAGGCGCTTCTGAGAAGCTGGGTGTTGCTCTGGGTAAGATGGTTGCAGAAGATCCATCATTCCAGGTTGAAACCGACCAAGAAACTGGTGAAACCATCCTTAAGGGTATGGGTGAATTGCACCTGGACATCAAAGTAGACATCCTGAAGCGTACTCACGGTGTTGAACTGACTGTTGGTGCTCCACAGGTAGCTTACCGTGAAACCATCACTCAAGCCGTTGAAGACAGCTACACTCACAAGAAGCAGTCTGGTGGTTCTGGTCAGTTTGGTAAGATCGACTACCGCATCCGTCCAGGCGAAGCTGGTAGTGGCTTCAAGTTCACCTCCAGCGTTGTTGGTGGTAACGTACCTCGTGAATTCTGGCCAGCAGTTGAAAGCGGTTTCGAAGACATGATGAACGAAGGTCCTCTGGCTGGCTTCCCAGTACTGGACGTTGAAGTTGAACTGTTCGACGGTGGTTACCACGCAGTTGACTCCTCAGCGATCGCGTTTGAAATCGCTGCCAAGGGTGCATTCCGTCAGTCTATGCCTAAGGCCAAGCCTCAGCTGCTGGAGCCTGTGATGAAGGTTGACGTGTTCACTCCAGACGATCACGTTGGTGACGTTATCGGTGACCTGAACCGTCGTCGCGGTATGATCAAGGATCAGGAAGCTGGTCTGACTGGCGTACGTGTTAAGGCTGACGTGCCACTGGCAGAAATGTTCGGTTACATCGGTCACCTGCGTACCATGACTTCTGGTCGTGGTCAGTTCTCCATGGAGTTCTCTCACTATGCTCCATGTCCTGCCAACGTGGCTGAGACTGTTATCGCAGAAACCAAGGCTCGTAACGCAGCCAAGAAATAAGGATTAATTATCCTGATAAAAACCCGCCTTGATGGCGGGTTTTTTTATGGGCGAATATCCAGTGCCGCGAAGCCAGCAGAATCAAACTTGCACTCAGCTCGGCGGATGCCGATGAATATCAATGGGCAATCGTATGGCAACTGTTTCTGAAAGTGGCATATGTGGCAAAGGAGCTACCTAAGATAAAGGAGATAAAGGAGCTGGGATTGGCAGAGAATTACCGTGAGGAAGCCACTGCGAATATCAGTAGCTGGGGGAACCGAAATAGGTGAGCAGATAAACAAAAGCCAGCTCGATAAGCTGGCTTTGTGCAGGGCCGATAAGGCGTGTTTATCAGTCTTCCAGGTTACCGCAGAAACGGTAGCCTTCACCGTGGATGGTGGCGATGATTTCCGGTGTATCAGGCACACTTTCGAAGTGCTTACGAATACGACGGATAGTCACGTCAACAGTACGGTCGTGTGGCTTGAGCTCTCGGCCGGTCATTTTCATCAGCAGCTCAGCGCGGCTGAGGATCTTGCCTGGGTTTTCCACAAAGTGCAGCATAGCGCGGAATTCGCTACGTGGCAGCTTGTAAGATTCACCCTGTGGGCTCACCAGAGAACGGCTGTTGATTTCCAGGCTCCAACCATTAAAACGATAGTATTCAACGGCAGCCTTTTCTTCAATTTCAGCGCCAGAGCTGTTGACACGAGTCAGCAGGTTACGGGCACGAATGGTCAGTTCACGAGGGTTGAACGGCTTGGTGATGTAATCATCGGCACCGATCTCCAATCCAAGGATCTTGTCCACTTCGTTGTCACGGCCAGTAAGGAAGATGAGACCGATATTGTTGATTTCGCGCAATTCCCGCGCCAACAGCAAACCATTCTTACCTGGCAGGTTGATATCCATAACCACCAGGTTCACCTTGTTTTCCTGCAAGGCTTTGTGCATCTCTGCGCCATCATTGGCTTCGGTTACCACATAACCTTCTGCCTCGAAAATACTTCTCAGCGTGTTACGGGTAACGGCTTCATCTTCAACGATCAGAATGTGCGGGTTTTGCATGTTATTTACCTAATTAAATCAGTTTATCTAACCATGAGCGCGGGTGACGCTCCGCTATACTCTCTAAAACGCCAACATTCACAGGGTTCACGTAAGTGCTGTTCAAAACTGAAATGAAACGGCAACACACTTCATGATTAGCAAAAAGTATGCTCTCCACCCGGAGAGGCGCGAACTGTACTGTCTAGGATTCCCAGTGGCGGGATTTAGTTCCTGAAAGACATGGAAAATCCAGAAAATGTCATCTTAAAACCAGATTACATTTGGTACAGAGTCGTTATCGATAGAGACTTATGCTGTAGCGTAATGGCGCTAGCCGGGTCACACACTTAACTCTAAGCCTCTGTCGATACAATCCATTGTACTAGGATTGGGCATTTGTTAACAAATGAAATGTTAACAAATTAATGTTCAACTATGATCTATATCACAAGTTTTTGCGTTACCTATTGAAAGATAAGCATTTTGTATTTTGTCTTACTGTGAGCTTGCTCACGGGGCTAGGGGAATGCAAAAGCCTTTGCTAGAATAAATCCGGTTCATTAGAGACAGATACTACAATGGATGCTGCATTTGAAAGTCTCTGGCAGTACTACCAGAGCGCATGCTTTTTATTGACTCAGTCGTTTTCTTCCGCTGTTCCTTTCGCTATTGTCACCGCCCATAATCCCCTTGGGCAAAAACTCACTTCTTGCCAAAACCGCCTTCTCGATCGGCAGCTACAACACGATATTGATAAGCTGGGCATTCCTTACCGGGCGATCATAGGCGCTGCCGATGATCTCAGTCATATGGAAAAAAGCTGGGCTCTGTTTCTGGATAAGGCTGCGGCAATCGAACTGGCATCAAAGTATCGACAAAATGCCCTTTACTACGTTGATAGTGGGCTCTTGACCTTGGTGCCTTGCCTGAAAGGGGAGCGAGAGGTGGCGCTTGGACAGTTTGCTGCCAGGGCGCGCCTGGTCAGCGAGTTACCCGAGCTCAGTGACGGATGAGTTGAGGAAATTTCATCCTGTGCAAATTAGCATTGACTTCATAAGGACTTTATTGCTAATTTTTTCATCCCTTTCGCGAGAAAGGAACAGAAGAGGTGCGTTAACTAGGTAGTGAGTCAGAGGAGGCCAATTCTCCAATGACGGCTCATGAGGGAGATTAACGCCGAGGTCGGGATGCGTATTGGCTATGCTTCCGGTCGGTTGGTCAGGCTGAATCCTGGCGACTGTCACCTGGTTTTGGTGGAGAGCTTCTGGTGACGATCGCTGTTTCCCTGCTATAGGGTGCGTTATCTCTGCACCAGGCTCTTCGAACGTTATCTGTTCGGAGCTTAACTCATGAAATCTATTCTCGTTATCGACCTTTCCCTGTTACCTGCCTGTGGGGGAATGCGCTGATGTCTCTTGTTGTTGCCAAGTTTGGTGGTACCTCAGTTGCCGATTATCCGGCGATGAATCGCTGTGCCGATATAGTGCTTGGAAACCCGGCCACCCGTCTGGTTGTGGTCAGTGCATCCAGTGGCGTAACCAATCTGTTGGTGGAGCTGTCTCAGGCAGACATGGGGGATGAGCGCCGTCTCAAGCTATTGAAAGAGATAGCCACCATTCAATACGCAATTCTGGATAAACTTGGCAGACCGGCAGATGTTGCCGCGGCGCTGGATGCTTTGCTCAGCCGCATGGCAACGCTCAGTGCCAGGTTATTGCAGGCGCCGAGTCATGCTATGGTCGATGAGATCCTATCTTTGGGCGAACAGTGTTCTTCAGCGCTGTTTGCCGCGGTATTGAGAGAACGTGGTGCCAAGGCCAGCGCCTTTGATGTGCGCCAGGTGATGCGTACCGATAGCCATTTCGGTAAGGCCGAGCCACAAATCGCCGAGTTGAAGCGACTGGCGACAGAGAAATTGCAACCTTTGCTTGAGCAGCAACTGCTGGTGACCCAGGGCTTTATCGGCGCCGATGCCGATGGCCGAACCACTACGCTTGGGCGTGGTGGCAGCGATTATTCTGCGGCCCTTTTGGCTGAGGCGCTGGAAGCCGATGCGGTCGAGATCTGGACCGATGTAGAAGGGATTTACACCACGGATCCCCGACTGGCTCCCAACGCCAGGCCTATCGCAGAAATCAGTTTTAATGAGGCGGCAGAGATGGCTACTTTCGGTGCCAAGGTGTTGCACCCTGCCACCATCTTGCCGGCGGTGCGTCAACAGATCCAGGTGTTTGTCGGCTCCAGTCGGGCACCGGAAAAAGGTGGCACCTGGATCCGTCACCAAGTGGAAGATGAGCCGGTATTCAGGGCCGTTGCGGTGAGACGAGATCAGACCCTACTTAACTTGCACAGTTTGCAGATGTTGCATGCCCAGGGCTTTTTGGCAGAGACCTTTGCCGTGTTGGCGCGGCACAAGATCAGTGTCGATCTCATTACCACCTCAGAGGTGAACGTGTCGCTGACGCTGGACAAAACGGGCTCAGATTCGGCCGGCAAGGGGCTTCTGACCGAAGCCCTGCTGCAGGAATTGTCGCAAAACTGCCGTGTGCGGGTGGAAGATAAGCTGGCTCTGGTGGCCATCATAGGCAACAAGATAGCCACTACTGCCGGGATCTGTCGCCGGGTATTTGAAGTGCTCGAACCCCACAACGTCAGGATGATCTGTCAGGGCGCCAGTCCGCACAATCTTTGTGTCTTGGTGTCGGAAGCCGAAGCCGGTGATGTTGTTGCCGCTTTGCATCGTAACCTGTTTGAAGGGGCTCAGGATGCAGCTTGAACATCTGCCGGTTGGGGAGCTGGCTGCCGGCCAGCCCTTGACCATACCTGTTTATCGCTTCAAAGGTACCAGCGATGCGGCGCCCAGCGTCTATATTCAGGCCAATGTGCATGGCGCCGAGGTGCAGGGCAATGCGGTGATTTTGCAGTTGCTGCAGTACTTCAAGGCTCATCCGCCTCTGGGAGATATCACCCTGGTGCCTCTGGCCAACCCCTTGGGGATTAACCAGAAAAGCGGTGAGTTTACCTTGGGCCGTTTCGATCCCATCACAGGTATCAACTGGAACCGAGCCTATCTGGATCAGGCCGTCCACCTGGATGACTGGTATCTGCAGCATAGTGAGCTGCCGGAGCAAGCACTGTTTGACGCTTTTCGTCGTCTTCTTATTGCCAACTGTGAACAGGCATTGGCCAATCCCTGGGGAGTGACGACCGGGCAGAGATTGGCGCTCAATCTGCAAAAACTGGCGCACGGCGCTGACATAGTGCTGGATCTGCACACCGGCCCCAAGTCCTGTAAACATCTCTATTGCCCCGAATATGAGCTGTCCGCTGCCGGCTACTTTCATATTCCCTATACCCTGGTGATGCCTAAAGGTTTTGGCGGCGCCATGGATGAAGCGGCCTTCAATCCCTGGTGGCAGCTCAGCGACTATGCCAATAGCCGGGGCAGAGAGCTGAAAGTCGCAGTGTCGGCCTTTACTTTGGAGCTTGGCAGCCAGGAGCGTATCGATCTTGCCGATGCCAGCCGAGATGCGGAAGGCATATTAAGTTATCTGAGCTATAGAGAGGTGATAGCCCAGAGCATACAGCCCGAGGTGATGTCGCGTTTTGCTTGTATGCTGAAAGACTATCGGAAGTTTCACGCACCTATGGCAGGTATGGTGGAGTATCTGGCCGAGCCGGGAGTACCTTTGGCTGCGGGCGCGCCTCTGGTCAATATGCTCAGGCTCGACCGAGTCGATGCCGGCACTGAAGTCACCAGGCTCTCGCTCAATGAGGATGTGATCCCTGTGCTGCATTTTGCCTCGGCGTCTGTGCACCAGGGAACTGAGCTCTACAAGGTGATGACCAACTACTTCACTCTTTCTGGTTAAGTCAAAGCCGGATATGAAATCCTTTTTAGCGTCTACCATTCTGTAACTAGCTGATAATTTGTAATATTTTGTGTCTTTTGTTTCTTGTTTGTATCAATTGATGTTACAAGAATTAATCCCTTTGTATTAAGGGAGTGTTTTTGAGCATGGAAACATAAAACAACAATAAGCAGTCTTATAGGGAGTAGACAAGTGAAGAGTCAAGTTGCAATAGCCGTTTCAGCAGCGCTGTTATCTATGGCATTCCATTCAGAAGCCGCGCCAGTGAGCGTATCAGATCCATTTATTTCGTCGGATCTGCTTAGTGCGTCCAGCGGCCTCAAAGGACAACAGCAAGGGGTGGGGCAACATAAGTTTGTCAAAGAGCCTGGACTTGCAGAGGGTAAATACACTTATATAGTGCGCCTTAAAGATCCCTCTGTGGCGAATTATGCCGGTGGTATTGCCGGGCTTGAAGCCACCAGTCCACAGCGAAGCCAAGGGCTGGCGCCCCAAAAGGCTCCCAAGCTGAATACCGCCAGTGTGGCGGTGAAGTCCTACGTGAAGTATTTGAATGCCAAGCAACAGAACTTTTTAATGAGTGCCGCGGCCCAAGGGGTTCAGTTGCAGGCCAAGGCCAGATATCACTATGCCTTTAATGGCCTGGCGGTCACCATGGATCAGCAGCAGGCTGAAGCCCTGTCCAAGTTACCCGAAGTGGCGTTCATTGAGCGGGAAAGCCTCTATTCAATGGATACCGACAGTAGCCAGAGCATGATAGGTTCTCCCAAAGTGTGGGACGGCAGTGCAACAGGGACCCGGGCTATGGGAGAAGGGGTCATAGTCGGGGTGATCGATTCGGGGATCAACAGTGATCATCCATCCTTTGCCGACATTGGGGGAGATGGTTATGACCATACTAACCCCTGGGGGCAGGGGGTCTACGTCGGTGACTGTGCGGCAGAGTTTTCTGACATGTGCAACGACAAGCTAATCGGGGTCAGAAGTTATCCCGAGATTACCGATAGTTATGATGATGAAGAGGTCTTTGGTCCAACACCTCCTGCCAAGAATGGTGAGGATTATGGGGGCCATGGTTCTCATACTGCCAGTACTGCTGCGGGCAATATCCTTAAGAATGTCCCCTATGTTGCCGGTGAAGTTGGTGAGGCTCAGGGGGACGGCATTGAGACCGGGCTCGAGTTTACACAGATCTCCGGGGTCGCCCCCCATGCCAACATTGTTGCCTATCAGATCTGCCGTCCGGGCAACAATGGCGATAGATATTCAGGTTGTCCCACATCGGCGATTCTCAAAGCGTTGGATGATGCCATTGCCGACGGTGTGGATGTGATCAACTATTCCATCAGCGGCGGTGGTTTCCCTTGGTCAAGCGCGACAGAGATGAGCTTCCTGGCTGCCCGTAATGCCGGCATCTTCTCTGCCGTATCGGCCGGAAATACCTCTGCCTCGGTTAGCCAAGTTCCCTTTTCTTCACCCAAAAATGCGCCCTGGTATACCTCAGTCGCGGCATCTACCCACAACCGGGAAGTGCGTTCCATTCTGGAGTTCAACGGTGACCAACTGGACTACACTCAGGGAACCGGGCCGGTAATGACTACAGATATCAGTGCACCTTTGGTGTATGCCGGTGACTTGGCAGCTGATAATTTCGAAGGTTGCAACGCCTTTGCCGCCGATGCGTTCAAGGAACAGTTGGCGCTGATTAAGCGCGGCGGTTGTAACTTTGCCGATAAGGTCAATAATGCCAAAGATGCGGGGGCAGTAGGGGTTATCGTCTTTAACAAAGACGGTGAAGGCAACGTCAGAACCAAGATGTCCGGACTGGGCAACACCAGTATCCCTTCTGTTTTCATCGGTAATATTGATGGCTTGGCCGTTGTGGATGCGCTGGCGGCTACGCCAGGGCTGGTGGCCAAAATCAATGCTACTCCATCGGCCGTTGAGCGTCAGGCAGATGTGTTGGGCGACTTCTCTCTACTCGGGCCAAATCGTTACTTCGATGTGATTGCGCCTTCGATTTCTGCACCGGGTGTGGACATCTATGCCGCTTATGCCGATGAGCAGTATGGCCATGAAGTAACAGGGACAGATCCTGCCGATTATACCCTGATGTCCGGTACTTCTATGTCCAGCCCTCATGTGGCGGGCGCCGGGGCGCTGCTGAAGTCGGCTCATCCTGAGTGGACACCGGATAATATCCGTTCAGCCTTGATGCTGACGGCAACTACGGCCAGTGCTATGACCAAGGCCGATGGCAAGACTACCGCGGATCCGTTTGATGTGGGTGCCGGCCGGATCCGGGTTGATTTGGCCGCCAAGACAGGGCTTATCATGGATGAGTTGGCGGACAATTATGAGTTTGCCAATCCAGAACTCGGTGGTGATCCCAGACGTTTGAATCTTCCCAGCATGTCTACTAGCCGATGTGTTAACAGTTGCAGTTGGACTCGAAAAGTCATGGCTACCAAAGACGGCGTATGGAGCGCTGCCGGGGTGGCGACGACTGAAGGGCTGAAAATAACTGTTTCGCCTGAAAACTTTACTCTGACCAAGGGGCAGTCGCAGGTGGTGACTGTCACTGCCGATATCACAGGAGTGAACTCAAGTGATTGGGCGTTTGGTAACCTGCTGTTGACCTCGAGTAACCACCCTGATGCGGCCATGCCTGTGGCGGTTAAAGCTGCCCGTGACAATTTGCCGGACAGTTTAACCATCAGAGCGGGACGAGATGCCGACGAGCTGACTTTCAGCGAGCTGAAATCGCTGGATATGACTGGACTGGATGCAGAAGTATCTGCCTTGGCACTGGCCGACAGCTTTGAAGGCGTGCTGAAGCAAGATTCGAATGTTGGTAGCTTCCTGGACGACATTACCGATGGTGTCGCCTTCGTCGCCTACAGGGTTGAAGAGGGGGCAAAGCTATTCAATACCACTATTACTGCCACCAATTCCCCGGATTTGGATCTCTATGTGGCGATAGACAGAGATAGTGACGGGTCGTTGGATGCCCTTGTCGGCCAATCGGCCAGAGCCGGTTCTGATGAATCTGTCAGTATCAGTAATCCAGAAGTCGGTGACTATTATATTTTTGTGCAAAACTATGAGGCCTCGGCCGCCAATGCCGAAGATCCCTTCACCTTGAAAACCTCTGTGGTAGAGGCAGGTCCGGCTCAGGACAACTTTACTCTGACCAAGACGGGTGACAATGAGGACTTCTCACTGAAATTTGCCTGGAAGGATAATTTTGACGCCAGCGACCTGGGTTATGCCGTAGTAACTCTGACGTCCAGTGATACCAATGTCGCTGCCAAGAACCTGCCGGTTGCTTTCAGCCGAGTCGTTGATGATGTGCAGATGCCTGAGGCCAGTATACTCAGTGGTGAGATGACCCCTGGGCTGCCAGTAACCATGACTGTAACTATCGCTGCCAATGCTTCCCCGGAGGCTCGGGAATATCAAATCAAGGCCATGGTGCCGGAAGGACATGAAGTCACGGCTATCAGCGACCAAGGAGAACTGGCTCAAGGAGTATTGAGTTGGACTCATGTGATGCAAACCGGCGATCCGGCCAAAACGCTGAGCTTCAAGTTTATCCCGCGTAAACAGGGGCAGGGCAATAAGCTGATATTGAGCAATACCGTAGTCAATGATACCGCCGAGGTGCTGACTCAGGAGTATCTGTTCGATGTTAAAGAAGGGGCCCCTGTTATTAAAGTTGATGCACCGGACCGAGTGGCAGAGCGCAAGAGCTTTGTTATCGATGCGTCTGCCTCGGCCGATCCCAATGGCGATGCTGTCAGCTATCAATGGACTCAGATTGCCGGTGCACCACTGAAGTTTGACAGCTCGGCGGCCAAGCTGGAGCTGACGGCACCTGAAGTGGGAGGCTCTGGCGATTTGCTGACTTTCAATCTGAAGGTGAGTGACTCCAAGGGTAACAGCACCACAGAAACTGTCAGCATAGTGGTCTTTGACTTCGAGCGTGACAGTGGTGGTTCGCTGGGTTGGTTGTCGCTGCTATTGCTGCCTTTGGGGTGGCTGCGCAGGAAATCGAGCTAAGGAAGGTGCGAGCAAGTCCTGTGTGCTCTGCGTTGGCTTACAGGCCTGGATGTAAGGCGTGGTTTGCAGCAAATGGCCATAGTCCTTTGCACCTTCCCTAAGCCTTAAACTGAAAAAGGCTGCCAATTTGGCAGCCTTTTCTTTATCTGTTGTTAAGGTTTTACCGCCCTGACAATTGGATTCTGCAGACTTATCAGGGTCTCGGTAGATTGAATTTCGTCTATCGACTGGATACGGTTAATCAGCACGTGCTGCAGGGCATCTATAGATTGACACATCACTTTGACAAATACGCTGTAGTTGCCTGTGGTGTAGTAGGCCTCTACCACTTCTTCCAACTCATTGAGCTTGGAGATAGCGGCGGGATAGTCACCGGCACTCTTGAGATTGATGCCGATAAAGCAGCAGACATCATAGCCCAGAGCTTTGGGGTTAACCGTTATTTGGGCACCGGTGATAATACCTGCCTGTTTCATCTTTTCGACCCTGACATGAATCGTGCCTGCACTGACGCTGAAGCGTTTGGCCAGCTCGGCAAAAGGAGTTCGTGCATCCTGCATCAGGGCTTCCAGGATCTGATTGTCCAGTTGATCTCTTTGAAATGATGTATCCACAGCATCACGCCTAAATTGCTTATAATCAGGCATGAATCTACGTGTTTTATTGTAAAATTGCCAGTCTTATGGCGACTTTTGGCTCAACATCTATGGTGACGTTAGCCGTTATTGCTCACCTTCGGGCGCGAGAAAAGGCACAGGTGCACTGAAGCTCATGGGTTCGCCCGAGTAGGGATGCTTGATGCTGAGGCTGGCGGCATGCAGCAGCAATCTGGGAGCCAATCTTTTTGCCCAGGAGTCGGCGTAGAAACCATCGCCCAGAATGGGATGACCCAATGCCATCATATGCACCCTGAGTTGGTGTGAGCGCCCTGTGATGGGGATCAGCTTGACCAGAGTTGAATAGCGCCCCTTGCTGATCACTTCATAGTGGGTCAATGACGGCTTACCCACTTGATGATCGACTTTCTGTCTGGGTCTGTTGGGCCAGTCGCAGATGAGTGGCAGTTCTATACTGCCTTGAGTGGCCTTGATATGGCCGGCGACTCTGGCGTAGTAACTCTTTTGGGTTTCCCTGTCTCGAAACTGACGTTTCAGCTCCCGTTCGGCACTGCGCCTCAGTGCCAGCAAGAGCACGCCCGAGGTGGCCATATCCAGGCGGTGAACCACTTGTGCCTGTGGATGTTCGGCCAGGACTCTGGCATAGGCGCTGTCGTGATGGGCCGGATCCCGTCCGGGAACCGAGAGGAGTCCTGAAGGTTTATTGATGACTATGATGTCCTTGTCTTGATAGAGAATATCCAGCCAAGGTTCGGTTGGCGGATTGTAGACAAAATCTGACATGTCATGGCCTCAATGAAAACGGATGGCAAAGATAACCGCGACTGCAGATAGATGCAAGCTCTTGGGCGTTGCTGCATCCAGGCTTCAGAGCAGGCTGGGAATTATTCGCACCTGCCTTTGGTTAATTTGAGCGCTTTACTTCTCTTTTACAACATGGGCAATTAGTATCTTAGTGTTTGAATTGAAAATGGATTGATATGGGAAGGCGCTCAGGTTACCTGTTGGAAGATTGGTTGGTTGACCCTCAGATGAGTACGCTGAGCCGCGAAGAGGCTCAAGTGCGGCTCGAGCTCAGGGTGATGCAGGTATTGCTGTGTCTTATCCATCATGCCAACACCCTGGTGAGCCGTGAAATGTTGATCCAGGAGGTTTGGCACGGCGGCATAATTACGGATAACGCCATTAACCGCATTATCGGCTTGCTGCGTCAGCATCTGCAGGATAATCCCAGAGATCCACGTTTTATCAAGACAGTGCCCAAGCAGGGCTATGTGTTGATAGCGAGAGTACGCGAGACGACACTTGATGACGATTCACTGGATGAACCTTTACCGGCAAAACTGGCAGACGTCGAGACTGAGCAAAAGATAGCAGCAGGCGGCAGCAAGTGGGGCTATTTGGGCGGCGCCTTCGGAGTGCTGGCGGCGGGTATTGCAAGTTGGCTCTATCTGGCTCCTGTCCAGGAAAACCCCCAGCTTGAGTTGACAGATGTGGCCATCCGGCGTTTGACTCCACTGACTTCGCTCAATGGTCAGGAGGTGGACCCCAGCCTGTCCCCCGATGGCAGCATGCTGGCATTTTCCTATCGGGAACTGAACGCCGATAAGTGGCATATTGAGCTGATGGCGCTCGGCGACAGAGTCATCAAAACCATTCCGGTTGTGGATGATTACAGTCTGCGCTACCCGGCCTGGCGACACGATGGCAAGGCCTTGGCTTATTTGGCATTCAGTGAGACTCAGGGCTGTCGCATTATGGTGACAGAGCTGACCGAAGAGGGGATGCGAAGCCGCATAGTCAGCCAGTGCCATCAGACGACACAGTCGACCAGCATCGCCTGGAGTCCCTCTAACCGCTCGCTGTTTTATGTCGATGCCGAAGGGGTTGAAGGTTTCAAGCGCGTTTTTCTGCTCAGCCTCAGCGATGGTCGGCGTCAGCAGTTGAGTCAACCTCATGTGGTGGGACGCGGTGACTATGCCTTGGCCTTGTCTCCCGACGGTCATAGTCTGGCCGTGCTGCGCAGTATCAACTGGTTCGACACCCAGATCTTACTGTTCGATATCGAATCCGGTGATTGGCAAAACCTGCAGCGGGTGGGGTATCCACTGCGCAGTATCGCCTGGGATAAAGGCGGTAACGCCTTGGTATACCGAGGTGAAGAGGGACAACTTCACCGCTTGCAACTCAAACCCCGTAAGTTAACCCGGCTGACGAGCGTGTTGCAGGAAATCAATTCTCCCTCGGCCAATAGTGCCGGACGCATGGCGGCGGTTGTCGGTGAACTGTTTGAAGAGGAGATCTGGTTTTGGTCATCGCCCTTTGATGAGACTTCCAAACCGCAGCGCTTTGTGGCGTCCAGTCGCCGTGATACCGCCGGTACCTTACGCCACGATGGCAAGGAGCTGATCTTTGTTTCCAATCGCAGCGGCTTGCCACAACTATGGCGTCGGGACGAACAGGGCACGGAGAAACAACTGAGTCGCCTGAGCACTTTTTCCCATATAGATGAACTCAGTTATTCAGCCGATGACAAGCTGGTGGCCGGCAGCCTCAACCAACAGGTGTTTGTCCTCAACCCTGAAAACGGTGAACTCAAGTTTTTCCCTCAGCTGGGCAATGTTCGTAATGTCAGTTGGGGGCGCAGCAGCAATGAACTGCTGGCGGCGGTCAGCGTCGATGGTCGCTGGCAGATAAACAGTCTGCTGTTGGACAGTGGCGAGCAGCAACCTTTGCTGACGGATGGCTTTTCCGCCAAGTACGCCGCCGACGGTACTCTTTATTTTACCCGCCTGTACAAGAAAGGGATTTGGCGCCTGAAACAGGGCGTCGAAGAACTCTTTTATGAGCAATACACCCCCCACTTCGGCAGCAGTTGGCAACTGGCTTCCGA
This sequence comes from Shewanella sp. 38A_GOM-205m, assembly GCF_000518445.1. Lineage (NCBI taxonomy): Bacteria > Pseudomonadati > Pseudomonadota > Gammaproteobacteria > Alteromonadales > Shewanellaceae > Shewanella > Shewanella sp. 38A_GOM-205m. Next base: position 141,445 of record NZ_JADP01000003.1, on the reverse strand, counting down.
GGCACTCTGGTTGCTGCGGCCCAACGACAATGCCATGGGCATTCTCAAGATAGATCTCCACACGGGCAAGAGAGAGGGGCGCGACATTCCGATGGAGAAAGTTTCCCCAAGATTGCTGTCAGTGACAGATGACGGCCAGATTTCGCTGGCATTATTGGGGCCTGCCAATACCGATATAGTTGAAGTAATTAACTGATTTATAAGACATCACCTTTCCGTCACCTTTTCATTATGGTGCTTTTCCCTGCCTGAGATAGCTTTAGGGACAAGGTTGATTGCCTGACCACCAAAGCGCTTGGTTTTTACCCTGAGTACCGGGCCAAAAGGTCAAAGCAATCTCGGGCGCAGTTTGCGCCCACCCATTTCCCAGCAGGAGAAAAGACGATGAAAAGTTTGAATCAGTTTGTGAAAAATGCGATTGGATTTGCGTTACTTTCTACTCTGTTTGCTTTACCGTTACTGCTGGCGTCGACACCCACCAAGGGCAAGGATGAAGTCAATACGCCATCTCTGTGTGAGCCGTATCCAGAGTGTGTGATTTACAAGATCCCCGATGAGTCCATCAATCTATAACCGTCAGTGGAGGCCATCATGTTGCAGGTCACTCTCTATTTGGTTGGTTCACTGAGCGCTTTTGTATTGGTGTACTACCTGTTTTTAAACTTGGTTCTTGCGTCCGAAGAATCAAGGTTGCTCGACCCTAAGGACAAATAACTCTCCCTTTCCAAGCCAAAGGGGCACGGTGGAAACCGCGCCCCTTTTTATTTATCCGGAAGCTTAGGAGAAGCTGTGACCGCCCACATGCATGATGCAAAAGGTCCAGACCACGAAAGCCAGAATACCGTGTACCAGAGCATAGAAGGCCTGATCCAGGCGACGTAGGCCGGCTGCTTGCCAGATAAGGTGCAGGTGCAGTCCAAGCACCAGAGGGAACAGTAACAACAAGGGATAGAGGGCGAATGGACTGGCATCTCCCAGCAGAGGCCGGGTCAACAACGACCAGAGCACCATAAAGGCGGTGATCAGCGGAGGCAGGGCAAGCCGATACTGCTCGGGATAGGGAAACATTACAGGTCCTTGATACAGCTAAATAAAGGCGGATCAGCGAACGGCTCTGGCTATCAATTGAGCCTTGGCTTGCAGCATTCCCGTTTCTCCGCCGGGCATATGGCCTTCAAAGTAATGTAAAGTCTCGAATTTGGCAAATCTGTGTTGTAGCTCACTCTGATTCAGCAAGAAGTCCGGGTTACTGGGGCGGCCAAACTTGGCCTGTTCCTGAGTAAAGGTCTCGTAAAACAACAAACCACCGGGTTTGAGCTGTTTGGCTATCCAAGGCAACGAGGGGCGGTGCAGGTAGTTGAACACCAATACCACGTCGAAAGGGCGCAGATCGGGCTTGTCGCCCTGCTCAAGGTCCCATTCAATGAATTGGCAGTGAGGATACTGGCGCCATAGGTCTTCAAAGCTCTCGGGATTGCGATCGATGAAGGTAACCTCGGCGCCTTGTTTGGCAAACCAATGGCCATTGCGCCCGGAGCCGCAGGCCAGGTCCAGCACTCTGAGCTCAGGTGTTATCTCAGTGTGCCGCTCAAAGGCTGTGATCAATTCTGCTGTGTTCATCCCTTGATCTCCTTGCGGCTGTCTATTCTGCGTCTGTGAACTATAGAATAATGCCGCAAGCCCGCGGGTCCGTGTGACACTATGACCGACAGCAAAACCACAGTCACAAGCAACTCGCTCTTGTAGCTTGCCAGAGGAATAAACAGCAGGATCAGCAGCAGCTTCACCAGAGTCAATACCCCTTTCAGTTGGATAAGCCAGCGCCAATCCCTGACTATCTCCCACAGCATCAGGCAACTGCCGCTGGCCATGGCCATTATCCAATAGAGCTGCCAGCTTTCTCTGGGTACCGACAGCAAAATACCGCCACCGGCTCCGACAATTCCCAAAATGTGCAGGGCTCTGAGGCTGGTCTTACAAAGGCGCTGCAGCCAAAACTGCTTTTCAGACATCTGTGCTTTAGCCATGGCGATTATATCTGTGATCCAGAATACAAATTTTCCGTTAGCTTAGCAGCATTCGCCAATTGGCGACTATGCTTGATCCTGTATTTGTCGAGTCTTCTCACATGGAAATGCAGATCCCCAAAACGTTAACTTCGTCAGCTATACGGTACGTTAGCCGTGATTTGTATCAATATGTGACCGACTAATCTGCAAGAGTGCACAGAAATGCGGATAGGTGGCGTCGAGAGAAATCTTTTTGTGACTCAGTTAAATATATGCCTAAAGGGGTAGTGATATCTTCTGCCATGGGAGATATGTCGTGCTACAGCCTTGGTATAAATAACTAAAAAGCAATGTGGTACGAAATAGCTATATATGAGTATGTGAAATAATATGGTGGAGGAACACTCTATGTTCACGGGAGCACTTAAGAAAACAGCACTGGCTGCTCTGATTTCCGGCATGATGGCCGGTACAGCTTATGCCGGCGCAGATGTATTGGCGGATTTTCATGGTGAAATGGGCGGGTGCGATACTTGCCACGTTTCCAAGAAAGGCCCGACCGATGACAACCTGACCCATGAGAACGCCCAGTGCGTTAGCTGCCACGGTGATCTGAAAGAGATTGCTGCCGGTGAAAAAGATCTGAAGATTTCTCCACACAAGTCTCACCTGATCGGTGAAATCGCTTGTACTTCTTGCCACAAAGGCCATGAAAAATCAGTTGCTTACTGTGACGCTTGCCACAGCTTCGGCTTCGATATGCCATTCGGCGGCAAGTGGGAGCGTAAGTTCGTTCCTATCGATGTGCAGAAAGATGCTCAAGACAAAGCTATTGCAGCCGGTCCTCGTGAAACCACTGACGTGGTTATCATAGGTTCTGGTGGTGCCGGTCTGGCCGCCGCAGTATCTGCTCGCGACAACGGTGCCAAAGTCATTCTGCTGGAAAAAGAGCCTATCCCAGGTGGTAACACCAAGCTGGCTGCCGGCGGTATGAACGCTGCTGAAACCAAGCCTCAAGCGGCTCTGGGTATTAAAGACAAGAAAGAGATCATGATTGAGGACACCATGAAAGGTGGCCGTAACATCAACGATCCTGAGCTGGTTAAAGTTCTGGCCAACAACTCTTCCGATTCTATCGACTGGTTGACTTCTATGGGCGCCGATATGACTGACGTAGGTCGTATGGGTGGTGCCAGTGTTAACCGTAGTCACCGTCCAACCGGTGGTGCCGGTGTAGGTGCTCACGTTGCCCAAGTATTGTGGGACAACGCTGTTAAGCGCGGTACCGATATCCGTCTGAACAGCCGCGTTGTACGCGTACTGAAAGATGATTCAGGCAAAGTGACCGGTGTTCTGGTTGAAGGTAAGTACACTGGTTACTACGTGATCAAGGCTGATGCCGTGGTTATGGCTACCGGTGGTTTCGCCAAGAACAACGACCGCGTTGCCAAGTACGATCCTAAGCTGAAAGGCTTTGCTGCTACCAACCACCCAGGTGCAACCGGTGACGGTCTGGATGTTGCCATGCAAGCCGGTGCCGATACCCGCGATCTGGAATGGGTACAGGCTCACCCAACTCTGTCTCCACGTGGTGGTGTGATGGTAACTGAAGCCGTACGCGGTAACGGTGCTATCCTGGTTAACCGTGAAGGTGACCGTTTCGTCAACGAAATCACTACTCGTGACAAGGCTTCTGCGGCCATCCTGAAACAGAAAGGTGCCAGCGCCTTCCTGGTGTTCGATGACTCAGTTCGCAAGAGCTTGAAGAAGATTGAAAACTATGTCCACCTGGGCATTGTTGATGAAGGTAAGACCCCTGAAGAACTGGCCAAGAAGATTGGTGTTCCAGGTGCCGAACTGGCCAAGACTATCGCCAGCTACAACGGTTTCGTGAAGTCTGGTAAAGACACTCAATTCGAGCGTCCTAACCTGCCTCGTGAACTGGGTACTGCCCCTTACTACGCTATCGAAGTTAAGCCAGCTGTACACCACAGCATGGGTGGCGTGAAGATCGATACCAAGGCTGAAGTGAAAGCCAAAGATGGTCATCTGATCCAGGGTATGTATGCTGCCGGTGAAGCAACTGGTGGTGTTCACGGTGCCAACCGTCTGGGCGGTAACGCTATCTCTGATATCGTAACCTTCGGTCGTATCGCCGGTGCTGAAGCTGCCAAGTACGCTAAAGAGCACTAGGCCAAACTAATTCTCCGATAGCACGGAGTCGGGGCGCTTGAGCCCCTCATCAAAAAAGCGGACTGTCAGGAGTCCGCTTTTTTCTTTTTGTTGCGCTGCATCATGTTTCCGGTGAGATTGTCTGTGCCAGGCAAAGACAAGTTTAGGTAATTCACTTACACTTTTAGCTATCATTCCAATTACCGGGTCATAAACAGCATGAAGATAGGTTTTTTCAGCGCCAAGCGTTACGACATGCAGCATTTCAACCGTACCAACCAGGCCTTTGGGGCTCAAATAGAGTACTTCGACGTGCGCCTTTGCATGCAAACAGTGAAACTGGCTTACGGATTCGAAGTGATCTGCGCCTTCGTCAACGACGAACTCAATGACGAGGTGCTGACAGAACTGGCCGCCAATGGCACCCGGATCATCGCCATGCGCTGTGCAGGCTTTAATAATGTCGACCTGGATGCGGCCAAGCGTCTGGGAATGAACGTTGTCAATGTCCCTGCTTACTCCCCAGAATCTGTGGCCGAACATACGGTCGCCCTGATGTTGACCCTGAACCGCAAGATCCATAAGGCGTATCAACGCACCCGGGATGCCAACTTCTCTCTCGAAGGTTTGGTTGGCTTCAACATGTTCGGTAAGACTGTGGGCGTGGTCGGCACAGGGAAAATCGGTATCGCCACCATCAAGGTCTTGCTGGGCTTTGGCTGTAAAGTACTGGCGTTTGACCCTTATCCCAACCCGCAAGTAGAGGCGCTGGGTGCTCGTTATGTCACTCTGGATGAGATGTACCAACAGAGCGATATCATCAGTCTTCATTGCCCGCTGACGGCGGAAAACCGTCATCTGCTCAACGCAGACAGCTTTGCCAAGATGAAGCCGGGCATGATGGTGATTAACACCAGTCGTGGCGGCTTGCTCAACGCCATAGATGCCATGGAAGCGCTCAAGCTCGGACAGATAGGTTCGTTGGGGTTGGACGTGTATGAGAACGAGAAAGAGCTGTTCTTTGAAGACAAGTCCAACGAAGTGATCCAGGACGATGTATTCCGGCGTTTATCGGCTTGCCACAATGTGATCTTTACCGGTCACCAGGCGTTTTTGACCGAAGAGGCCTTGGGCGCCATCGCCCACACCACACTGTCCAATGTACAGAAACTCCTCAGCGGTGAGCGTTCGGGTAACGAGCTTTTCTAAGGAAGGTGCGAACAAGTCCCATGCGTGCTCTGCGTCGGCTTACAGGCCTGGATGCACGTGGTTCGCAGCAAATGGCCCTAGTCCTTTGCAAGAATTCCCTAAAGATAAATACTGACACCCGACTCCCCGATTGCTAGATTGAGGTTACCGCATCGGGGAGATGCTCATAGGGAGGTGTCATGCTGGTTACACAGAGTCTTCATCAACTGCCGACGGCAAGCGGCAGCATGCAAACCCGGGTCTATCGTCCCGATAGCGAGGGTTGTTTTCCCGCCATCATTTTTTACTCGGAAATCTTTCAGGAAACCGCACCTATAAGCCGCATGGCTTGTATGCTGGCCGGTCATGGCTTTGTGGTATTGGTGCCGGAGATTTTCCACGAGCTCAATCCGCCGGGCACTGTGCTTGGTTATGATGACAGTGGCAAGGACAAAGGCAACAGCGATAAGCTGAGCAAGCCATTGGAAGCCCACGATGATGATACTCAGGCGTTGGTGGATTTTATCCGGGCTCAGCCCTGGAGCCGCGGCCGGATTGGTGCCATGGGCGTCTGCATTGGCGGTCACCTGGCATTTCGCGCCGCCCTTAACCCCGACATAGCAGCGGCATTTTGTCTCTATGCCACAGATATTCACAGCGGCGCTATCCCGAGTGCGCCGGGGAATGACTCTCTGAGCCGCTGCCGGGATATTCGCGCCGAGTTGATGATGATCTGGGGCAAGCAGGACCCCCATGTGCCGAGTGAAGGGCGCCGTCTCATCCAGCAAAGGCTGGAGCAATGCCAGACCTTATACAGCTGGCAGGAGCTCAATGCCCAGCACGCCTTTATGAGGGATGGCGATCCCCGTTATGACCCGGCATTGGCGTTGCAGATGTATCAGCAGGCGCTGACGCTGTTTCAGCGCAGGCTCAATTAATCCTGCTTGGTCAGTTGCTCCGGCTCTGTCTCTTGTGCCTGCGGCGCCGAGGCATTGCTGGGTGCCAGCTTCAGCACGGCTTTTTGCAGTATCAGGTTGTTGGGGTAGGTAACAGTATCGCCGTTGTCGCGGCGGATAAGCACGTGGAACAGCCCCACTTCCAACAATACCCCGGTAATATCTTCATCCTTGTCGACGACTTTGATCCGCTCACCGACCTTGTAGGGAAACACAAAAAAGATCAGCACCCCGGCGGTGAGGTTACTCAGTATCGACCACTGGGCCACCAAAGCCACCCCCAGCACTGCAAATGCCGAAGACACGAACAGTGAAACCTCCTGATAGCCGAGTCCCAGAGAAACGGCCATCAACGACAGAGTGACAAAGAACAACAGATAGCTGATAAAGCGGGTCACCAGGCTGGTACGGGCGGCGCTGACCTGTTTCTTGTCCGCCAGGGTTTGCACCGCATTTTTCAGCGCCCGCTGCAGAAAGAAAAACACCCCGAGATAGAGGCAGGCAATCAGAATATTGTGAGTCATATGGCGTATGCTTCTGTGAGAAATAAGGCATTTGCTGGCATACTAGCGACTTTGTCACAGGGGATAAACTCCCCAACCGAGAATTATTCAAGCATGGCAGATTATCGCACCTTAGTGCAGCAACAGGATGAATGGGGCAGCGTCGCTGTCCTCGATGATGGCGACTGTCGGATTTTGGCCTTCGGCGAACACGACGAGCAGAGCAAACTGTTGAAAAAGGCCCCCCATGTACCGCAGCACACCTATGTGCAGGCCATGCTGCTGGCGCTTTTGTACCTCAAACCCAAGAGTGCCATCATTTTGGGGTTGGGCGGCGGCGCCTTGGTGCATGCTCTGAGGCATTTTGATGCCGCTATCAAGCTGACCGCGGTTGAGTTGCGCCCCCTGGTGCTTGAGTTGGCCAAGAGCCATTTTCAACTGCCACTGTCGAAAAAGCTGAACCTTATCAATCAGGATGCCAATCAGTTTCTGGCCAGTGCCGAGCACAAGAAGGTAGATATTATCTTCGCCGATCTCTACGGCTCTGAAGGGGTGGATGCCGGTCAGCTGAGCCAAGCCTTTATCGAGCAGAGCCTGGCACTGCTCAAGAGTGAAGGTTTGCTGGTGCTCAACTGCTGGAAAGAGCACAGTCAGGACAGAGGCCTGCTGGCTCGCCTGCAGCAACATTTCCCCGATGTGCGGGCCTGCCTCACGGGGGGCGGCAACTGGGTAGTGTTTGCCTCAAGGACACCGAAAAACTTTACCAGTGCCGGGCTCAAACAGGGCGCCGCCGGCTTGTCTGCTGTGCTGGACTGCGATCTCGGCCGCTCTCTCAGTCGCTTCGAACTCTGGCAGTAGGCTAATTTGTAAGGGATTGTTAAGGGCACTAGTCCGTAAAAGCCCTGATGTTATATTTGTCTGCCCCTCAATAATGATAAGCAGTACAAATGAATAAAAACAAAAGATTAGCAGTAAAACTTCTGACCCTATCCTGCCTTATGGGCGCTGGGACGACACAGGCCGAACAGTATGAGTTTGCCACTCAAGTCGCCCCGGCCAACACCTTGGTGATGTTCCAGCATCAGGATGGCACCCTATACTCGGCCGCCGGATTGCAGGCGGATACCCGCAAACAACTGCGGCGCGCCATTGCGGCCGCCAACTTCAAAGGCCAGGAGGGCGAGCTGCTCGAATTGCTGGCCCCCATTGGTACCCAAGCAGAGCGCCTGCTGCTGCTCGGGCTTGGGGATGCTGAACTGACGCCGGGGGAGACAGCCTTGCTGGGGGGCAAGCTGTCCAATCACCTGGAAGCCGTCAAACAACCCAAGGTGGCGGTATGGGCCGCTGATATCCCAAATAGCCAAGGGTTTATCGCCGAATTGACCCAGGGGATTTCCCTGGCTAGCTACCGCTATCGTGACTTCACGGCCAAGCCGCGCACCGAAAAACAGTACCATTTTGCGGTCGCCGAGCCCAAGGTAGCCGAGACCAATCACCTCAAGTCGGCAGCGATTGCCGATGGAGTGGCGCTGGCGCGGGATCTGACCAACAAACCGGCCGCCGAACTCTATCCCGAGTCCTTTGCCGATGCGGCCAAGGAACTCAAGCGTCTTGGCGTCAAGGTCAAGGTGTTGGAACCCAAAGACTTGGCCAAACTCAATATGGGCGCGTTGCTGGCCGTGGGCAAAGGCAGCGAGCGAGGCCCAAGACTGGTAGTCGCACACTGGCAGGGCAGTGATGATGCTCCGGTGGCGCTGGTGGGGAAGGGGATTACCTTTGACTCAGGCGGCTATAACATCAAGGCGACCGGCACTTCGATTGCGCGGATGAAGTCAGATATGGCCGGTGCCGCCACAGTGTTGGGAACGGTCAAGGCGATGGCCGCCTCCAAGGCGCCGGTTAATCTGGTGGGTATCATGCCGCTGGCGGAAAACATGGTCTCGGGTCGTGCGATGATCCCGGGGGATGTGATCAAGACTGCCCAGGGGCTGACGGTTGAAGTCCTCAATACCGACGCTGAAGGACGCCTGGTGCTGGCCGACGGTCTTTGGTATGCCCGCGAGAAATACCAACCACAAGTGATAGTGGATGTGGCGACCCTCACAGGGTCCAAGGTGCGTGCCCTAGGGGTGGAGTATGCCGGCCTGTTCAGTGACTCTGAACCTTTGGTGCAGCAACTGACCTATGCGGGGCAGCAGGTGGGGGAAAAGCTGTGGCGCCTGCCGCTGGATCCGGCCTACGGCGAAGAGCTGCATTCCAGCATCGCGGATTTAACCAACACAGGCCGTGAAGGCAGCGCCGGGGCTTCTTCGGCAGCGATGTTTCTCAAGCGTTTTGCCGGTGAGCAACCCTGGGCTCATCTGGACATTGCCGGTAATGCCCTGGTCAGGAGCGACACTCAACTGGCTCCGGCCGGTGCTACCGGTTATGGTGTACGCCTGCTGAGCCATTGGTTGGAACAGCATAAGTTCAGCGAGAACCAATAGATCAATAACTTGCCCGGGAGCGAAGGGTAATCGCTTTTTTTCGCTCCCGACACAAGTTCCTCTGAAAAACCGATTAAGGCAACAGCTTTTATCCGTTATCTTATTTTAGACCCTTTGGTTAATATGACTTCCATCGACGGGCAGCAATGAAGTTGACCCGGACAATTCAAACTGAAAATGGGAGCATACAATGACTCAGTCAATCATCAACTCTGTAATCAAACCCTTTAAAGCGACCGCCTTCCACAAAGGTGAATTCGTTGAGCTGACCGAACAGGATCTGCTGGGCAAGTGGTCTGTAGTTTTCTTCTACCCAGCCGACTTTACCTTCGTTTGCCCAACTGAACTGGGTGATATGGCTGACCACTACGAAAAACTGCAAGCCATGGGCGTTGAAGTTTACTCTGTGTCTACCGACAAGCACTTCACTCACAAGGCATGGCACGATACTTCCGACACCATCAACAAGATCCAATTCCCAATGATAGGTGACCCAACCGGTGAAATCAGCCGTAACTTCGGCGTGCTGGTTGAGGAAGACGGTGTTGCCCTGCGCGGTACTTTCGTCAGCAACCCTGAAGGTGAAATCAAAGTCGCTGAAATCCATGACCTGGGTATCGGACGTAGCGCCAGCGAGCTGGTTCGTAAGATCCAAGCTGCTCAATATGTTGCCACTCACGACGGCGAAGTTTGCCCTGCCAAGTGGCAGCCAGGCGACGAAACTCTGGCTCCTTCTCTGGACCTGGTTGGCAAAATCTAAACAGCCAGCCTGACCCAGAAGGCTCCGAACCTCCCCCTGCAAGGGTTCGGAGCCTCTTTCCCCGCACTATTTCTGTTTTCCTTTAGTCTGATTCTGGAGTCATCATGTTGGATGCGAATCTGAAAAATCAACTGCAAACCTATCTGCAGAACCTCAAGCAACCAGTTGAACTTGTCGTATCTGCAGATGAAAGCCCAAAGTCCAAAGAGCTGTTGGCTCTGGCACAGGATATTGCCTCGCTGTCTTCCCTGGTCAGTGTGACCGAGCAGTCACTATCCCGTACCCCGGCGATGCAGGTTACCTCAATCAAGGGCTCTGACATACGTTTTGCCGGTTTGCCCATGGGGCACGAATTTACCTCACTTGTGTTGGCTCTGCTGCACACAGGTGGGCATCCCATCAAGCTGGAGGCCGAGCTGATCGAGCAGATCCGCAGCCTGCCAGGGGAATATCATTTTGAAACTTTTGTTTCTCTGAGCTGCCAGAACTGCCCGGATGTGGTGCAGGCGCTCAATATGATGGCGGCGATCAACCCGCGGATCAGCAATACCATGATAGATGGTGCCCTGTTCCAGGATGAGGTTGAGCAGCGCAACATCATGGCCGTGCCTTCGGTTTATCTGAACGGCGAGCCTTTTTCTGCCGGCCGCATCAGCCTGAAAGAGATACTCAATAAACTGGATACCAATGCCTCTGCCCGCCAAGCCGAGAGCCTCAACCAGCGTAAGCCCTACGAAGTACTGGTGGTTGGCGCCGGGCCTGCCGGTGCATCAGCCGCCATCTATGCCGCCCGTAAGGGACTGCGCACTGGGCTGTTGGCCGACAAGTTCGGTGGTCAGGTCAGCGAAACCGTGGGCATTGAAAACTTTATTTCGGTCAAGGCGACTGAAGGCCCCAAGTTGGTGGCAAATCTGGAAGAGCATGTTCGCGACTATGAAGTGGATGTGATGGATAACCAGAAGGCGGTTCGCCTTGGCAGCAATGGTCTCTATGAAGTAGAACTGGAAAATGGTGCCGTACTCAAGAGCCGTACTGTCCTGTTGGCCACAGGAGCTCGCTGGCGGGAAATGAATGTTCCCGGTGAGCAGGAATATCGTGGCCGCGGTGTGGCTTATTGCCCTCACTGTGATGGCCCGTTGTTCAAGGGAAAACGGGTTGCGGTGATCGGCGGTGGTAACTCGGGTATCGAGGCGGCTATCGATCTGGCCAACATAGTCGAGCATGTGACTGTACTCGAGTTTGACAGCAAATTGCGCGCCGATGACGTGCTGCAGCGCAAGGCTAAATCTATGGGTAACATCACCATCATCACCCAGGCGCAAACGACTGAAGTCCTTGGTGATGGCAGTCGGGTTATCGGGCTCAACTACACAGACAGAGCCAGTGGCGAGCAGCATAATATTGCGCTGGCAGGTATCTTTGTGCAGATAGGTCTGGTGCCCAACACTGAATGGCTGCGCGGTACTGTGGAATTGACTCCACGCGGTGAGATCATTGTCGATGAACGCGGTCAGACTTCACTGCCAGGGGTGTTTGCCGCCGGTGACGTGACCAACTCGGCCTACAAGCAGATCATCATCGCCATGGGTAGCGGTGCAACCGCCTCTCTGGGAGCCTTTGACTACCTGATCCGCCATTCAGAGGATGAATCGGCAGCGGCTTGATGGGTTAACCACTCAACAGCCTTTAGCAACACAGCAGCCGGCCAAGTGCCGGCTTCTTTTGTCTAAGGCAAACCTTTGGTTCAGCTGAGCGTCAGTCTCTTTGGGTTAATTTGAACCGTTTAGGGTCAATGCCGGTTGGTGGAAAATGACCTTGCCACTCGATTGCCTTGGCATTCCAGGTTTGGAGTAAATAACAATGTCTGCATCTTATTTGGCAAAGAGCGCCTTGTTGCCTTTGCTGTTGGGTTTGGGGAGTCTCGGTGGCTGCGCCGATATTCTCTGCTCTGCCCGTACCGACGAAGCGGTTGCCGATGGTTGGCAGGATCACAATCAGTGTGTGCGTCAGGCGGAAGACAACTTACGTCGTCATCAGCAAGAACAGCAAAGGCAGCAGGATACTGCGACACGTCAGGCTCTGCAGGAGGCATTGGCGCAGCATAAGTGAGTCTTAGGTTCGCCCATGTATCCACAATAAAAAAACCGGCTTTGCCGGTTTTTTGCTATCGCCAGAGCCTTGGGAATATCAGGCTGTGGTATTGATATTGTGGCCTATGTTACCAACCGGGCCGGCAGGTTCTTGTGTCGGCGTGGCGGCCTGGATAAGTTGCAGCGCGATTTCGCCTTCGGCTTCTTGTTGCTGCTTGGCCAACTGCGCGACTTTAACACCGACAGCGCCGGTATCCATATTGACCGACAGCGGCTGGGAGTTGAGAGAAACTGTCATGGCTTTCCTCTGGGTTGGAGAGTCGCTTCGGGACTCGGGCATGATACTGTTATCGGCATCAATAGCTATAACTTTAGCCTAAATCCTGCTTGTCCGGCAAAAAGCCAAGCCACCAATGGGCGACTTGGCTTCTTGCTGCTGCTCTGCACTTCAAGTCGTGAGCCATCAAGCGGCCTTACGGCGACGCTCCAATAGTTTTCTACCGCTGACTATCAGGATAGTGACGACTATGGCGCCGATAATCAGCCCCAATGCCAGGGTAACGCTCTGTAGCGCCGCCGGGTTGACCGCCAGGGTGCCGCCCAAGCCCAGCATCATGATACCGGACATCAGCTTCAGGGTCTGGCCCTCTTTCTCGGTCAACTTACGTTTACCAAGCGTCATGCTGAAAGCAATCACTATGATGGCCAGTGGGATCACATAGACAATGTTGTACAGCACCAGGTACATATAGCGCTCAAAGCTCGGCAGATTATGCATGGAGAGCACGCTGGTGTAGATCATAGGGAAACCCGCAGTACACAAGAGTTCATAGGCGTTGGCCAGAATCGCCAGCACTGTGGTGCCGGCTATCATGGTCGCCAGGCTGGAGGCGCTGGACAGCTTACCCATGCGCTTGATAAGCCCGGTGCGGTTTTCCGCCGACATGGAGAGGGTCACTTCTCCTTTGGTAACAAAGTAGTCCTTCACGTTGATACTGCCGGCGATCAACGCCAGTATTCCCGCCGCCAGAATAATCATCCCGCCATCACTGCCGGCCCCCAACAGCTGGAAGATGTTGAGCCAGGCGGTCATAAACAGGAAGTAAATAAAGCCTGAGAAAAACACGAAGATACCACCAACCAACAGCATACGACTGCGGCTCTTGGCGTTGACCATGATGGACAGCAGGAACAAGAGCACGAAGAAGGCGCAGGGGTTAAAGGCATCGACACCGGCCAGTACCAGCGTCAGAATTGGCAGCGACATGGTTTCAGGTGTCACCACCCCAACCAGAGGCAATTCCACCGGCTGCACTTCGGGCTCTGCCGCTAGAGCCGTGGCATCACAGGTGCCATCGCCACCGTCATTGGCGCAGGTGCCAAACAGCGGTGCCTGGGTTGAACCTGTGCTTGCCTGAGTGCTTGTTTGTCCCGGCATATCTTCCGGGCTCAACTGGCCGCCCGCCTGCAAGTAGCAGTTCTTGAGGCGGTTGAGCAGGAACTGACCTGTCACCTCTTCACTGGAATAACCGACTATCGCCTTGCCGCAGGTAGCCATATAGGGCACTGAGCGGGCTTCTGTTCCTGTCTCTGTGGCCAACTGCTGCCACAGCTCCTGAGTACCCGTGGCGCCCACCATCACAGAGTGCAGCTCTATCCAGGGGTAGCGCTCCGGCAGTGAGTCGATGAATGGATGCGCTTCAGCGCAGTGGGGACAGGTCTTGGACCAGACAAAATATAAAGGAATTTTGATCTGCCCTTGCTGATCCACCTGTTGCCACTGGATCTGCGACGCCGAATTTTCGGTTGCGGCAAGGCCTGCGCTGAAACTCAGTAACAGGCAGAGAAAGAGGTTTCTTAACATAAGCTTACCTGTGTAAGAGGGATTAAACTGTATCTGAATGACCCATAGCCCGGTTCAGGCTACAAGTACCCTACAAATACTTTACTCCAAGCCCTTGGTATCCATGATAAAGCAGCATCAAAACTGTTAGCAGACTCGAAAAAGTCCCTAAAGTGAGACACATGGACATTTGTTAAGCTTTGAGTAATAAAACCGCATTCGAATGGTGCCATTGTGGTAAGCGACTTCAGTAATTTACTTTTTTGCCGCTAAACTTTTACTCCACCCTAAAAATTTATAGGACTTCTTATGCAGTTCACGCTTAAAACCCGCTTACTGCTGGTCAGTCTGGGCGCCGTTTTGCTTACGGTTGCCGCCCTGGTTGGCCTCTCCTCCTCTTCCATTCGTGATAATGCCATGCAGCGAACCCAGCGCGAGGTCGATCAATTGGCGAACACCTTTGCCGGCGGCATAGGGCAGTGGATGTATGACAGACAAAAGGCGATCAGCAGCATCAAGGGCACGCTGCAGCGGAACCCTGAGGTCAATATCACCCCTTTTCTGATGCAGGCCCATGAGGCCAGCGGTTTTGCGCTGACCTACTATGGCGATGAGCAGGGCAACATGTACCGTCAGGATCCCAGCCTGAATACGGCTGGCTATGATCCCCGGGTTCGCCCTTGGTATCAGGATGCCAAGCGGGAAGGAGCCATGATAATGACGGCGCCTTATGTCAGTGCCACATTGCAAAAGCTGGTAGTCACCATAGCCGAACCGGTAATGAACAGCGGTCGTCTGCAGGGCGTGGCAGCGGCTAATCTCACCATAGATCAACTGACAGATGCGGTGCGAACCCTCAAGGTGCCGGGTGACGGCTATGCCGTGATGCTTGAACGCTCAGGCTTGATTATCAGTCATCCGGACAAGGACCTGAACGGCCAGCAGTTCAGCCGTCTTGGCAGTGCCTTCAATCCTCAGTGGCTCAGCGCCAGGATCAGCGCCAATACCCTGGATGAGATGGCATTCGACGGTAGCAGCAAGCTGTTTTACGTGGCGGCGGTGCCTCACACAGACTGGGCATTGATGTTTGTGATGGACAAGGCAAGCATCATGGACGAGGCTACCGAGCTGGCATGGTGGATGTCTGCGGTGGGCGTGTTGTTTTTGGTGGGCTTTGGTCTGTTGCTGGTATTGGTGTTCAAGAGCCAGTTCCGCGATCTGGAACGTCTGGCCAAGGCGCTCAACGATATTGCCGAAGGGGAGGGGGACCTCACAGTTCGCATCGAGACCCGTAATCAGCACGATGAGATAGGCATGCTCGCCGCCGGCTTTAATCGTTTTGTTGAACGCCTGCACGGCATGATTTCCCGTATGAGTGACATAGCCCAGCAGTTGGGAGGCCAGGCACAGGAGAGCCGCCATTCGGCCGAGAGTAACAGCCAGAGCATCGAAGTGCAGCAGGACGAAGTCACTATGGTGGCAACCGCTGTGACCGAAATGGCCAGTGCCACCGAGGAGATCGCCAGCAATGCCGAACTGACAGCACAGACGGCGCAGTCGGCGGTCGGCCTGGCAGGCAGTGGACAACAACAGGTGCTGCAGAGCCAGGAGTCGATTCGCGGTTTGGCGCAGGAAGTGGATACCGCCAGTCAGATCATCGGCGAGCTCAACGAGCACTCACAGAAGATCAACAGCATTTTGCTGACCATCAGCGGTATTGCCGAGCAGACCAATTTGTTGGCTTTGAATGCCGCCATTGAAGCCGCCAGAGCCGGTGAGCAGGGGCGCGGATTTGCCGTGGTAGCCGATGAAGTCAGGGTGCTGTCGCAGCGCACTCATGCGTCGACACAAGAGATCCAGACCATGATTGAGACCTTGCAAAAAACCGCTTCCAAGGCAGTTAATTCCATGGCTCAGAGTCATCAGATGGCCGAAACCAGTGTGATGGATGCCGAATCGGCCAGTGCCAGCCTGGAGCAGATAAGCCAAGCGATTACCCAAATATCCGATATGGCCAGCCAGATAGCTACAGCGGCCGAAGAGCAAACCTCTGTCACCAGCGAAATCAACCGTAATACCGAGTCGATTCGTGAGGTTTCTCAAACCCTGTCACTGGAGGCCAACAGCGCCACTGTCAAAGCGCAGGAGTTGGCGGAGTTGTCAGATTCGCTGCGCCGTGAAGTCGGCCGTTTTAAACTCTAGCGCAATGTCTAAGGAAGGTGCGAACAAGTCCCATGTGTGCCTGCATCGCTTACGGGCCTGTAAGCCACTTCGCACCTTCCCTAAGGGGCATTCATTTGTGGATCTTGAAAGTACTTAGTTATTCGGCGGCGCTTGGCTTTTCAATCGTCGCCATCATCTGTTGGTTATTACACCAATGCAGACTCACTTCGCGATTGTCTTTATGGGTTGCCGTGCGGATACGAGTGACTATGGGGTGAGAGAAGTGTGCTGCGGTTAAATATTCTTTAACCCTTTCAATTCGTCTATTGGCAAGCCACATATTATATTTTTGTAAATCTTCATCGCCGATAGACTTATCCATGTTGAATTCCAATAACATATAGCCGCTTGAATTATCGCTATTATCAGCAACAATTTTATCAAGTTGCAAAGAATCCTGGGTACTGAAATAAGAGCTGTTCTTGGCATAATCGACATTGCCAAGCAAAACGCTTTTCTCACAGGTGGCTTGGGTCGCGCCGGTAAACAGCAGTAACCCCAGAATCAGGGCGCGCATATCATTCTCCTTTGACTATGACTTTATTATTGCTCTTGTCCACTTTTGAGGCGCAAATTTAATCGATTGTCCAGGAAAAATCAATTTTATATGAATATCAACCTTTGCTGAATGACAGCGTCATAATACAGAATGAATGACGGAAAAATGTCGCAACAAATATAATTTTAATTGCTGCGACATTTATTTATATTCTTGCCAATAAATTGACTGAATATTAGGGAAGGTGCGAATAAGTCCTCGTGGCACTCTGGCTTGCACAGCAATTGGCGTTCAAGGCATCTGACTGAAGGCATGCCGGGGCCTGTCGAAGTCGGATAACGCAGAGAGCCGGTTGCTGTGAAAGCCCCGAAGGGCGTGGCTTACGGGCCTGCCTGCTGTGTTGTGCTTCTTGCAAAGGACTAGGGCCATTTGCTGCGAATCACGCCTTGCATCCAGGCCTGTAAGCCGACGCAGAGCACACATGGGACTTGTTCGCACCTTCCTTAGCTCTAAATAATATCAGAGCTTCAGTTGATCTTAATGTCATTCACAGTGAGCCCCACATCAAGGTTGTTGCGGGTGGCATTGGAGTAGGGGCAAACACTGTGGGCCTTGAGTACCAAGGCTTCGGCCTCGGCCTGCGCGAGCGGCAGAGTAACAGCCAGAGATACCTGCAGCGCAAACCCACCATCTTGACTGACCAAGCCGACATCGGCGGTGACAGGCGCGCTGGCAAGCTTAATTTTGCCCAGGCGCGCCACATGTAAAATGGCGTTGGAGAAACAGGCGGCGTAACCGGCGGCAAACAACTGTTCCGGATTGGCCCCGGCTCCTGTCCCGCCCATCTCCTTGGGATAGCTTAGGGTCAATGACAGGGCACCGTCATGAGTGGCTACTTCGCCGTTGCGGCCGGCTTTGGCTGTGGCTTGAGTGTGATAGAGCATAGTAGTTTCCTTAATTTAAGTTGTGCGCAATGTAATTGCTGGCAATGATAGATCGATATTTATTCTAAAAGCAAGTATATTGTGCGCAATTAAATTGTGTTTAGGGTTTGCATATGTCAAACGAGCCCCTGTGCCTGGAAAACCAGGTCTGCTTTTCACTATACAGCGCCGCCAATGCTATGGTGCGGGCCTACCGGCCTGTGCTGGATGCCTTGGATCTTACCTATCCACAATATCTGGCCATGTTAGTGCTTTGGCAGCACAAGGGCATCAGTGTCAAGGCGCTGGGTGAGCGTTTGCATCTGGACTCAGGTACCTTGACGCCCTTGCTCAAACGCCTGGAAACTAAAGGCTTGCTGTTAAGAGGCCGCAGTGAACAGGACGAGCGGGTGCGGGTACTGACACTCACTGATGCCGGGCTGGCTTTGCAGGCGCGCGCCGCCGATGTGCCTGAGCAGATGCTGTGTCGCAGCGCCATGCCGCGGGAGGAGTTGCAACAACTGAAAAGCTTGTGTGACACCCTGTGGCAGCAATTGGAACGTTAACGGAAAGAGGCTGATGGAACAGGTCGATCTGGCAATCATAGGTGGCGGCATCTCCGGCGTGGCGGTGGCACAGTGCGCGGCGGCGGCCGGTTATTCCGTGGTGCTACTGGAAAAGTCCACTCTGGCGGCAGGCACCTCCTCCCAGTCCAGCAAACTGATCCATGGCGGCTTACGTTATCTCGAATCCGGGCAACTGGATCTGGTGCGTGAATCGCTGCGGGCCCGGCGCGAGTTATTGCGTCTGGCGCCGACACTGGTCAAGGCCGTCCCTTTCTTTATCCCGGTTTATCGTGACAGTCGCCGCGGCGCCTTGACCCTCAGGGCAGGTCTCAGCCTCTACGGCTTGCTGAGCGAGTTTGACCGCCTAGGCCGTTTTCGTAGCCTGCCTGCCAGGGCTTGGGGGAGCTTTCCCGGGCTCAAGCTGGCGGGAATGACCCATATGTTCCAATACTGGGATGCCCAGACGGATGATGCCTTGCTGACCAAGGCGGTGGCCGACAGCGCCAGGCTGCTCGGTGCCGATATCCGCGAGGGTGCCGAGTGTTTGACGATAGAGCATGACCCTCAGGGATGTAAGCTGAGTTACCGGGATGCGGATGGCGACAAAATGTTGCACTGCCGCTTTCTGGTCAACGCCGCCGGCGCCTTTGTCAACGAACTGCTGGCGCGGGTGACACCGCCCATAGCCCAGACGGCAATAGACTGGGTGCAGGGGAGTCATTTGCTTCTGGATATTCCTGCGCCGCCCGGGGTGCTCTATCTGGAATCCTGCTTCGATGAGCGGGTGGTATTCGTGATGCCTTGGTACGGCAAGACGCTGATAGGTACCACGGAAACCCTCTGCCAGGGACCGGTTCCGCAGATCACCCGAGAGGAGATAGCTTATCTGCTGGGGATCTATCGGCACTATTTTGGAGGCACTGGCAGTTTTACGGGTTCGGTCACTACAGAGGCGCTTGAAGCCAAGGTATTGGCGCATTTCAGTGGCATGCGGGTGCTGCCCAAGGGCGATGGCGATGCCTTTGGTCGGCCGCGGGAGGTACAGTTGTACCAGCGTTATTCCCATCCTAGGTTGCTGACGCTCTACGGCGGCAAGTTAACCACCTTTCGTGCCACTGCCAAGGCGGTGACGGCAGAGATAAGCAAGGTACTTGGCAAACGCAGCCCCAAAGCGGATGTCGACAAGCTGATGCTGGGATGATTTTTAGGGTGAAACAGGCTAAAGTGTGCCGCTTTTGCCGCCGGGCTGAATTGGAAACTTGGGACATATCAGAGTGAGATGTGACTTTTTTGCGCAGGGCAAGTGCCGCTCCTGTACTCACATAGAAACGCCAATGGCGCAACAACTGGCCGCCAAGAGTGAGCAGTTGGCGCAGTTGCTCAGCCCCTTTACGCCCTTTGAACTCTTGGCCCCGGTCAGCGGGCCGTCCCTGGGTTTTCGCAACAAGGCCAAGATGGTGGCACTCGGGGCCGCCCATCAACCCATTCTGGGGATAGTTTCCCCGATTGGTGAGGCCGTGAGCCTGTGCGATTGTCCTCTCTATCCTGCCGATATGCAGGCCTTGCTGCATCGGCTTGAGCTGTTTGTGCGTCAGGCCGGGATCCCACCCTATCGGGTAGATAAGGCCAAGGGCGAACTCAAGTTTGTGTTGTTGACCCGCGCCGAAATCAGCGGCGACTTTATGCTCAGGTTTGTGTTGCGCTCCAGGCAATCCATCGAACGGATTGAGCGTGAACTGCCAAAGCTGCTGGCCGAGTTTCCTGCCATCAAGCTGGTATCTGTGAATCTGCAGCCGATTCATATGGCCAGGCTCGAAGGTGAGCAGGAGGTTTTTCTCACCGAGGCGCAGCGTCTGGAGGAGTCCTTCAATGGCGTGCCTCTCTATATCCGCCCCAAGAGCTTCTTTCAAACCAACCCACAAGTGGCGGCGGCCCTTTATCAGAGCGCCAAAGACTGGGTCAGTGAGCTGAAGCCTGAGTCGATTTGGGATCTCTTCTGTGGTGTCGGCGGTTTTGGGCTGCACTGTACCAATAAATACACAGAGCTTACAGGGATTGAAATCGAGGCTGAAGCTATCGCTTGCGCCAAGTTATCCGCCGAAAAGCTGGGGCTTAAGCGGGTGAACTTCAAGGCGCTGGATTCGGGCAGTTTTGCCGCGGCGCAGTCGGCAGGCCAGGTACCTGATCTTATGATAGTCAATCCGCCGAGACGCGGCATAGGCGCCGAGCTTTGCCAGGCCATTTCGACCTTTGCGCCGCCGCATCTGCTCTATTCCAGCTGTAACCCTGAATCTTTGGCCAAAGATCTGGCGGCCATCAGTGGTTATCGTATGCGCAAGGTGCAGCTGTTCGATATGTTTCCGCACACGGATCACTACGAGGTATTGGTACTGCTGAGTCGAGGCTAAGACAATGGCGCTTATTCTCTTGGCCAACACAGACTGATGGCGGCGCCGCCCAGAGTTTGCGAGTGGCTCAACTCCAGCCGGCCGCCGTGCCAGATGGCAATCTTGCGCACTATATAAAGCCCCAGGCCAAAGCCGCTGCCATCACTCTGTTTGGCATCTCTGGCAAAGGCCGCCAGTAGTTTTTTGCCTTTATCTTCAAAGCCCGGGCCATCATCCTCGACTCTGAGGCAGTTATGGCTTTCGCTTTGCTCGAAACTCACCTGTATCTCTTTTTCGGCGAAACGCATGGCATTTTGGATCAGGTTCTGGCAGGCCACATTCATTGCCGTCTTATCGAATTGTGCCTGGCCCGGCACAGAGTGAAATCCTATCTGGAAGTCACGGCTATAAAGGCTGTATTTCTGCTCAAGCGCCTGAATAAAGTCAGCGATGGATTGAGGCGAATGGCATAGTTCTCCCTGTTTATGTTCCAGGCGGGCAAAAGAGAGATAGTTGGCCGCCAACTGTTCTATCTCATCTATGTCCTGGGCCAGGCGCGCTGCGTATTGAGGCTCCATCTGCTGCTTGCTCAGCTCAAGGGCAAAGCGCATTCGCGCGAGCGGAGTGCGTACTTCGTGGGAGATGGTATGGGATAACTCTTTATGCATTTGGACAAAACTCACTATCTGGTGGCTCATGCTATAAAGCGCCTGAGCCAGCGGAAAGATAGCCGAGCTTTTACGTATGGTTAGCGGTTGCAGCGAAGGCTGACGGCCAAAGCGAATGGCGCTCTGTTGCAGGGTATGGAGATCGCGAAACACAGGCCAGATAAGCAAGATGGCGACCAGGGCCAGGCTGGAATAGAAACCGAGCAAGATCAAACTGGTGACATCCTCCCTGTCTTGCTTCTCTGTTACCGGGCCAAATCTGAGTAGCTCAGTGCCTGAGCCTTGCTTGTAGTAATAGAGCTCGCCACTGGAGTGACGCAGCGCCAAGGTCTGCCCCTCATTGAGTAGCTGTCTCAGGCTAGTGGGCAGTGCCAGACTGCCGGCGGCAAGAGTCGACAGATGCGCGCCCTGTCCCCGGGTCTGCAATAAGTCGTCCACCGAGATCAAATAGCTGGCCTCTTCGCTGCGATATTGATCTGTCAGTTGGCCAAAGCTCCACAGCAGCAGGGAGCAGGACAGCAGCAGAAACCCAAACAGTCGGTAAAACTGAAACTTCATGCCTGAATCCTGATCATGGCTTGATTGGGCTGGTAGTTGAACAGATAGCCCTTGCCGTGCACTGTGGTGATCTGCAGGCCGCTTATCTCCAGCTCATCGAGGCGTTTGCGCAGCCTGCTGACCTTGAGATCTATGGCTCTGTCCAGGCCATCATAGGCGCGGCCGATAAACTGCTCGAACAGATACTCCCGTGACAATACCCGCCCGGCGTTGATCACAAACACCCACAGGAGTTCAAACTCCTTGGTGGTAAAGGCCAATGCCGAGCCCGCCAGAAACACCTGCTGCTGATTGGGATCAAGCTGCAGATCGTGCAGACACAAAGTTTTGCGTCCGGGCAGCTGTTGCCTGTTACGAAGTTGAGTACGTATTCGTGCCAGCAGCAAGGGGGGAACCACGGGCTTGAGCAGGTAATCACAGGCGCCCAGCTCCAATCCCAGGATCTGATCGCCTTCACTGTCGCGGGCGGTGAGGAAGATAAGCGGGCAGGGATAACAGGCCGCCAAACGGGGATAGATACCAAAGCCGTCTTCACCTGGCAGCATCACATCGCAGAGGATCAGGCTGAAACTGTCACTGTCCTGACGGGCAAGCGCGGCTTCGGCATTGTCCAGATGAACCAGCTCGAAGCCTTCATTGGCCAGATAAGTGCAAATAAGTTCCGCCAGTGGCAGATCATCCTCAATCAGGAGTATTTTTTCTTTCATAGCAGATCCCAACTCAGGCCCCGCCGTCTGCGACTGACGGGCTCGTAGATAGCCACTCTGAGCAAGCGGCTGGCAACTGTGCGGTTTTGCTGATCCCTGAGCTCGATAAGCGTATCCCTGACCAGGCTTAATTGCAGCTTGTAACTGAAGTCACGGCGTTGATGAAAACAGGTCAAAGGCGCTGCGCTGTTGGCCAGCCAAAGGCACAGAGAGCGAGGCTGTTGACTGTGAAACTCGAGTTGCAGTTGCAGCTTGCATTCCGATTCTTGATTGGTCATGGCGCAGGTATCCGGCGCCAGCCAAAGCTCTTCCCCCAAGGCGCTTGCCCAGGGACTTATCAGCATGAGTAACCACAGTAGCCATCGATTCATAGAGCCCTCAAAACCGATAACTCAAACCGATGAAACCTGAGAGATAGCCATCCTTGTCTATCATGGGACTGTTGGTGATCCCCGAGTCAAGCCAGGTGTATTCGGTTACCATCACCAGGTTGATATCCTGCCACAGTGGCAGATTAACCAGCAGGCGGGCGTGATAATTGATACTGGCCGAGGGGGTGTAACTCAGTCTCAGCGGTCCGCTTTCTTCCGGCGTAAGCTGATAGTAGTAACGCACCAGGGATTCACTCTTGCGAATCGCGCCTAGCTCAAATCCTAAAGCACCCCAGGAGTAGAGCAGGCTCTTTTTCAATCTGAGCTGCAGCTCATTGCCGTCATGTACTCCGGAAATGTCCTGAAACAAGCCCAGATTGATATCCGTGTAGGGCGTGACCCAAGTGACGGAAACTCCGCCCAGATAGGAGATGTGACGCTGGATTTCGTCAAGGATAGGTTTGCTGTTACCGTTGGGGCGTACGACCTGTCCCTTGTAGGGGGAGAAGCCTATGATGTCGCTCAAAAACAATTTGTTGAGGCCATCAAACTCGAAAAAGAATCCATCTTCATTGAGCTTGGTTTGCAGATCGAATAACCAGTTGTCCGACTCATAGAGGCTGTAGCCCAGAGTAAAGTTTTCCAGATAGAAGCGTTCTGAGTAGTAGTTCCAGGATGGCAGCAGGAAGGTTTCTATCGGCTTGGCATGCACTCTGGGATTATCCAGGCGGCCATATCCCAGGGCGAGGGCAAGTCTGAACTCATCCACAGGGACAGTTTCCGTCGCATTTTCTTCAGTTGCCGCAGTCAGGGGCAACTGAAGACCAAGCATCAATATCGCGTACCACCATAGCTTCATAGCTTACTTCTTACTTCCTGCGAACTCTCAGTGAATCTAAACAAACGCTTGTTAAAAGTCTGTAAAAATTTAACCAAGTTACAAAATGCTACATAAGTATTATGTTTTTGGTTCTTTTGCGGTGATTGTATTTGATGTCTATGTGAATATCTATGCATTAAAATTGACAGGTGTCAAAAGTGGTGCTGCTTTGCTATATGGTGTATTGCTGGTTTTCGGTGTTATTTTTAGTGGGTTTGTGTTTATGGCTAAACTATGGCCGAGGCTTTTTTAACTGCATTGGCTATTAATTGTTTTGAATAAATATTGAATGTTTGAATTATGTTTCATTGAGGTGGGTGGAACCTGGTATAGAGAAAGCCGCCTGGAAACCGTGGCTGATTTCGAGCGAATACACTTGCCGGTTAGTGGGTGCAGATCTGGGTTGTAGTGAGATGATTTCCCGTCAACTTGACTCTCTTTTCCGTCTCGGAATTCACTCTTGGGAAGCGACGGACTTTGGCGGCTGTTCGCTGTTCTTGCCTCAATAGCGGCTGTTTGACAGGAGAGGACGGACTTTCAGTCGTCTGTTCATGGGTTTTTCTTATTGTGCTCCCACAGACTAAAAGCTGTTGATAATAAGATAAGTGTCACACTTATGTCATACAATGGAGCCGAACTGAACAAGGGTAGAGTGAACACAGATGTGGCAGATTTTTGTACGTTTTTTTTCCTTGGGGTT
Organism: Shewanella sp. 38A_GOM-205m; assembly: GCF_000518445.1. Taxonomy (NCBI): domain Bacteria; kingdom Pseudomonadati; phylum Pseudomonadota; class Gammaproteobacteria; order Alteromonadales; family Shewanellaceae; genus Shewanella; species Shewanella sp. 38A_GOM-205m. Next base: position 116,956 of record NZ_JADP01000003.1, on the reverse strand, counting down.
GGTGAGTTTTGGCGGCCCGGCGGCACACATAGGTTACTTTCGCAAGACTTTCGTCGAGGAGTTGGGCTGGCTCGATGACAAAGATTACGCCTCTTTGGTGGCGTTGAGTCAGTTTCTGCCCGGCCCGGGATCCAGCCAGGTCGGCTTTGCCATAGGTTACCGCCGCGGCGCCTTGCCCGGGGCAATACTGGCCTTTATCGGCTTTACCTTGCCTTCGTTCCTACTGATGTTTCTGCTGGCGGTCAGCAGCTATCAATACCTCTCCAGTGATTTATTTCAGGGGGTTATCGCCGGACTCAAGTTATTGGCTGTGGTGGTGGTCGCCGATGCTGCCTGGGGTATGTTCAAACAGTTTTGCCGCAGCCATATCCCCCAGATGTTGGCCTTGCTGAGTACTGTGATTCTGCTTTTGTGGCCGGGGAATTTGACCCAATTGCTGCTGTTGCTTGCCGGTGCCATTGTCGGTCTTTATTGGCTCAATCGTGAGGCACCAGCGCCGGCCAAGTCGGGAAGTATGCAGCTCAACTGGAGTGCTTTACTGATATTTCTGTTTTTATTGCTGCTCACCGGTCCCTTGCTTGCTCACCCTCTGGCTGAACTCTTCAAACAGTTTTATCAGACCGGCGCCATGGTATTCGGCGGCGGCCATGTGGTGCTGCCCTTGCTGGAGAGCCAACTGGCAAACAGCATAGATCATGACAGATTCCTCACCGGCTACGCCCTGGCGCAAGCCGTTCCCGGCCCCATGTTCAGTCTGGCCGCCTATCTGGGCGCCGAACTGTGGCCGCAAAATGCCCTAGTTGGCGCCTTGGTGGCAACGTTAGCCATCTTTCTGCCCGGTTTCCTGTTGTTGCTGGCGGTGATCCGAGGCTGGCAGGGAATCGCCAAACGCCCGAAAATGGCCGCCATGGTGATGGGGATTAATGCCACAGTCGTTGGTTTGTTGGCGAGTGCTCTCTATCAACCGGTATTTACCAGTGCTGTGACCCGCCCGGTTGATATGGCCATGGTGCTGGCGGGCTTTATGTTGCTCAAGCTGTGGCGTTTGCCCCTGGTGCTTTTGGTGCTCGGATTTGCAGCAATGGGCGCTATTTCCACTCTCTTCATGTAAAACAAATGGTTAAACTTTGATCTCAGGCATTTTTTATACGAACTTAAAGTGAACAAAGTTACTATAATTTGCAGATATTCCATTCCCGGGGGAAACCTAAGTGTCCAGTCTGAGTTTACGAAATAAGTTACTGCTGCTTGCCCTGTTGCCATTGTTGACTGTTTCCATTGTCTTGATGCTGGCGTCCTGGACAGTAGAGTCGGATGCGCTTGAAAGCGAAATTACCAATTTCAGAGAAAAGCTGCTCAACGAGCGTCGTCAGGAGTTGGTGCATGTGACCGAAGTCGCCAAAGAGATTGTCAGCTTTCAGCGCAGTCAGGGCGGAGACTATAAGGCGGCCTTGCGGGATGTTCGGTTTGGCAGCGCAGGTTATTTCTTTGTCTATGATGGCAAAGGTAAAAACCTGTTCCATGCCCTGTTGCCCAAGCTTGAAGGTACAGATCAGATAGGGATGACAGATCCCAAGGGAACCAAGATCATAGTAGGCTTGCTGAATGCAGCCCGCAGTGGTGACGGTATTCTCACCTATTACTACCAAAAACCCGGCACCAACGAGCTGGTGGAAAAGATAGGTTATGCCGCCATGGTTCCAGGCACCGACTGGATCATAGGCACCGGCGCCTATGTGGATGATATCGAAGCCTCAGTGGCCGAATATCGACAGACCGCATTGGAAGACATGGAAGGTAAGCTGTGGCTGACGTTGATGATAGTCATAGTCATCACTCTGGTCACCGCAACGCTCATATTGTTTGCTGCTCAGCGCACTGTGACTCCTATCCGCAACATGCTGGATAACCTCAACGATATCGCTCAGGGGGAAGGGGATTTAACCAAGCGTTTGCAGGTGCACGGTGAAGATGAGATTGCCCAGCTGGGGCAGGCATTCAACCGCTTTGTCGACAAGTTGCAACACATCATCCGTGACGTGACTACCGCTACCCACGAGGTGCAGGATGCCTCTGGTTCCATTCATGCCCAGACTCAGGCGATAGCGGCGCAGTTGGCCAACCACAACAATGAAACCGATCAGGTGGTGACTGCCATCACAGAGATGTCTTCCACTGCCCAGGAAGTGGCGATGAACACCACCCAGGTGGCGGAGGCGACCCATGTGGCGAGCGATGAAGTGGCCAAGGCCCAGGAATGCGTTGATACTTCGCTGACCGAGATCTCCACTCTGATGGCGGAAATCAACAGCGCCGCCGACCATATTCAGTCGCTCAACGAACAGTCGCAGAAGATTAACAGCGTGCTGTCTGTCATCGGCGGCATTGCCGAGCAGACCAATCTGTTGGCACTCAATGCGGCCATTGAAGCGGCTCGTGCCGGTGAGCAGGGGCGCGGTTTTGCCGTGGTGGCCGATGAAGTACGCAGCCTGGCGAGCCGCACTCAGGCCAGCACGTTGGAGATCAACGAGATGCTCAGCGAGCTGCATCGTCTGGTGAGCCAGGCGGTGAGTGCCATGGAAGAGAGCCAGCAAAGCTGCCATCGCAGTGTCGAATCTTCCAGGCTGATTTCCGAGAGTCTGGGAGCCGTCACCAGCTCTGTCACCTCCATCAATGATATGAGTACCCAAATCGCCACCGCTGCCACAGAGCAGAGTTCGGTGACCGAAGAGATCAACCGTAATATCTACGCCATTCAGGAGATAGTCGCCGAGCTGTTGCACTCCAGCGAAGAAGCGGCCAGAGTCAGTCAAACCGTGTCTCACAGTGGTGATAATCTGGGGCAACTGGTCAATCAGTTCCGGGTTTAATCATTCAATATGAAGAAAACAGAAACAGCGCCATTTGGCGCTGTTTCTTTATCTCGACCGTCCAGCACAAGATTCCGTACCGCTTATGACGTTTCCCAGTAACCATTCCCCGGCAATCGTGGAACCTTTCGGTTGGTCGTAAGGTAAAAAAGTAATTTGTGTAACATTTTGAATCATTTGTTTGTTAATTGTTTTATTTGTAATCATATTGATATTGCATGTTGGGGCGCGGGACTATACTCAGTAAAGAGTGTCTGACAGCTACTGGGGGGAAGTTATGTCCTTGTCTGCTCTGAGCTTGAGAAGCAAATTCTTGCTGCTGGCTTTACTACCTTTAATTCTGACTTTGATATTGGTGATGGGGTATTCCTATCGTGCCGAACATCAATCACTGGAAAATTCGATCGCTTTGTTCAAACAAAAGTTGATCGATGAACGAAAACAGCAACTCAAGGATGCGACAGGGCTGGCTTTGGAAAACATCAACTATCAACTCGGTCTGGGAGACAGAGGTGATGTCAACGCGGCATTGCGGCAACAGAGGTTTGGCAGCGCCGGATACTTCTTCATTTATGATTTCAATGGGATCAGTGTATTTCATGCGGTTAAGCCTGAGCAGGAAGGCACAGATCAAAGCGGCATGACAGACCCCAATGGTACACAAATTGTGCGCGGTCTTATCGATGCCGCCAGAAGTGGTAAAGGCTTTATCAACTACTTCCATGCCAAGCCCGGAGTGACTGGCCTGGTGGAAAAGATAGCCTATGCCATCCGGGTCCCCGGGAAAGACTGGTTGGTAGGCACAGGTGTTTATGTGGATGACATAGAGGCGGCTGTTGCCGCTTATCGACAAACCGCCACCGAGGAGATGCAGGCCAAGACCATAGGGGTGCTGTTGATGTCGCTGGTGCTGACTCTGGTTACTGTGTTTGCCATTCTCTTTACTGCTCAGCGGATGATAATCCCTATCCGCAATATGTTGGATAACCTCAACGATATCGCTCAGGGGGAAGGGGACCTGACCAAGCGCCTGCAGGTGCGCGGTGAAGATGAGATTGCCCAGTTGGGGCTGGCGTTCAATCGCTTTGTCGAAAAACTGCAGCACATCATCCGCGATGTCACCACGGCCACCCATGAAGTGCAGGATGCCGCCGGTTCCATCCATTCCCAGACCCAGGCGATAGCATCCCAGTTGGTGAACCACAACAATGAAACCGATCAGGTGGTGACCGCCATTACCGAGATGTCTTCCACCGCTCAGGAAGTGGCGATGAACACTACCCAGGTGGCTGAGGCGACTCATGTGGCTACCGACGAAGTGGCCAAGGCCCAGGAGTGCGTCGATACTTCGCTGACTGAGATCTCCACCCTGATGGCGGAAATCAACAGCGCCGCCAACCATATTCAGTCGCTCAGCGAGCAATCACAGCGGATCAACAGCGTGCTGTCTGTCATCGGCGGCATCGCCGAGCAGACCAACCTGTTGGCATTGAATGCTGCCATTGAAGCGGCTCGCGCCGGTGAGCAGGGCCGAGGTTTTGCCGTGGTGGCCGATGAAGTGCGCAGTCTGGCGAGTCGTACCCAGGCCAGTACGTTGGAGATCAACGAGATGCTCAGCGAGCTGCATCGTCTGGTGAGTCAGGCGGTGAGTGCCATGGAAGAGAGTCAGCAGAGTTGCCACCGCAGTGTCGAGTCGTCAAAGCTTATCTCCGAAAGCCTGGGAGCTGTGACCAGCTCTGTCACCTCCATCAATGATATGAGTACCCAAATCGCCACCGCCGCCACAGAGCAGAGTTCGGTGACTGAGGAGATTAACCGGAACATTTACGCCATTCAGGAGATAGTCGCCGAGCTGCTGCATTCCAGCGAAGATGCGGCCAGGGTCAGTCAGACTGTGTCCCACAGTGGTGATAACCTCGGCAAGTTGGTCAATCAGTTCAGAGTCTAATCTTGCTTGAGAGCTCAGTTGCAGGAATGAGCAACTAAAGAAAAATAAAACGGCGCCAATCAGGCGCCGTTTTTTATGGAACTCAGTTTAGGTTTCGGAAGCCAAAGGCGCCTCGGCGCGCTCTGCCTTGACGGCACACACCTTGAACTCAGGAATATGGGCCACGGGATCCAGCGCATTGATAGTCAGCTTGTTGGCCGCGGCTTCCACGAAATGGAATGGCAGGAACAACACCCCAGGCTGGGCCCGGCGGCTGACAAAGGCCTGAATAAAGATTTCACCGCGGCGGCTTTCCAGTTTGAGCCAGTCGCCCTTGCCGACGCCCAAACGTTCGGCATCCTCAACCGAGATCATCACTCTGGGGGAGCCGAGTTCGTCCAGCCCGGCGGTTTTACGGGTCATGGTGCCTGTGTGGAACTGCTCCAGCAGGCGTCCGGTCGACAGCATCAAGGGATAGTCATGGTCCGGCAGCTCAGCCGGTAAACGATAATTGACCGGCTGCAGTCGCCCTTTGCCATGGGTAAAGCTGTTGCGGTGCAATACTCGGGTACCCGGATGTTGCTCATCTGGGCAAGGCCACTGCAACCCGGCCGGATTATCCGTGGTTCTGTGCCAACTGATCCCGGCGTAGCTGGGGGTCAGGGCCGTGACTTCCTGCCAAATTGCCTGTTCATCGCTATAGTGCCAGTCGGCGCCCATGGCATTGGCCAGCAGCTGCAGTATCTGCCAGTCCGGACGGGCACTACCTGGCGATTGCAAGGCGACTTCCAGTCGTTGAACCCGGCGCTCGGTATTGGTGAAGTGGCCGCGCTTTTCGGCAAAGGCCGCTGCCGGCAATACCACATCGGCCATTTCGGCAGTTTCGGTGAGAAAGATATCCTGCACCACCAAAAATGGCAGCTTTTTCAGCGCCTTGAGCACATGTGCCTGGTCAGGGTCGCTCAGTACCGGGTTTTCGCCCATCACAAACAGGCTCTGCAGCCGGCCATCCAAAATCGCCTGCATCATATGAGAGGCCGGAATGCCTGTCTCAGGGCTCAGCTTATCTGTGTCCCAGGCCCGCGCCAGTTTCAGCCGCGCAGCATCGTCATCCAGACGTTGATAGCCACTGAAATAGTTGGGCAGGGCGCCCATATCACAGGCACCCTGGACATTGCTCTGGCCGCGCAAAGGGTTGATCCCGGCGCCGTTGAGCCCGAGGTTACCCAGCAATAACTGCAAGTTGGCAATGGCGGTGACATTGTCATGGCCTGTGGTGTGTTGGGTAATTCCCATGGCGTAGTAAAGGGCGGTCTGTTGGGCGGTGCCCAGCATCTCGGCCATGGCCGCTATTTCGCTGCAGCTGACGCCTGTCACCCTGGCGGCCTGCTCCAGGCTGTAGTCCGGCCGCAACAGCTCTTCGCGCAAGGCCTCAAAGCCTGTGGTGCGGCTGCGGATATAGGCCTTGTCATGCCAGCCGTTGAGTAGTATTTGCTGCATGATGGCGTTGAGCAGCATCACATCTGTGCCGGGGCGATGATGCACAAACAGCTCGGCACTGTCGGCTATGCTGACCCGCTTGGGGTCGGCGACCAGGAGCCTTGCCTTGCCGCGGCTGACGACCGACTTGATCCTCGAGGCTATGATGGGGTGGGCGCAGTCGGTATCCGAGCCCAGGATAAAGATGAGATCTGAATCCTCTATGCCGGGAATATCATTGGTCATGGCGCCGCTGCCGAGGGCATCGTAGAGCCCGGTCACTGTGGAGGCATGGCACAGGCGGGCGCAGTGATCTATGTTGTTGCTGCCGATAACGGCTCTGAACAGCTTTTGCAGCAGGAAGTTCTCTTCATTGGTGGCCTTGGCGGATGCCAGTGCGCCGAATGAACTCGGGCCAAACTGTTCCAATTGTTCTTGCCAGTGGGCGGCAATATAGCTGATGGCCGTTTGCCAGCTACAGGGTTCCAATTTGCCGTTACGGCGAACCAGCGGCTGGGTAAGGCGCTCTTCACTGTTGATAAAGTCAAAGCCGAAGCGGCCCTTGACGCAGAGCATGCCCTGGTTCACAGGTGAGCGCACATCGCCCTCGGCCGCAAGGATACGATTCTGGGTGGTGTCGACCTTGAAACGGATGCGGCAACCCACGCCGCAATAGGTGCAGATGGTGCTGGTCACCTTGGTGTCGGGGGCTTGTCCTTGGGTCTTGTGGCGGGCATCGACCAGGGCGCCGGTCGGGCATACCTGCAGGCAGTTGCCGCACTGAACACAATCGCTGTCGGCCATGGAGACGCTGAAACCGGCTCTGGGGGCCCGGCGTTCGCTACTGCCTCCCGGCAGCGCCGAGAATTGGTTGGCCTCAAAGCTGATGGCCTTGTGGCCACTGCGGCGGTGGCAGATGTCAACGCAGGCACCGCAGCTGATGCAGCGGTTGGCATCGAAACGGATAAAGGGTGTGCTCAAATCCTGGGCAAAGTGTCTGGCCTGCAGCGCCGATTCGCCACAGGCATCCTGCTCAAGCAAGCCCTGGCTGCCGACCTTGTATTCACTGGCGTAGTCCCGCAGGCGACAGTCCATATTGGCCTGACAACCACATTCGAGGCAGCGTTTGGCCTCGGCTTCGGCCATTTGCGGCGTCAGTCCCAGCTCTACTTCGGCAAAGTTACTCAGGCGCTCGGCTACAGGTAACTCCGGCATCTTGACCCTGGCACTTTTGACCTGTGAAGGGAAAAGATCTTTGGGTAAATCCTGTTGGGACTTGAGCCCTATCGCCTTGCTGGCATTGAACGCCACCGGCGTCAGTGGGCAACTGAGCCCCTGATTGAACAGGGCGTCTATAGCCTCGGCGGCGCGGCGACCATCGGCGACCGCTTCCACAGCAGTGGCGGGCCCACGGCGCACATCACCGATAACAAACAGTTTTTCCAACCCGGTGCTCATGCTGATGTCACAGCCGTTGATTGTATTCCAGCGACTGAGCGCCGGAGCGCCTTGCAGCAGACGGTTTTCGGCCTGTTGCAGAAAGGCCAGATCCGGTGATTGGGATACGGCGGCGATCAGGGTATCAAACTCGCAGTCGAAGGTTTCGCCGCTGGGCTGCGGTCGGCGGCGGCCGGAGGCATCCGGTTCGCCTAAAGACATTTTTTCCAATGTGACTCGTGCAAGACGGCCGTCACTGCCGGCATGGTTGGCCACAGGATTGGTCAGTAGCAGGAAGTGGATACCTTCCTGCTCAGCTTCATGAATTTCAAAGGCTTCGGCCGGCATCTCCTCTTTGGTACGCCGGTAGATCAGGGTTACCTCGGCGCCGAGGCGTCTGGCGCTACGGGCACAATCGATGGCGGTATTGCCGCCGCCGACAACGGCTACCTTCTTACCTGTGACCAGCTGGTGGTCCATTGCCAGATCTTTAAGGTAGTCGACCCCGAGATAGCAGCCGGGCAGGTCGCTGCCGGGATAGTCGAGTGGCACAGCCTTTTGCGCGCCCATCGCCAGACAGAGGGCATGATACTCCTCGGCCAGTTTCGGCAGCAGAATGTGCTCGCCTATGACTGTGTTGGTGTGAATGCGGATGCCGCTGCGCTCCAGCAGAGCTATCTCTTTATCGAGTATCGCCTTGGGCAGACGATATTCTGGAATGCCGTATCTTAGCCAACCACCGGCCTTGGGAGCGGCCTCAAAGATGTCCACTTCATGGCCCTGATTGGCGAGGAAAAACCCGGCGCTTAGCCCGGCTGGCCCGGCGCCGATTATGGCCACCTTCTTGCCGCTGGGGTCGGCCTTGGGCGGCTGATAGGGCTCGGTATCGGCCAAGTCCAGATCGGCGGCGTGGCGCTTGAGCTGACGTATCGCCAGTGGTTCATCGATCAGGGCGCGGCGACAGGCACTTTCACAAAATGCCGGGCAGACCCGACCGATAGACAGAGGCAGAGGCAGGGTCTGCTTGAGGATCCGCACCGCTTCTGTATGGTTGCCCTGACCTATGTGATACAGATAAGACTGCACATCGACGCCTGCCGGGCAGGCTTGCTGGCAGGGGGCTTCGCAATCGGCGAAGTGATCTTTCAATATCCGTTTCAGCGTCTGCTGCCGATGGCTGTGCACTGCCTGGGTATGATTCTTGAGCTGCATTCCGGCAATTGCCGGAGTCGAGCAGGCCAGCAGCGGTCTGTCACCATCGGCCATTATCTGGTCGAGCCGGGTCAGTTGGCACAGGTGTTCATCGGCGCCTTCTGTGGTAGCCGAACCGGGGTCTGTATGGTGACACAGACAAGGAATGTCGATGCCGGCCCGATGGGCCGCCTGCAACAGGGTCTCGCCCTCAAAGGCGCTGACGGCCTGGCCGTCGATATAGATCTCAAACATGGGCAGCCTTGTTATTTGCTCACCTTGATGGGGGTGAAGTAGGGACTAATTAAGCTGATAACCATGCAGTATATCGATCGCAGGGTTCGCTTCATTGAGCTGGAACAGGCTTTTGCCGGGGAATTCACAAAGCCTATCGACTATGTGCACTCATCTGAAAAATGGATTTTGGCCAGTGTGATCTGGCTCAGCGGGTCATCTTCTTGACAAACACCACCACAAACAGGGCTATGGTGAAACTGCCGGTGAAGGCTTCAATGGCGGCCACGGCGCGGGAAAAACCCACAGGGGTGAAGTCGCCGTATCCCAGGGTTGTGAAGGTTACCACTGAGTAATACAGGCAGTTGCCGAACAGTGACAGATAGTCTGTGATGGCGCGGCCCGGGGCAAACTGATGGATTCGGCCATCATAACTGACGCCGGTAAAGCAGTAGATGAAGGCACAGACAAACACCAAAGCCAGCGAGAAAATCACCACCCTGAGCGGGTCTTCGCCATAACCGCAGAAGAGATCGATCAACTTGGATAACATCCTTCTGCCGCTCCATTTGGGTAGCAGATGGCGCCGCATGGTGAGCTCGCGGCGAATGTAGAGGCCGGCCATGGCAAACAGGCCTTCACGCTCGGCCGCCTTGCGCAGATCCCGGTAGATCTCTTCGGCCTGTTCAAAGTAGTCGCGGGCGATTTCACGTTCACCGACTCTTTCTGCCTGCAGTGCCATGCGTTCCTGACGCAATAGCTTGCCAGTGTAGATATTCTCGATGCGGGCACCATTCCATTTGGCTCCCAGCAGATTGCAGTTGTTGAGCTTGGCGCAGTGCAGGTTGGCGTCACGCAGGTCGGCCTTCATCAGGCTGGCGTTATCCAGAGTCAGATTGAACATGTGGGCGCCTTGAAGGTTGGCCCGATACAGCTCGGCATAGCTCATGTCATAGCCGGTTTTGGAGTGATGTTTTACCAGATCGATACCGGCCAGTTCAGCACCCTTGAGGCAGATGCCTCTGAGCATGCCGCCGCCGCGGGCGAAGGCTTCGAGCCTGGCCCTGTCTTCGGGGTGGTTTTTGACGATTCTCGGGTCGTGCCAGTAACAGAGGCCTGACTCACCGGCCGGTTCCTCACAGCAAAAGCCCTCGTCTTCCTGATAACAGCAATTTTTCTGCTCCATGGTTGCAAGTATAGCCTGTCATTGAAAGCTGCTGATCGGCATGCTCGTCTGGTTTATTTACTGATTGAGTTGGCATATTTGATTTTTTGTCACAGTTTTTTCACCGCGGAATTGGCTAGAGTGTGTCAGATGCTTTATCGGAACAGACGCGGAATACGGCGCCGACGAAAAAAAAACAAGCTTCTGCCCGCTGTGGCATAGGTTTCAGCGGCTGCTTGGGTTAAAATCCCTCGTTTGCATACGTCCTTAACACCAAAGAAAGTTGAAATCGCATGTTTGAAGTCAATCCGGTAAAAAACAAAATCAAGGAGCTTGCCGACCGCACAATGCTCCTTAGGGGGTATCTTTGACTATGACGCCAAGAAAGAGCGTCTGGAAGAAGTAAGCCGCGAGCTGGAAAGCTCCGAAGTATGGAATGAGCCAGAGCGTGCTCAGGCCCTGGGTAAAGAGCGCTCGGCGCTGGAAGTTGTGGTTAAGACCATAGACGATATGGATGCGGGCCTCGAAGATGTCGAGGGGCTGCTGGAGCTGGCCATTGAAGAGGAAGATGAAGAAACCTTCAATGATGCCAACAGTGAACTGGGCGATCTGGAAAAGCGCCTGGAAGAGCTGGAATTCCGCCGTATGTTCTCGGGTCCACAGGACGCTTCCGACTGCTATCTGGACATTCAGTCCGGCTCCGGCGGTACCGAAGCACAGGACTGGGCCAACATGGTGCTGCGCATGTATCTGCGCTGGGGTGAAGAGCATGACTTCAACCCTGAACTTATCGAAGTCTCAGACGGCGATGTGGCCGGTATCAAGAGTGCCACCATCAAGTTCAGCGGTGAATATGCCTATGGCTGGCTGAGAACCGAAACCGGCGTGCATCGTCTGGTGCGTAAGTCGCCCTTCGACTCGGGTGGTCGTCGCCATACCTCATTCTGTTCTGTGTTTGTTTACCCTGAGATTGACGATTCCATCGATATCGACATCAATCCGGCCGATCTGCGTATTGACGTGTACCGCGCCTCGGGTGCCGGTGGTCAGCACGTTAACAGAACCGAATCTGCGGTGCGTATTACCCACCTTCCGACCAATACCGTGGTGCAGTGCCAGAACGACCGTTCACAGCACAAGAACAAAGACACGGCTATGAAACAGCTGAAAGCCAAGCTGTTTGAGTTGGAGATGCAAAAGCAAAACGCCGAGAAGCAGGCGGCGGAAGATGCCAAGTCGGACATAGGTTGGGGCAGTCAGATCCGCTCCTACGTGCTGGATGATTCCCGCATCAAGGATCTGCGCACCGGGGTGGAAACCCGTAATACCCAAGCCGTGTTGGACGGTGATCTGGACAGATTTATTGAAGCCAGCCTGAAGTCCGGGCTGTAACAGAGAAGAAGCGGAAAATGACTGAACAAGTATTGGATGAGAACAAGCTGATCGCGGAACGTCGCGCCAAGCTGGAACATGTACGCCAGGGCTGCCCGGCCAATGGTCACCCTAACACTTTCCGTCGCAGCCACAAGGCTGCCGAGCTGCAGGCGCAGTTCGCCGATAAGAGCAAAGAAGAGCTCGAGTCTCTGGGCTTCAAGACCGCCATTGCCGGTCGGATCATGGCCAAGCGTGGCCCCTTCCTGGTTTTGCAGGACGTATCCGGTCGCATTCAGGCCTATGCCGGCAAAGAAGTACAGGCTGATCTGAAAGAACGCTATCAGGGCCTGGATATCGGCGACATAGTTGGTGTTAAAGGCACTCTGCACCTGTCCGGTAAGGGCGACCTGTACGTTAATATGGAAGAGTATCAGCTGCTGACCAAGGCGCTGCGCCCACTGCCTGAGAAGTTCCACGGTTTGACCGATCAGGAAACCCGTTACCGTCAGCGTTATGTTGACCTGATCGTCAACCAGGATTCCCGTGATGCCTTCGTCATGCGCTCCAAAGTGGTTTCAGCCATACGTAACTTCATGGTGAAAAAAGAGTTTATGGAAGTGGAGACCCCTATGATGCATGTCATCCCGGGTGGTGCTTCCGCGCGTCCATTTATCACTCACCACAATGCGCTGGATATCGACATGTATCTGCGTATTGCGCCTGAGCTGTACCTCAAGCGTCTGGTTGTCGGTGGTTTTGAGCGAGTGTTCGAAATCAACCGTAACTTCCGTAACGAAGGTCTGTCGCCACGCCATAACCCTGAATTCACCATGATGGAATTCTATATGGCTTATGCAGATTACCGCGATCTGATGGATCTTACCGAAGAGATGCTGTCTTCCATCGCTCAGGATCTGCTGGGTGATACCAAGTTGCCTTACGGTGAGCACAGCATCGATTTCGGCGGCCCTTACGCCCGCATGAGCATGTTGGAAGCGATTCAGCACTACAACCCAGACAACGCCACGATTCAGGCCATGACCTATGAAGAGGTCAAGGATCTTGAGTTTATGCGTAAGCTGGCCAAAGACGTAGGGCTGGAAATCGAATCTTTCTGGACCTGTGGTCAACTGCTGGAAGAGATCTTCGGTGAAACCGCCGAGCCTAAACTGATGCAGCCTACCTTTATCACCGGCTACCCAGCGGACATCTCGCCACTGGCCCGTCGCAACGATGACAACGACTTTATCACTGACCGCTTCGAGTTCTTCATCGGTGGTCGTGAAGTGGCCAACGGTTTCAGCGAGCTCAATGACGCCGAAGATCAGGACAACCGCTTCAAGGCTCAGGTTGAAGCCAAAGATGCCGGTGACGATGAAGCCATGTTCTATGATGCCGACTATATCACGGCGCTGGAGCATGGCCTGCCACCGACAGCCGGTCAAGGCATAGGTATCGATCGTCTGGTGATGTTGTTTACCAACACTCACACCATTCGTGACGTGATCCTGTTCCCGGCCATGCGCCCACAGGCTTAAGTTCAGTCGCTCGAATTAGACGAGTCAATTCAATGAAGAAGCCGGCCAAGTGCCGGCTTTTTGTTTTGACCGTGTTTTTTAGGGCGATTCAGTGCACTCTGGCCCCTTGGCCAGCACAATCCGGTTGCGACCCTGTGCTTTGGCTTGGTAAAGGGCGCCATCGGCCCTGGAAACCACGGCATCTATGCTGGTATCACTGCATTGAAACTCGCTGAGGCCGCCGCTGATACTGGCGCATTCAGCGGCAATCCCCAAGGCTCTGAGGCGCCGGGCACACTCGCTTCGTAGGCGCTCGGCTATGGGCAATGCCTGCTCTGCAGCAGTGTGGGGCATAAGAATGACAAATTCATCGCCGCCGTAACGGGAGGCGATATCCTGAGTTCTGAGGCTGGCCAGGCAGACCTCTCCCAGAGTAACTATCGCCTTGTCGCCCATCAGATGGCCAGAGCTGTCGTTGAGCTTCTTGAGGTTATCGAGATCGAAGATCAATATGCTGGTCGGGGTTCGGTAACGCTGAAACAGGGTTAGGTTTTCTGTCAGCAGTTTGAGCAACTTACGGCGGTTGTAGAGCTGAGTGAGCGGATCGCGCTCGCATCTTTCCCTGAGCTCCTGCTCCAATTGATGGCGGCGGGTAATATTGCTGGCTACCCAGACCACGGCATCTTCACCCTCTATTTGAAAATCCAGCGCCTGTACCCGACCTTCAAACCAGATGGGCTCTGCGGGGCCTTGCTCTGTGAGTCCCTTGACGTCGTTGCCGCCAAGGCTGTATTCCACCACCCAGAGACGGCGGCTCAGCAAGGCTTGCGCTATCTGGCTCAGAAACCATTCGCACTTGGGCTGCTGGATGACCTGGGAGATGTATTGCCCTATCAAGGTTGTGCCGTCGTGATAGTAGCGACTGTCGGAACCTCCCAGTACCGCGGCATAGCGGCCACTGCGGGTCAGAATAAACACCGGATCCGGTAAAGCGGCGAAGATAGATAAGGTCTGGGACAGAGAAAACATTTTGTCTCCTCATGGGGTTTTGGTTTTATCTTAGTCCAATATATTGAATTTACGGGGCAAAATCGATTTTTTCTGCAGAAACTATACTGGAGATCTCGGTGTTGTTGTATCCTAGTTCAACCTGGAGGCTGATTTGATGAAAACTTCGGCTCTAATTTTGACTTTGACCCTATCTTCCTTCGCCAGTGCCACCCATGCCGCACTCACTGAAGCACAGCAGATTATGTTGGATGACGCCCTGAATGCCGCTCCGCCCACCATACGTGCCAGTGTTACCGTTGTTGATTGGAACAAGAATGTGCTGCAACAAGGTGATGGCAGCTACACCTGCTTTCCAACTCCGCCACAGCTCAAGGGAACGGCTCCCATGTGTATGGATGGCCCCTGGATGGAATGGGCACACGCCTGGATGGAGAAAAAACCATTTCAAGCCAAAGCGATAGGTATTTCCTACATGCTGGCCGGTGATGGTGGGGCCAGCAATATCGACCCTTATGCCGAAATGGAAACCGCGGATAATCAATGGATAGTCGAAGGGCCGCACCTGATGATTCTGCTGCCGGATCCTGCCATGCTCGACAGTTTGCCGACCGACCCGGCTCAAGGTGGGCCCTATGTGATGTGGAAGGGCACGCCCTATGCCCACATAATGATCCCGATCGGTGCCAGGAAGTAAGGATTCGAGTTACTCACCTTAGCCCGCAATCGCGGGCTAGTTATTGTGCCAGCGCCACGGCGGAGTTGAGAGCAAATCTTGCCCCTGGACACAAGTGGCCCCCAGCTGTTTATCCAGCTGTAATGTGTTGCAGTCTCCCTGGGTTTCCAGCGCATGGATTAATCTTGCGGCGTGTGACACTATCCAGAGCTGACACACAGAAGAGGCCTTGATGATTAAACGCGCCAGCGCGGGCAAGAGATCAGGGTGCAGGCTGGTTTCAGGCTCGTTAAGCACCATTAATTCCGGTGGTCTGGGAGTCAGTAAGGCTGCCACCAACAGTAAGTACCTTAAGGTACCGTCCGACAATTCACTCAGCGACAGGGGTCTTAGCAGGCCTTGTTGGTGAAATGCCAGTTGCAGCATGCCGGCACCCGTGGCCACTATGCTGATAGTGGCACCGGGAAAGGCATCTTTGATCGCATGATGGAAGGCTTCGGCATCACCTATCTCGAAAATAGTTTGAATCGCCGATACCAGATCGCGACCATCATGGTGCAGCACTGGGGTCAGGGTCGCCAGTTGCGCTCGACGGGCCGGTGCTTGTTGATCGCTGCGGAAATGATCGTAGAAACGCCAGGCTCGAATTCTATCCCTGAGGGTGAGGATCTCTGGGCTGCGTTCAGGATCGGCCAGTTGGCTGAGCATGCTGTCGCCGAGATGGAGATGGTTGTCCAGTAGTTGCCAGCCATGCTCCCCGCGTCTTTTCACCAGGGCACCGCGGCGCTCGACCAACACAGAGGCAGGCCGATAGAGGGAGCCGCACCAGATGGCTTCGCGTTTGATTTGGGGATCCAGGCCAAATAGCGTCGTAGAGTCAGGTTTGGGGAGTCCAAGCTCGATGAGATAACTAAAGTCATCGGCGGCAAAACCCAATTTAAGACGTTTGCTCTGGTGGCGCACGGTTCCTTCTATGTTGGCCGTACCTGCCAACATATCGCGACTGAACTTTTCCGGACCGGCCCAGAAACTGGACTCCAGGCCGCCTTCTTTTGCCAGTGCCTTGACCACGCCACCATCAGCTGTTTGCGCCAGCAGTCTCAACGCCTTGTAGAGATTGGACTTGCCGCTACCGTTGCTGCCTGTCACCAGGTTCAGGCGCTCCAGCGGCAACACCACTTCACGTAACGAGCGGTAATTTTCTATCGCCAGACAACTCAGCATAAGGACCTCGCGGATAAATAGCTTGTGCCGGTCACAGTGCCAGACCCAGCTGTTGGTTTTGGGAGTCAGCCTGTTCAACCAGCTGAAACGCCTGAAGAGGTTGGCCGTGTTTGGCTTGCCAGCGAGTGCTCAGCAGACGCTGCAGGCTTATGGCCAGCTCGGGTGCTTGGGCATTATCCGGGGTGTGGATGAACAGATAGGGTTGGCGCTCCTCTTCCAGCCATTGGCATAGCTTGTCCAGCCAAGGCTTGAAGAAGCCCTGATTGGCCTCAAGCTCAGGGTGGCCGATAAAGCGCACTGTGGGATAGCGGCCGGTGGCTATGGCATGTACCGGTACTTTGGGTTTCTTTTCATGGGCGTCGATGACGGCGGCACTGTTTGGCGGCGCGGCAAATACCGGTCGGGTGTCCATTATGATGCGGTTGACCGAGCGCTGCAGCAGCAAGCGGTTGAGTTGACGCTCGGCTTCCCCTTTGGCAAAGAAGGCCGGGTGGCGCACCTCAACCCCAAGAGGCAACTCGGTTGGCAGTTTGCCAAGAAAGGCGTCCAGTGCCCCAAGGGCTTCTGGGCCAAAATAGGCGGGCAACTGAATCTTCCACAGACCTGTCTTGGCAAACAGTGGCGACATCACCTGCAGGAACTGCCTGAGTTCATCGTCACAGTGCCTCAGTTGCAACTTGTGAGTGATCTCCTGTGGCAGTTTAAAGGTAAAGCGAAAGTCCTCACCCACGGCATCGCGCCAGTTACTGACGCTGTTTGCTGACGGGGTGGCATAAAAGCTGGTGTTGCCCTCCACCGTATTGAAAACCTCGGCGTAGCGCGCCAGACGCTCGGCTTGAGGCGTCCCCTTTCCATAAAGGCTTTGCTGCCACTGGTTATGGGACCACATGGCCAGTCCCAATTTCAGCTCTGGTATCTGTTGCTGACCGCTCACCACGTGCTCCGTCAAATGAGTCTCCGGCGCTATTGTGTCTGCCGTCACTATCGGGGTCAAGTTTGCCAAGTGTGTACAACAGGCGCTGTTGCCGCCACAAAATGCACAGATTTCCAGCAGAGTTCAAATTGATAACACATTGAGTTTGCGACGCTTCTTGATGCTTGCGTATAATGAACCGGCCGTTGTGAACGGCAGTAACCACAGACATAAGGACAAGATGTCGTTAAATTGGGTTGAAGCCGACCCGCGTGTTTCAGCCCATTCCATTCAAATTAAGGATGATTTATGCCCGATCCCCAGAGTGCCTCAGCGCAGGACGAGCCGTTACCCCAGACAGTAACCCTTGCAGACTTACCCGCCGATATCCAATTGGTATTGCCGATAGACAATGCGCCGAGCGCGATAGCCAGGTTGGCCTTTGGGGTATTACTGCTGAGTGCCTCCATTCTCTGGTGGTTGCTGGATGACGCCAGTGCGCTGCAAATAGGCAATCCCATGGTGGCCAATCTGCTGGCGCTGGTTGGAGTCTTGCTTGGCGGCGCCAGTTTTATCAGTGGCAGGAGCGCAATGCAGCAAAGGCAGCAGCGGCGCCAACAGGCCCTGGAACAGCAGCTGGATCAGCGAGTCGTCATCAGTGAGCAAGAGATCCCGGAAGGGTTTGACCTGGTTTTTTCCCAGCTGTCAGCCAGTCGCTTCAGAGTATCGTTGGAACCGATAAACTGAAGGATGAACCAAAATAAAACGCAGCCCGAGAGCTGCGTTTTACTTTAAGAATGGACGGCGGCCAGTTTGCCTACTCCATACAATCCCTTGTTAGCCTACCTTGGTCAGTATCCCGGCCATTTGCAGCAGTTGGCTGAGAATAATCACCACCCCGCACAGCGCAGCCAGCATGAGTGCCGCTTTGCCGCCGCCAACCCGGTAGCTGCCCTCGGACATTGGCTGGCTCCTTTGCTTCCAGACCATGGCGACGGGCAGGAACACTGCCAGTATCACCAAAGCTATCGAGGCATAGCCCAGGGCGGCCATAAATCCCTGAGGGTAGAAGAGGGCAAATCCCAGCGGGGGCAGGAAGGTGATGGCCGCCGTTTGCAGCCTGTGGCCGGCACTGTCGTTGCGGCGCAGAATATCGCCCATAAAATCAAATAGCCCCAGGCTGACTCCCAGGAAGGAGGTGGCCAGTGCCAGGTCGGCAAATATGGATACAGTCTGGCCTATCATGGGGTTATGCAGCAGTTGCCCCAAGCCATTGATGAATTTGGGGAGCTCCTTGGAGGCCATCAATTCACTCTGGCTCAAGGCGCCCTGACTGGCCAGTTGCCAAAGCAGGTAAACCAGCAGCGGCAGGGCCGAGCCGACAATCATGATCTTCTTCAGCGCCTTGATATCCAGCCCCACATAGCGCACCACTGAGGGGATAGAGCCGTGAAACCCAAAAGAGGTGAAGATTACCGGCAGGGCAGAGATGACCAAACCTTGCTGCAACGGCAGCTCCAGCAGGTATCCGCCTTGGGCGTGGGGCAACAGCAGCGCCAACATGATGACCAGGGCAATAATCTTCAAGGCAAATAACACCCGGTTAATCATATCGACCGAATGAGTGCCTATGGCGACCACCAGGGCTATCAGCAGGGCAAAGCCAATGGCACCCACCTGGGGGGGCAGAGTTAAATCCGCATAGCGAACCAATTTATCGTTGAGCTGGGCACCACCACCGGCAATATAGGCGGCGCACAGGGCGTACAGCAGGAACATCATCGCCAGGCTGGCCAGCAACTGCCCCTTACGGCCGAGCAACTTGTGCGCCAAGGTGTGCAGAGTGGCATGAGCCGGGGCATGTTGATGCACTTCCAGCATTAACAGCGCTGTGTAGCTCATCAATCCCCAGAGCAGTAGCATCAGTATTGAGGCGACCCCGAAACCCAGGCCGGCAGAAGCCAGCGGCAGTGCCAGCATCCCGGCGCCTATCGTGGTGCCTGCAATGATCAGCATGCTACCGAAGGTTTTGTTGTTCTTCATTTTATTACTTTCTCAACAAGCATTTTCGTACTGGGTCCCCAGGGTTTTGGTTTGAGGGGGCCCCAAGAGAGCCGGATAACCGGTAACGAAACCTGACAACAAAGCCACAATGGCTCACAGGAGAGGGAAGTTCAGGTCATTATCCCCATCAAAGCCACTGTGGCTTGGGATAGAGATAAAGCTTGTGTATTGGCCGCATTGCGAACCTCGGGTTGTGTAAATGAACCCCGGGCCCATTGGGCCCGGAAAAGTGTGATTCACCTTAGCGGCGCGAAAAGAGGGTGTCAATGAGTTTGTACTGTTGTAACGGTACGCTGTGACTCGGTTGGCAAAAATTAACTCGGCTGCAGCGCTTGAAGCGTCGGGATTTCAGCTCAGCGCCAGCCGTTGTCTGACCAGCTCGACCATGGCCTGGGCGGCAAAAGACAGTGGTTGCCCCCGGCGCCAAAACAGCGACAGCTCCCAGATCAGATCTGAAGCGGCCAGAGGAATACTGATCACCCCGGCCACCGCGTGGCGCTCGGCAATAAAGCTTGGCAGTATCATGGCGCCTGTGCCTGCTGCCACTAGGGCGATACCAAAGTCGGGATGACTTACCCGGGTCACATCTTTGGGGCTGAAGCCGGCTCTCTGACAGGCATTTATCACCAGCTCATGCAGGGCATATTCGGGTTCGAACAGTATCTGTGGAATATCTGCCAATGCCTTGAGGGTCAGCTCTTGGCTATTGGCTAAAGGATGTTGTCTTGGCAATACCACCACCATTGGGTCGCGGCGGATCCTGATGCCATCAAACTCATCCTCAAAGGAGATGATCCCGGTTGCCAGCTCGATTTCCCCCTTCTTGAGGGCCGCGGTTTGCTCTACGCCGCCGCGAACCAAGAGATGCATCTGCACCTTGGGATAACGGCTGCGAAAGCGGGCGATGACAGGAGCAAAGAGTTCGGCACTGCCGAGGGGGGCCAGTCCCAGATGCAGTTCACCCGAGTTGAGACTGCGCTGCGCCGCCAGCTCTCTGAGCATGTTGCGACGTACATTCAATAGTTCCTGGCCGTGACGGTAGACGACCTCTCCGGCTGCTGTGGGACGTAACTGGCTGCCGCGTTTGCCCTTTCCAAGAGCACAAGATCCAGATCCTGTTCCAACTGGCGAATAGACTTGGACAGCGCAGGTTGGGTCAGGTGGATCTTTTCCGCCGCTTTGGCAAATCCGCCGGCATCCACTATCTCAATAAAGTAGCGAACAACTTTCAGATCCAATTGAATAACTCTATGGAATGCAAACTATGCTTAATATTCATTTTTTTTATTGATATTGCAAGCCTAGAATAAACCCCAGTTAAGTTATTCGGTAAAGATATGCACTCCCTCAGCAAACGCCCGACTTCTCCTCACAGAGTGGCCAAAGTCATTTGGCTCCAAGGCAAACACATAAGCGCGACCTTGCTGCAAATTGCGGCTATCTGTTTGCTGGCATGGGCCACTCATGCCTTGGCCGCCGCTTTGCATTCTCCCATTCCCGGCAGTGTACTTGGGATGCTGGTAGTGTTGTTGGCGCTCGGGCTCAAGCTTATACCGGAAAAGGCGTTGCAACTGGGAGCGGCCTGGTTGATTGGCGATCTCTTGCTGTTTTTTATTCCACCCGTGATTTCAGTACTCAAGTATGAAACCCTGCTGGAGGAGTATGGTTTCAATATTATGCTGACCCTGGTGCTCGGCAGCGCTTCGGTATTGCTGGGAACCGGTTTTGTGGTGGATAGAGTGTTTCGCTTCGAGCGGCGCCTCAATTTGAAACGCCAACTGGCCAAACATGGAGTGCAAGGGTAACTCTATGTCTCATACCTTGCTTGCTCTCTTGAGTCTGCTGATCACTCTTATCTGTTATTACGGCGCCAAGGCTTTATATCGCAGGCATCGTAGCTGGTGGTTGGCACCGATATTTTTGGCGCCTTTGGCTGTGCTGGCCGTGGTGCTGCTGTTGGCGATCCCTCTGCCGACCTATTTTGAGTACACCCATTGGCTGATGGCATTACTGGCTCCGGCGACCATAGCTTTCGCTGTACCTATTTACCGCGAGCGCAAGTTAATCCGCCGTTATCCGATCACCATTAGCCTTGGGGTTATGGCCGGACTCATGTTGGGCCTGGTGTCATCCTGGCTGTTGGTCAAGTTGGTGCCTCTGCCCAGTGAACTGAGCCACAGCGTACTGGTACGCTCTGTGTCGACTCCATTTGCCATGGAGGCCACTGGTGCCTTTGGTGGCGTGCCGGAATTAACCGCCATGTTGGTGTTGCTCACCGGCGTGATAGGCATGCTGGTGTGTGAGCCGCTGTTTAAATTGGCGAGGATAAAAACATCTCTTGGGAAAGGGGTGGCACTCGGTGCTTCTGCCCATGGGGCCGGCGCCGCCAAAGCCAGTGAGTTTGGTCAGCAGGAAGGCGTGATTGCCAGCTTGACGATGATCTTTACCGGCATTGCCATGGTGCTCGGCGCGCCCTTATTTGCGTTGATTTTTGTTTGATTTAACCGAATTTGATTCAAGTAGGTGACCTGGCCACAAGGGTTACTGCCGTTTTTGAGTCTATCCATCACCCGATGGCCTTTTCTTGTGGTGACCGCCTGCATCGTCAGGCGTTTTTCCTGAGCCTCTCAGGTAATATGTTGCTTGATTTGCCGGTGCGCCCCACCGGCTTTTTTTTGTCCATTTTTTAGCTAGATGACTATCTTTTCCGATAGCGCACTTATGCTTCCCCTGTCCCGTATTTGTGGTTTCCTCCTTCGCTGTTTATCTCGTATTTTTATGCGTGGTTTGCTCTGTGGCTGCTTTTGTGCCTGAAGCTGTGCAGGCAGGAAATGCCGGTTTGATGGCGAAATTAACAAGCAGGATCTGCAGTAAAATAGCGGCTTGGCTAATTGGCTCACTGCTATTTCTATATTTATTGGTTTTTAATGCTTCTTTGTGTGACTTTTTGGAGTTATTCACTGTCAAGTATTTTGTATTTGTTTGCTATTTGTTTCTGATTTGTGCTTTTGTAAACGCGCCATTCTTGAGTGAATTTATTTGATAAGTTTAAAAATCATTTAAAAACAGGGTGTTCTGCATTTTATTTGACAGCTGCTGCATGTTGCCCAGGCGAGTTTTGATCATTTTGTCATTGAATTTTTGAGTAGCATGTTTCACTATCCCTTCCCAGAGCGAACAGGGAAGACAGTTGTGCATCAGGAACGATGCCGAATTGGAACGTACAATGGCGATACTCAAATCTCTTTCCGGACGGATCTTTATGGGTCTGTTCAGCGGCCTGTTGTTGGGCTCTGTGGTGCAATATGGGCTGGGCCATATCGGCTTCTTTTCCGGCACCCTGGTCGAGGTAGCCACCGCGGCAGGTACCATGTTTGTCAATATGATCATGATGCTGGTGATGCCGCTGGTGTTTGTCAGCATAGTCTGTGGTGTCTGCGAGTTGCAGGATCTCAAGAGCTTCGGCCGCTTGGGCGGCAAGACTTTCAGCTTCTATATCATCAATACTCTGGTCGCCATCTTGGCGGCGGTGTGTGTGTCACTATTGCTGCAGCCCGGTGTCGGGGTTGATATGAGTGGTGGCACGGATGTGGCCATTACCGCGACTGAACTGCCCAATTTGATGAGCCTGATTGTCGGCATAGTGCCAAGCAATCCTGTCGATGCCTTTATGTCGGGCAACATGTTGCAGGTGATCTTTATGGCGCTGCTGCTGGGCGGAGTTATCAAGTCGCTGGATGAAGCCGGCAGCTCAGCTGTCAGAGGCTTTCAGGTCGCCAATAGGATCATGATGAAGCTCATTATGACTGTGATGCAGTTGGCGCCATTTGGTGTGTTTGCGCTGATGTTCAAACTGGGTGCCACCCTGGAAGCCAAAGTCTTTCTCAGTGTGCTGGGTTATATGGCGATTATTCTAACCATGCTGCTGCTGTGGATTTTCATTGTTTATCCTCTGGCTGTGGCTGTGTTCACCCCGGTCAGTGCCAAGAGTTTTCGTGCCAAGACCCAAGAGCAGATCCTTTTCTCTCTGTCGACTGCCAGCTCCAATGCCACCATCCCGGTGACCATGCGAACCTTGACCGAAAAGCTCGGGGTTAACAAAGCAGTGGCAGGGTTTGGCGTGCCTCTGGGTGCCACCATGAATATGGGCGGCGTGTCGATTTATATCACTATCGCCATCTTCTTTGTTGCCAACGCCTTTGGTCAGCCAATCTCCAGCGAACAGCTGCCTACTCTGATATTCAGTATCTTTCTGCTGTCTGTGGGCGCCGGCGGCGTTCCCGGCGGCGGTATGGTGATGATAGGTGTGCTAATCCATCAACTGGGCTTACCCGTAGAAGCTTTTGCGATAGTGGCGGCGCTGGACAGAATCATAGATATGGTGCTGACTTCCTGCAATGTGGTGGGCGACGCTGCAGTGCTTACCATAGTGGACCAAACAGAGAAGGTACATCAGACAGAGGCGGTTAACGCCTGATAAAGAAATCCGGCCACTGGCCGGATTTCTTTTATGGCTGACAGTTGGATTTGAGCTGTGCCAGACTGGTTTGGAAATCACTCATCTGGATAGCCGATGAAAAAGAGCCACCGGAGCGAAACGAGATAACTTCAAGCGAAATTGGCTCACTGTGAAGAGAGGTCAGTTCGGCCCAGAGATCTTCATCGGCGCGGGCCTGGGTGGTGAGTGTCGTCAACGAGCTCACGCTGGCCAGTTGCAGGATCTCACCATCGGCGGTTCTTAACACCAAGACACTGGGATCCTGACTATAGGCATAAGACTGAGGCACCCTCACTATCAATCTCGGCTGGGGTTGTTGCACTGAGCACTGTATCTGCAGTTGAGTCGCATCCTGATGGAAGGATATCTGGTGGAAATGTTCTACATCACCCCGGCAATGAAATGCCATCAAAGCCAACGCGCTTAGCAGAGGTGCAGACAGCAGCAACTTATTCATAGTGTCTCTTGGAAAGGTTAACTAACGGCGTCAAATTAAGTACTTTTGTCAAAAGCTTGGCGATTTTATAGCAGAGGTTGTTTTTGGGGTAATTATTATTGTTTCGTTTGCTGGTAACTTCTCATTTGTATGACTTTAGGTTTACATGCCGTACTGTATATGGCTTTTGTCTATTTATCCTGTTTGAAACTCATTGCCTGTAGTCTGGAAGTTTGGCCCTGAGAGACGGTTTTCACTAATGGCCATCAATTGGGCCAAAGCTGGATGGAATAGGGCTGATGACTCGGGAGCAGCGGAGCCTTGATATGCGGGGGATTCTTCCTGGTAACCAACTTAAACCTATGCACTTAAACCCATGCACTTGAAGCTGTGAAATGCCAATAAAAAAGCCAGCAGTTGGCTGGCTTTTATGCTTATCCTCGGGTTACAGGGCCACTTAGCCTTTGTAACGCTCGGCGCTTGACAGGATTTCGGCGCGGGCGGCTTCGGCATCTTCCCAGCCATCAACTTTAACCCACTTGCCGGATTCTAGATCCTTGTAGTGTTCGAAAAACTGTTTGATCTGGGCTTTCAGCAGCTCAGGCAGATCGTTCACATCCTGGATATGACCGTATTCTTTGGAGATCTTCTCGTGTGGTACGGCAACAATCTTGGCATCTTCACCTGACTCGTCGGTCATTTTCAGTACGCCAACTGGACGACAACGGATAACGCTGCCTGGCTGCAGTGGGTACTGAGTAGGAACCAGTACGTCTACCGGATCACCATCCAGGCTCAGAGTTTGGTTCACATAGCCGTAGTTGCAAGGATAGAACATAGGCGCAGTCATCATGCGATCCACAAACAAGGCACCTGTGTCCTTGTCCACTTCATACTTGATAGGGTCGTGGTTTTGTGGGATTTCGATGATCACGTAGATGTCATCTGGCAGGGATTTGCCCGCAGGCACTGCATTTAAGCTCATGGAAGTATCCTTAGACTGTGTATTAATCTATTTCAGGTCCGGCCTGAAGTTCAGTGTGGCGCGTATTATAGCGCGATTTGACGGCTTGCCAATGAAAGGCCGCAGTCTTAAGACTAATTGCCAACAGTTCATCCCAGGCTATCTGTCTCAGGCCTTGAATTGTACCGTCAATTCAGGGCTGCCGACCCCGGCAGCCCCAAGCGGCGTTTAGAGTTCAGGCTCGCCGCTGTAATCCTGCTGATGGTACTCGAGGCAGGCATCGACTTCATTGGCCGAGCCCAGGATGACAGCTACCCGCTGGTGAATTTGCTCCGGTTGGATGTCGAGAATGCGCTGATAACCTGTGCTGGCCTTGCCGCCGGCCTGTTCAACCAGCAATGCCATAGGGTTGGCTTCGTACATCAGTCTCAGCTTGTAGGGCTTATCCGGGTTCTTGTTGTCAGTTGGGTAGGTAAAGATGCCGCCGCGGCTCAATACTCTGTGTACATCGCCCACCATGGCGGCAATCCAGCGCATGTTGAACGACTTCTCTCTCGGGCCTATTTTGCCGAGCAGCAGATCTGCAATATAGGTCTGCATCGGCGCTTCCCAGAATCTCTGGTTGGACATATTGATGGCGAACTCGGCGGTGTCTTTGGGAATGTTCACTGCTTCATTGGTCAACAGATACTCGCCGCTGTCCGGGTTCAGGGTAAAGAGTTGTACCCCTTGGCCTGTGGTCAGGGCCAGCATGGTCGATGGGCCATAGAGCACATAGGCAGCCGCCAGTTGCTCGCTGCCTTTTTGCAGGAAACTCTGCTCGCTGATCTCCCCCTCGGGTGCCGGCAGTACAGAAAAAATGGTGCCCACTAGTGAGTTGATGTCTATGTTGGAAGAGCCATCCAGTGGGTCGAAACACACCAGAAACTCACCGATGTCACCGACTTCAACAATATGATCTTCCTCTTCCGATGCCAGGGCGCGCACTGTGCTTTCGGCCTTGAGGGCATCTTTGAGCATTTCGTTGGTGATCACATCCAGTTTCTTTTGGGTTTCACCCTGAACGTTTTCCTGGGTGGTGGCGCCCAGTACACCGGCCAGTGCACCGTGTCTTACCGCCTGACTGATGGCGACTGAGCTTTGGGCCAGAGTGAGGAGCAATTGGGACAAGGCTGGGCTGACAGCCTGCTGTTTGAGGGTTTGGGCCAGAGTCTGCATCTTGTTTCCTTAAAAGAGGTCTGAGCTTTTTCTGGGACAGGATCATAACCGAGAACCGGCGATATTTCAGCGGCCAATTGCACGGGTTTGCCGATCCCTTGTCAATTGGGGCAGAATGAGGGCTGTTTTTTGGGCTGTGGCCGGATGCCAAAGCCCCTGTATCCTACAATTCCGGAAATAATAATGAAAAAAACTTGGATGGCTTCGGCGCTTATGGCAATACCTTTGACACTGGCCTCCGGCCAGTCTTTCGCTCTGGAGGGTGGCAAAACCCCTTTGACGGTTGAGCGTCTCTATTCTTCACCGGCACTGGCCGGTGCCAGTCCCCGAGGGCTGAAACTGTCTCCCGACGGCAAGCGGGTTACTTACCTGGCGGGCCGTAAAGACAATCAGTATTTCTACGATCTTTGGCAGATGGATGTCGCCACCGGCCAGGTCAGTTTGATGTTGGACGCCTCCAGGCTTGAAGCCGGTGAACTTTCCGATGAAGAGAAGGCCCGCCGCGAGCGGCAGCGAGTGTATGGCCAGGGGATCATGGAATACTTCTGGGCCGACGACAGTCAGGCACTGCTGATCCCGGCGGCCGGCAAGCTCTACTACTTCAGCCTGGCCGATGCCAAGGTGACTCTGCTGCCGACAGGGGATGCCTTTGCTACAGATGCCAAACTGTCGCCTAAGGGCAATTTTGTCTCCTTTGTGGCCGAACAAAACCTCTATGTTCTCAAGCTGAAAGACCATAAGCTCACTGCGCTGACCCAGGATGGTGGCGGGGCCATCAAGAACGCCATGGCCGAGTTTGTGGCTCAGGAAGAGATGGACCGTATGACAGGTTACTGGTGGGCACCGGATGAATCGGCCATCGCCTATACCCGCATCGATGAGTCGGGTGTAGAGCTGGTGACCCGCAATGAGATCTATGCCGATGGCATCAAGCTGACCGAGCAGCGTTATCCCTATGCCGGCAAGCCCAATGTCGAGATTGCCCTGGGGGTAGTATCGCTGGCGTCCGGGAAGACCCAATGGATGGATCTCGGCAGTGAGAAAGATATCTATCTGCCGCGGGTGAAATGGCTGCCGGACAGCAAGCACTTGTCGTTCCAGTGGCAGAATCGCAGTCAGCAGCAGTTGGATCTGCGCCAGGTAGACAGCCGCGAGGGCAAAGGCGCCGTGACTCTGGTGTCCGAGCGCAGCGATGCCTGGGTTAACCTCAACCACGACCTCTATTTTCTCAAGCAGCAGCCCGGCTTTATCTGGGCATCCGAGCGTGATGGCTTCAACCATATCTACCTGTTTGATGACAAGGGCAAGGTCAAACGGCAACTGACCCGGGGAAGATGGGCGGTCGATGAGATAGAACACCTAGATGAAAAGCAGGGCTGGGTTTATTTCAGTGGCCGTAAAGACAGTGTGGTCGAGCGCCATCTGTATCGGGTCAGCCTCAATGGCGGTGAGATAGAACGGATCAGCCGGCGTGGCGGCATGCACAATGCCGTGTTTGCCGATAAGGAGTCTGTTTACCTCGACTATTTCAACAGTCTGTCGCAGCCTCCCCAGGTGAGTCTGCACAACCAAAGCGGTGAGCATCTGGCTTGGGTGGAAGAGAACGCCGTCAAGGCAGGACACCCTCTGTATGACTATGCCGGGCTGTGGCAGTTGCCCGAGTTTGGCACCCTCAAGGCCAAAGATGGCAAGGCGCTGCAATACCGCCTGTTCAAGCCGGTGAATTTCGATAGTAAGGCCAAATACCCCGTGGTGGTGCGGGTTTACGGTGGGCCTCACGCCCAGTTGGTGGTCAATAGCTGGAGTGAGCAGGATTACTACACCCAATATCTGTTGCAGCAGGGCTTTGCCGTGTTCCAGTTGGATAACCGGGGCTCGGCGCATAGAGGCACGGCCTTCGAGCAGGTAATCTACCGCCATCTTGGTGAGGCCGAAGTGGAAGATCAGAAGACAGGTGTCGATTTCCTGCGCACCCTTCCCTGGGTCAAGGCCGACAGCATTGCCATCTATGGCCACAGCTATGGCGGCTATATGGCGCTGATGAGCCTGTTCAAGGCGCCTGACTACTTCAAGGCGGCCATCAGTGGCGCCCCTGTAACCGACTGGGCCTTGTACGACACCCACTACACCGAACGCTACCTCGGCCATCCTGACGACAACGCCAAGGGCTACGAGGCCAGCAGTGTCTTCCCCTATGTGAGCAAGTATCGTTCAGGCTTGCTGATGTATCACGGCATGGCCGATGACAATGTATTGTTCGAGAATAGCACCCGGGTATACAAGGCGCTGCAGGATGAAGGCAAGTTGTTCCGCATGATAGATTACCCCGGCTCCAAGCACTCGATGCGGGGCGATAAGGTGCGCACCCATCTGTACCGTTCGCTGACCGACTTCCTCGAAACAGAGCTGAAAGGTAACTGAGCCGGTAAGCTGAAGTTATCTGGTAGCTGAAAATGCCGCGCCTCATATGGCGCGGCTTTTTATGCTTCGCCCTCCTTGGGCAACAGGCGTCTGAGTAGTAAGGGGCCGAGCAGGGTGGTGATGGCTATTACCAACACCAATTCGGTAAATACCTTGGCCGGAATGATATCCAACTGCCGCCCCACTTCTGCAAAGACCAAACCGACTTCACCTCTGGGCACCATGGCACTGCCGACTATCAGCTTTTGCCGCCAAGTGCCGCTAACTACCAAACCGGCCGCCAGCTTGCCGATAAATGCCAGCAGTATCATCGCCAGCAAGAGTAACAGGCTGTAGGGGCTGAGGTTCAACTGGCTCAAGTCGAGGCTGATCCCCACATAGACAAAGAACACAGGCGCGAACACATCGGTCAGTGGTTGCATCGATTTTTCCAGCTTGTGGGTAAAGGGAAAGGGGTTTTGCAGATACTTCTGCCAGGGCCAGATAAACTGCCTTGATAGCGCCAAACCGGCGGCAAAACCGCCGAGCAGTGCCGGAGCGCCGAAAAGGTGTGCCAGCCAGGCAAACAGGCAGATCAGTGTCAGCATAACCACGGCTTCATAGCCGGGTGTCTGGGACTGGTAGCTGAATACCCGCAGCAGATAGACCAGCATTCTGCCAAGAGGCGGCGCCAGCAGCAGAAACAGCAGCAGTAAGCCACAGAGTTTGATAATTGCCAGCGGTGCCAACTGGCCTTCGCTGGCAAAGTTGAACAGCAAACTGAGCAGTATTACCCCGGCAATATCGTCGAATACCGCCGCTCCCAGAATCAAATGACCGGCACTGGATTGTTGCTGGCCACTGTCGCTTAGCACCCTGAGGGAGATGCCTATGCTGGTAGCTGTTAGGGTACAGCCGTAGAAGAGGGCGGCAAACAGCGACAGCTCCAGCCAGTAAAAGGCGGCCAGGCCGGTGAGCAGCAGCGGCGCCACTATGCCGATAACGGCCACCGCCGCCACCTGGCGCCCGGCGCTGTAGAGGCGTTTTATCGAGGTTTCGGCGCCGATGGAAAACAGCAGCAGTATCACCCCGAGTTCGGCGATATTAGCCAGCACCTGGGTCGGCTCCAGCCAGCCCAGCACTGAAGGGCCAAGCAACAAGCCTGCACCTATTTCCCCCACCACCGGCGGCCAACCGATACGGTTACAGCACTCTCCCAGCACCCGGGAGAACAGCAAGATCAGGAACAAGGCGATCAACAGGCTATCTATCGACATTGAGTATCCCCCATAGGTGCAATTGTTGATCGGGATCAGTATGGTTTATTCTGCATCAGATTAGAGTCTAAAAAATAGCCGATTACCAGAAAAATCCGGAGAAAACAAATGGGTAAGCTTTTTATCATCGAACAACATGAAGAGGCTAACACTGATGCGATTGCCAAGGGACTGGAAGTAGCGGAACTACTAGGTAAGCAACCACAGGTATTTGCTTATTGCTACGAATATTTTTCCGGTGATGATTATTATAGCCCACGGCTTGCCGGGGCCGCCCAGCAGCGGCTGATGAAGGAGAAGCAAGCCGTGGTGTCGGCTCATCTCAAGGAGTTGGATGCCGAAGATGTACCGCTGCATATCATCTGGAGCAAGTATCTCTACGAGCATGTCAGCAACCATGCCGGCCGCTATGGTTTTGATATGGTGGTCAAGACAGTTCACCAGAGCGAGCACTTTCTGCCGACCGACTGGCATCTTATTCGCAGTACCAAGGTGCCCTTGATGCTGCTCAGCGACAATCCGATCAAGAAGGCGTCAAGTATTCTGATGGCGGTGGATCTCGATGCCAGAAGCCAGCAAAAACAGCGCCTCAACCAACTGGTGTTGCAACATGGCCGCCAGTTGGCCGAGGCCAGCGGTGCCAAGTTGCATCTGGCGCATATCATCCGGGTACCCAAGGTGATCCGCGATCTCGAGGTGCTCAACCTGCATGAAATGGTCAAGTCGGCCTGGCGTAAGCATCAGGCCATGCTGGACCAGACCGGGCTCCCCAAAGAACAGATCCATATCATTGCCGGCGATCCGGATCTTTGTCTGTATCAGTTGTCCTGCAGGCTCAAGAGCGACTATCTGGTGATAGGTGCTCGTCAGCGCCAGGGCTTGATGGGACGGGTGATAGGCAATACCGCCGAGCAGATCTTGCGGCGCGTGCGCAGCAATGTGCTGGTGATCCCAACCGATGAGGAACAGGCAAGCTGATAGCTTGCCTGCTCACAAGCCCTTTTGGCTGAGGGCAACCAAGGCCTCGGCGGCCGGGGTCAAGGGTAGGTTGTTACGCCAAATCAGCCCTAGCTGCCAGGTGATTTCACTCGCCATGGGCCGATAGCTGAGGGTTTGCTCGCCGAGCTTGTCGCAGATGGGCTCCGGCAGCAGCGCCAGCCCCATTCCGGCCTGTACCATGGCGCCGAGAAAGTCCCATTGACCACTGCGAAAAGCGATATTCAACGTGACCCCGGCTTCGCGGCTCAGGCGGGTCAATAACTTTGCCAGTGAAAAGTCCTCGTTGTAGAGAATGAAAGGATACTCGGCCAGATCCCGCCATTCTATCGCCTGCTTGCTGGTCAGTGGGTGACCTACCGGCAGGCAGACCTTCAGCGGATAACCCTGCAGCGGCGATGAAGATAGCTGCTCTCCATGGGTGGCCGGCAGCGCCGTGAAGGCGATGTCCAGAGTGTCGGCCAGCAGTGCCTGCTCGCAACCAAAACCACCGTATTCATGCATCTGCAACTCGACCGCCGGATAGGTGCGGCGAAACTCGGTCAACAGATCTATGGTCAAACTGCTCATCATGGGGCAGACCCCGAGGCGTAGGTGGCCGGATTTGAGGCCACTCAAGTTACTCAAGTCCTGCTCCATTCTGTGCCATTGACCTATTATCTGGCAGGCGCTGGCATGGAATATCTCTCCGGCCTGAGTGAGCTCTACCTTCTGATTGCTGCGGATCAAGAGCTGTTGATCCAGGGATTCCTCCAGACGTTGGATCATCTTGCTCAATGTCGGCTGAGTCAGGTACAGCTGCTCGGCGGCGCGGGTAAAGTTGCCGGTTTCCACCAGGGTCAGAAAGCAGTGTAAGGTCTTGATAGGTACGTTCATGCTTATTTGGAATTCTCGCTATGGAATTAATTCATTTTACTAATAGTCATGGCGGCGTTAATTTGATCAGCATCCCAAGTAAAGAGGAAAAATCGATGAAAGCCTATCAAGGTTTGTGGGTCAGCTCTCTGTGGCAAACCGCCACTGAAACTCAGGAACACAAGGCCAAGCCTGCCAAAGCCAAGTCCCAGAGTTTTTGGAAGCTGATGTTCCACAAAAAAGCCAAAGCAGTCTAAAGTTACCCGGCCCGTGCCGGGTTTCTTTTATCCCGCCAATACCCCTTCCTTTGTTTTGCCCTGTTGGCCCTTTGGGTTAGTATTTGCCTGATTAATTCAAGGGGAAGCTTGTGGATCTCAGCCAGATATGGACGGACGAATCCGAGTACCGTCGGGTTGCGCTCAAAGTCAGCGCATGGACTATTTTTTGCCTCGGGGTACTGTTCAGTGGCTTTAACTGGTATATGGGGTTGCCATTACTGTCTTTGATGGAACTGGCCATGGCCGGTTTCTGTCTGTTGTTGCTCTACCGTTTGCCCACAACCTCCAGGCTGAAAGAGTGGTCGTTATGCTTTCTGTCTTTGCTCTTTTTCATCGTGCTGCTGGGAATTTGGCAGGCGCGCTTGAGCTCAATTCTCTATAGCTGGTTATTTATCTTTCCGCTGCTTTCTTACCTGCTGCTGGGTAAACGTTGGGGCGTGGGTTTTAACGCGGTATTTATCTTTGGTGGTATGAGTTTATTGCTGCTGCGGCTGGTTATGCTGGAGTCGGAGCTGCATTTTTCCTTATTCATCAACGTGGGTCTGTGTCTGTCTACTTTGTGGATCATGAGTCATGTGTTTGAGAGCAAGCGGGCCGAAATGGTTGAACGTTTGCAACTGATGGCGGCGCTGGATCCACTGACCTCTGTCTACAACCGCTTGCATCTGGAACCGGTATTCAATCTACTGCAGCAACAGATAACAGGGCGTTTGGCACTCTTGCTGGTGGATGTCGATCATTTCAAGCAGATTAACGACAATTTGGGCCACGATGCCGGCGACAGGGTGTTGCAGCAGTTGGCGCGGCTACTGCAGGAGTTTGTGCCGTCCCCTGAGCATGTTTTTCGCGTCGGCGGTGAAGAGTTTTGTCTCTTACTGCCGGTGGTGGACATGGCCGAGGCGCAGAGGCTGGCAGAGTCTGTCAGAGCGGCGGCTGAGTCTCTGCCCCTGGACTTGGCCACAGCACAGGGCCTAAGCGTCAGTATTGGCATAGCCTTGTCACCAGAGCCGAGCTCTAGGCCAAAACCTGAGCTGCGCCAGGTGTATCGTCAGGCTGATGAGCGCCTGTATCAGGCCAAGCTCAATGGCCGTAACCGAATCGAACCGCCGCAGTCCTGAGTGCTGCGGCTACTGTAGCAGTGGATGCTCCTTGGGCAACTTGCCGCTGATCCACATTACCAACCTATGTTTCATATTGGGGCCATCTTCCTTGTCCGATGGCAATGGCCCTATCAGTTTATCCTGCACCAAGAGGCGATAGACGCACTCGACTTTCTCTTTCTCCGGCACCTTGTCCCCAAGCGGGGCAAAGCCACGCTTGAGCGAGTATCCCAAACCTATCTCCAACGCCAGTTTCAACAGAGCCGCTTCATTCTTGTGTTTCTTCATCTGTATCGCTCCCAGCTTGTGCCTGCTCCTAAGCTAACGCAAAGTGACTGAGATTACACTTAAAAATCCTTCGACAGCCTCAGCTGCCCTTGTACCTTATTTGAGCATACTTTAAGCTGGTCGCTGGAACGACAAGGATTAATACCATTCCCGATAGAAGGTGGATTTTCCAACAAGCTTCCCTGAGGCGTGTTGAAAAGGTGCTTGTACGGCGCAGGCCAATGTCGATTTATCCCGATGAACTTTCCATTGTCCTACTTGCCTCCATACCTTTTCATTCTCGCTCGGTGAGCCAGCTTCTGCACGGAATGGCGTACCTCAACGTAGGGAGAGAAGTGATGTCCAAAGTCAAATATCAAGCCAAGGCGCAACGCACCTTGACCGTCAAAAACACCTCATTCCAATACTACAGCCTCAATGAAGGGCCCTTGGCGGAAATTGCCGAGGTTGCCGCATTACCCAAGAGTTGCAAGGTGCTGCTGGAAAACATTCTGCGGCATCTGGATACCGACCATTGTGATATCGACGATCTGCAGGCGCTGGCCAAGGGGCGCGGCCGCGGCAGCCAGCAGGAGATCGCCTATCATCCGGCGCGGGTATTAATGCAGGACTTTACCGGCGTCCCGGCGATAGTCGACCTGGCCGCCATGCGGGCGGCGCTGGTGGCCAAAGGGCGTGATCCGCAAAAGATCAATCCTCTGTCCAAGGTGGATCTGGTGATTGACCACTCGGTCAGCATCGACAAGTTCGCCAATCCGGATGCCTATCGGGACAATGTGGCGATTGAGATGCAGCGCAACTTCGAGCGTTATCAATTTCTCAAGTGGGGCCAGGGCGCCTTCGATAACTTCTCCGTGGTGCCACCGGGTACCGGCATTTGCCATCAGGTAAACCTCGAGTATCTGGCCAAAGGTGTCTGGCAGGGGCTTGACGAAGAAGGAGCCACTTGGGTCTATCCAGATACACTGGTGGGCACTGACAGCCACACCACTATGATCAACGCCCTAGGGGTACTTGGCTGGGGTGTCGGGGGTATCGAAGCCGAAGCGGCCATGTTGGGGCAACCCATCTCAATGCAGATCCCGGATGTGGTGGGGTTCGAGCTCAAGGGGCAGCTCAGTGAAGGCATTACAGCCACCGACCTGGTGCTCAGAGTCGTGGAGATGCTGCGCCGCCAGGGGGTAGTGGGTAAATTTGTCGAATTCTATGGTGATGGCCTGGATCAGTTGCCGCTGGCCGACCGAGCCACCATTGCCAATATGGCACCGGAATATGGTGCAACCTGTGGCTTCTTCCCGGTGGATGCGCAGACACTGGAGTATCTGCGCCTCAGTGGCCGAGATGAACAGACGGTTGCCTTGGTGGAGGCTTACACCAAGGCGCAAGGGCTGTGGCGAGAGACTGGCGATAGCGCCCCCGAGTTTGCCGATACCCTGAGCCTGGATCTTGCCAGTGTTGAACCCAGCCTGGCCGGGCCCAAGCGGCCCCAGGACAGAGTCGCCGTCAGTCAGCTCAAGCAGGCGGCCGAAGATGCCATTCGTCTCTCGGGGCGCAGCGAGCTTGAGCAGGCGTTTGTACTCGAAGGCAGCGAGCTTGCCATGCACCATGGCGATTTGGTGATTGCCGCCATTACCAGTTGTACCAATACTTCCAATCCGGCGGTGATGCTGGCAGCCGGGTTGCTGGCACAAAAGGCGGTGGAACTGGGATTGGAGCGTAAGCCCTGGGTCAAGACTTCGTTGGCCCCAGGCTCCAAGGTGGTGACCCAGTATCTGCAACAGGCCGGACTGCAAACGGCACTCGATAGCCTGGGCTTTAACCTGGTAGGTTATGGTTGCACTACCTGTATAGGTAACTCGGGCCCCTTGCCGGAGGCGGTCACCAAGGCGGTCAGCGAACAGAAGATCCATGTGGGTTCAGTGCTTTCCGGTAACCGTAACTTCGAAGGGCGGATCCACCCCTTGGTGGAGTCCAACTGGCTTTGCTCGCCTCCTCTGGTGGTCGCCTATGCGTTGGCGGGAACCAGCCGTATCGATCTCAGTCGCGATCCCATAGGCCAAGGACGCGATGGTAAAGCGGTCTTCCTTAAAGACATTTGGCCCAGCAATGCCGAGATAGCCGCTGTAATGGGCAAGGTGAGTCGCAGCCTGTTTCAGCAGCAGTATGCTGATGTGTTTCATGGCGATGATGCCTGGCGCGCCATCGACTCGGGCTCGGGCAAAACCTATGCCTTCGATCCCGCCTCCACCTATATTCAGTTACCGCCCTTCTTCGAAGCCGAATACGGCGGTAATGCGGATGACATTAAGGGGGCCGCGATTCTGGCGCTATTGGGAGACTCTGTCACCACAGATCATATCTCCCCGGCCGGGGTGATCCCCAAAAACAGTCCGGCGGCCGATTATCTGCGCGGTCATGGTGTAGCTGACAAGGACTTCAACTCCTACGGTTCACGCCGCGGGAATCACGAGGTGATGATGCGCGGTACCTTCGGTAATATCCGTATCCGCAATGAGATGGTGCCCGGGCATGAAGGCGGTGTTACCCGGATGCAAGGCGAATCTGAGGTGCGCTTTATCTATGACGCTGCCATGGCCTATCGCGCCAGAAAGCAGGCTAGTGTGGTTATTGCCGGTAAAGAATATGGTACAGGTTCCAGCCGTGACTGGGCCGCCAAGGGTACGCTGTTGCTCGGGGTCAAGGCGGTCATAGTGGAGAGCTTTGAGCGTATTCACCGCTCCAACTTGGTGGGTATGGGCGTGCTGCCATTGCAGTTTCTGCCCGGGGAAACCCGTCAGACTCTGGGCCTGACTGGAGATGAGACAGTGGATATTCTCGGCCTGGATGGCGAGCTTAAGCCAAACCAGAAGCTGCAGGCGCAGATCCATTATCCCAATGGAGAGTCCAAAACCATAGCGCTGCTCAGCCGCCTGGATACCGGCATGGAGGTTGCCTACTACCGTGCCGGCGGTGTGCTGACGTATGTGCTGGAGCGTTTGGCCGCCGAATAGCCCAGCTGCTTCAGGCAAAAACCGCGCCTTTGGGGTGCGGTTTTTTATTGGGAAAAGCCAAGTGGTGCCACAGCGATCCATGTTTTAAAATGCCGCATAATCTCAAGTGGCAGGAGCGCCCATGTACCAAAACAAACAAGCCGTAGCCCTCGGCAGCCTGGCTCTGATGACAGCCGTTGCCATACTGCTGATCTTACTGGCCTTTTGGGCCTGGCCTAAATACAAGGTCTATAAGCTGGAGCTGGACGGCATCGCCGCTTTGAAGGAAGCAGAGTGGAGCAAGCAGATCCTGATTGAGGAAGCCAAGGCTCGGGAACA
This sequence comes from Shewanella sp. 38A_GOM-205m, assembly GCF_000518445.1. Lineage (NCBI taxonomy): Bacteria > Pseudomonadati > Pseudomonadota > Gammaproteobacteria > Alteromonadales > Shewanellaceae > Shewanella > Shewanella sp. 38A_GOM-205m. Next base: position 80,238 of record NZ_JADP01000003.1, on the reverse strand, counting down.
GGCGGCCCTGATGCAGGCCAAGGCCAAAGTCACCCTGGCTGAAGCGGAAGGACGGGCAATGATCGCCAGAGCCAAGGCCGAAGGGCAGGCCGATATCGAGCGCGCCAAGGCGGCTGCCGAGGCCAACAAGATTATCGGCGAGTCACTCAAGGGCAATGAAGCCTATCTGCGTTACGTGTGGATCAAGGGGCTGCAGGAAGGCAAGGGCGAGCGCATCTATATTCCAACTGAGGCCGGCTTGCCTTTGCTGGAAGCGGGAAAAGCCCCCGGGAAATAGCCTGTTGCCCGGCAAGCCGCTCGTTACTTGAGTCTGAGTGCGGTTTAGCTGAACTGAGGCAAGTCAGTTGTCCCAGGTTAGCGGTACCGAGTCGGCCTCATGTGGTAACTTGTCGCCGAAGCGTTGCACCAGCCAGTCGATAAACAGCTTCAGTCTGTGGCTGGGGTGGCGTTTGCGTGGATAGATAAGCGACAGTGGCATGGCTTGCGGCGGATACTGCTGTAACACTGGCACCAGAGCGCCACTTTGCAAATGTGGCGCTATACCATAAGTGGGTACCTGGATAAGACCAAAGCCTGCCAATCCGGCGGCAATATAGGCATCTGTACCATTGGTTCTTATGCTTTGGGGCAAGGTGTATTGATGGTATTTCCCCTCTTGCCTGAACTCCAGCGGCTCGATACGACCACTTGCGGGTAACAGATAGCCCACCATCTTGTGGTTACTGAGTTGCGAAGGCGTTTGCGGAACTCCGAAGCGCGCCAGATAATCCGGGCTTGCCAGCGTGACTATCTCAAAGCATCCCAAACTTCTGGCAATAAGGTTGCTGTCCTCCAGTGTGCCGGCCCGCAGTGCCAGATCGACCCCTTCACCTATGATATCGATGCGCGGATCCGAAACGCCAAGCTCCAGCTCTATGTCCGGATAACATTGATGAAATTCCGGTAATGCCGGCAAGATAAGCAATCGGGCGAGTCTGGCGGGCATGTTGATCCTAAGCAGCCCCGCCGGGCAGCTTTCTTTGGCAAATAGGCCCTGAAGATCGTCCCAGTCTGCCAGCAGCGCCGAGGCCTTATCCAACACCTGTTCGCCCTGCTCGGTCAACCTGACCTGTCGTGTGGTGCGTACCAGCAACTGTACCTTGAGTTGCTGCTCCAACCGCTGCACCGCCTGGGTTACGGTCGAGCGTGGTAGATTGAGTAAAATGGCGGCCTTGGTGAAACTTCGCGTCTCGGCGACCCGGCGAAAGATATTCAGGGTTTGCAGTCTATCCATGATTGTTCGTGATTTTGGAATACACTGGCTGTTATAGCGTTATTTATCCCAAAGATAAAAACAAAGATGCTGTTGGCAGTTCAATGGAGGTAACAGATGAAAACACGAAAACTGGGTAGCAAGGGACCGGAGGTATCGGCGCTGGCGCTGGGATGCATGGGAATGAGCGAGTTTTACGGTCCGGCCAGTGATGCAGAATCCTTGGCGACGCTGGATCTGGCGCTGGAGCGCGGCGTCAACTTTTGGGATACCGCCGATGTTTACGGACCTTTTCGCAATGAAGAACTGTTGGCACAAGCGCTCAAAGGCCGTAGGCAGCAGATCTTTCTTGCCAGTAAATTTGGCATAGTCAGGGATGAAACAGATGTGCACAAGCGCGGCGTCAACGGCCACCCCGAGTATGTCCGCCGCTCTGTGGAAGCCAGTCTCAAGCGTTTGGGGACAGATTATATCGATCTCTATTACCAGCACAGAATGGATCCCGAGGTACCGATAGAGGAAACTGTCGGTGCCATGGCCGAGTTGGTGCAGCAGGGCAAGGTGCGCTATCTGGGTTTGAGTGAAGTGGACAGCGACAGGTTGCGCCGCGCCCACAAGGTGCATCCCATTACAGCGGTGCAGAGCGAATATTCTCTCTGGAGCCGGGATCCTGAAAGCAAGGTATTGCCGCTTTGCCAAGAGCTGGGAATAGGTTTTGTTGCCTACAGCCCTCTGGGGAGAGGTTTTCTCAGCGGTGCTATTCGCAGCATAGACGACTTTGCTGCCGATGATTTCAGGCGCTCTCATCCCAGATTTCAGGGGGAGAACTTTGAACGTAATCTGGCGCTGGTGGATGCCATCAAGGCACTGGCTGAAAGCCGAGGTTGCAGTTCGTCACAGCTGGCGCTGGCATGGCTGCTCAGCCGCAATGAGCATCTGATCCCTCTATTTGGCACCAAACGGCGGCGTTATCTTGAGGATAATATTCAGGCTTGCACTTTGACTCTTGGCCGAGAGGAGTTGGCGGCCATTGAAGAGGCGTTTCCCATCACAGCAGTAGCTGGGAGCCGTTATGGCGCACAGATGATGCCGCTGTTACCCAATGAGTAGTGGGGTTAACTTGAAGGGAACCTTACACAAGTTCAATTGTGCCTAACCCTTAACCATAGGTCAGGGCCGCTACGTCACTGAGTGCAGGGGGGGGAGGTTTGGAAAGGGGCGAGTGGATACCGCCCCATTTCTACCGATCCATTCTACCGAACCATGCCCTCGGGAGCGGCGAGTGTCTTGTAGCGACTGGCTACGAGCAATAGCCAGGAATGGTAAGCCACTCTCTACAAAAGAAAAGGCCACGAGGACTTATTCGCACCTTCCCTAATATTGATCACCATCCACGAATTCACTGACTTTAAAGAAATTTATTCCTTTTACATTATGTTCTTTAAATATATCAACCACTTTTTGATGGACGAATATTTCCCCCAATGATGTACCCGCAACTTGGAAAATCAATCGCTCAGATTCTGGTATTGCATCTAAGACATCTTCACGGAAACGATAGTTATCCATATCTGCATGAATCGTAAATCCATCAATGTTAGTCGAGCCATTACCTGGCATGTAGAATTTACTTCTATTCAGGTCAATACAATTTAACGTCTTAAATGTATTGAGTGCCCACAGCCCTTTAACAGAGTTGTTTTGCTTGTCCTGAATAATTGCTGGGACAAACTGGCTACCATAAAGACCTGATTCAATAAGCTCTTTAAGTTTTGATGTCACTATGAAGTTTTGAACACTAAACGCCAAGGCGTAATCTTCCTTTAAGAAACTTAAGTTATCATTTTTTGATACAAAAGAGAGGGTTTCCGACTCCACATTTAGCTTTTCAAAATCCCAGTTAGTATTGGCAGTATATTATGTTGGGATTAAGTCAGTTTTATATTCATCAAATTCATAGTCTGGGTAAACAATGTAATAAGATTCTTCATGAATATTCAAAAAAGTTCCTCTATCTAAACTGTGCGACAATTATTTCCATGGAAATTCGGACAATTCCCTTTTTATTCAATTCAGTAGACACGCATGGTCATGTAACTCATTTTTCCAAAAACTATCAGATACAGCACCATGCGCGATGCCCACATCTTACAGGATTTGTGCAACGGATAATGCCCAAAATTATTTTCTATAACAGATTTTATTAAAAAAATATTATCTATCATATGGTTGTGGTGATTTTGTGGAGTGTAAACCTAAGGTCGCGTGCATGTTTGACAGTATGTTCGCCGGGAATCATCCGTAGGACGCTGAGCCACTCTTGGGCGCGTAGTGACAGGCTTACGAGAGAGGCAGGGATGCCAGAGTGGCGCCATCAGGGATGATTTTATGGCATGCCGAAAAGTCGCCAGGACGAAAGCCCGCGGCAGCTGTGGGGTGAAACTCTATGACTTTCGCCAGTGCCTTGGAGAAAAGTGGTTCTTGAGTCTTGCCGATTAAGCTCTAGGAGCCTGGGGTGGGGTTTGTTAGAGTAAGCGCAGTTTTTGGCGGCGACTGTTGCGGGAAAGTATCCCGATAGCCAACCGCCGAGTCAAAGTAATGAGCTAGGAACTGAGCTAAAGCTCTGAATTAGAGCTATGAGTTAAGGCTCTGAGTTAAAGCCTTTAGGCCAAGGCTGTTAAACCAAAGTCGTTAAACCAAAGCCGTTAAAGTGAACCGAGTCATAGATGAATCCATGTCCCTTGTGTGCCAACACCCAGCCTAAACAGACAGTTCCCGCCAGGGTTGCCAGACGTTATTTTCTCTGCCCTGAGTGTCGGCTCATCTTTCTCGACCCTGTGCATTTGCTGCCCTTGAATGAGGAGCAGCAGTTTTACGATACCCACGAGAACAGCATTGACGACCCCGGCTATGTGGGCTTTTTGCAACGCCTGTTGACGCCGGCGATGACCTTTCTGCGCCCGGGCATGCAGGGACTGGACTTTGGCTGTGGCCCTGGGCCGACACTATCAAAACTCCTGGCGCGGGAAGGGATAGCGTGTGACGATTTCGACCCGCTGTTTTTCCCCAATCCATTGCAGGCGCAGTATGACTTTATTCTCTCCAGCGAGTGTTTCGAGCACTTGCACTGGCCTGCCGCCGAGATAAGCGCGCTGCTGGCACATCTGGTTCCTGGGGGCTATTTAGGCATAATGACAGACCGCTGGCAGAGTGAAGCTCAGTTTTTTGACTGGCACTATACCCGGGATCCTACCCATTGCAGCTTCTTCCATCGAGCAACATTGGACTGGCTCTGTGAGACGTTTGCTTTGAGCTTATGTTTTGTCGATGAGCGGCGGATTGCCATCTTTCAGAAAAATTGAGGCATTAAAGGGAAGGAGAGGGCAGGCAAGCCCCAATCCCTTTGGGGCTGTACCTTGAAACCGGGGCGCCTCCAGGAAGCAGCGACCCGGTTTTTCTCGCTATCAGTTGGCAGCGCCAGTGCTGAAGTTATTTTCCACCAGCGGCTGCTTGTTATCGGCCTGAGGCACATGGCACTGGGTACAGAAATAGTTCTGTCCATTGAGGGTGCCCTTGTCGTCGATAACATGGGACTTGGCCACAGGCGTTGCCTTCATGCGCTTGGCCTTGCTCCAGTCATGGCAGTTCATGCAGCTGTTTTTCTTCAGGCTGATGGGGTAGTCGGCCTTGTGAGGAATGAGCGGCGGCTGCTCGGCGTAGTTGCGCTCTATGGCATTGCCACGCATTGGATAGGAAGGCATGGCATCGGCCGGGCGTACAGAGCTAATCTCTGCATCGCCACCGCCAAGAGAACTGACGTTAACCGGCTGAGCCGTTTCTGCCTGCTGTCCTGAGCAGGCGCTGAGTGCCAGCAGCATCGCGGCTGCGCTGAGTGTTTTTTTCATTGCTTGTTCTCCGCCTTGGTGGCAATTCGGTTGCAATCTATTTTGTTGGATTTGTCTTTGGCTTCACCCTTGGGCGAGAGCCGGGTTAATGGAGTATCAAACTCAAAGACCTTCTTGGCACAGACATCGATACAGCGGCCGCAGAGGGTGCAATCGGTACTGGTTATCGTTGGGTTGCTTCCCTTGAGGGCGGGTTTGAGCACCTGCCGTTCGGGACACACGGTAAAACAGTCCATGCAGTTGTTGCAGTCGTTGGCTCTTACCGCCTCGATATTGACCAGTCGCAGCTTGCCCAGCAGGCTGTAGAGGGCACCACTTGGGCACAGGTGGCTGCACCAGGCGCGTTCGCTGACGAACAGGTCCAGCAGCAGTATCGCCAGCAGCAGCCACAAGCCACTGAAACCACCGAACAACAAGGCTCGGTAGGCCACGGGAACCGGGTTGAGCCACTCCCAGGCCAACAGGCCGGTCAATGGGGGCAAGAGCAACACCAATACCAGCAGATAGTAGCGCAGCGACCTTGGTAGCTCGGGCAATCTGGGCAGGCCCAACTTGCGTCTGAGCCAGGCGGCCGTATCTGTCACCATGTTGACCGGGCAGACCCAGCTGCAGAACACCCGCCCACCCAGCAGGCCATAACCCAGGGCGACAATGGCAGCGCCGAGCAGCAGGCTCAGTTCCGGCAGATGGCCACTGGCCAGGCTCTGCAGCGTCACCAGCGGATCGGCCAGCGGCACTGTGTCCAGTAACAGACTGGCCGACAGGTTGCCTTTCAGCAGCCAGAGGCCAAACAGTGGCCCTATGGCAAACAGCAGCAAAACGCTCAGTTGCGACAGGCGTCTGAGCAGCAGGAACCTGTGTGCCTTCCACCAGCCCAGGGTAGCGATGGCATCGGCGGCAAAGGCGTCTGAGCTTTTTTTCCGACTCATATTTCGCCTCCGTTACCCAGTCCGGGCAGCCCTTGATTGAGCATCTCCAGGGTGGTCTTTTCCGTGTCTATGTAAGTGTCGTGCTCGGCTGTCTTGCCGCTGGCGAGCTTCTGCGGCAGCACCTTGATCGCCGGTTCTTTCAAAACGCAGGCATGTTCACACTTGCCGCAACCGGTACAGATATCGGCATGCACGGTAGGAATAAACATGGCGTGGTGGCCACTGCGCTCATTGCGGGCACGCTCAAGGGTGATGGCCTCATCGATGAGTGGGCAGACGCGGTAGCAGACATCACATCTCAGGCCTTTGAAGTTAAGGCAGTTTTTCTCATCGATCAGTACGGCTGTGCCCATTCTGGCATCCTCGATTTTCTCGAGGCCGGTATCCAGTGCCCCACTGGGACAGGCGCGGGTACAGGGAATGTCCTCGCACATCTCGCAGGGGATACTGCGGGCGCTGAAGAAAGGCGTGCCTGTGGCTGCCCCTTCAAACCAACGCGCCAGTTTCAGAGTGTCATAGGGACAGGCCTCGACACAGAGGCCACAGCGAACGCAGGCCGAGAGAAAGGCGTCCTCAACGAGAGCGCCCGGGGGACGTATCGCCTGGGGCGCCAACGACTGGGACTTGGCCAGCGCTGAAATCCCCAGCCCGGCCAACCCCATCACACAGCCGGCTTTGGCCGTGGTCGCCAGAAACTGGCGACGATTGATGTTATTGACACTATTGCGTTTGTCACCCATTACTGCTGCCTCAGGCCTTCATCACTTTGACCGGACACTTCTTGAAGTCTGTCTCTTTGGACAGAGGGTCGGTGGCGTCCAGTACCAACTTGTTGACCAATTGACGGGCATCGAAGAAGGGCATGAACACCACACCTTTGGGCGGCTTGTTACGGCCCTTGGTTTCAACCCGGGTCTTCACTTCGCCGCGAGGCGAGGCGACGATGACTTCATCACCACGCTTGAGGCCACGGCTCTTGGCATCATCAGGATGCATGAAGATCTGCGCATCCGGATAGGCACGGTACAACTCGGGCACCCTGGCGGTCATAGAGCCTGTGTGCCAGTGCTCCAGCACCCGGCCTGTGCTCATCCACAGATCGTATTCGCTGTTGGGCTCTTCGGCGGCCGGTTCATAGGGCAGGGCGAAGATCACCGCCTTGCCATCCGGCTTGCCGTAGAACTGATAGCCTGAACCCGGTTTAACGTAAGGGTCAGAACCTTCAACGAAGCGGCGCAGGGTTTCCTTGCCATCCACTACCGGCCAGCGCAGACCACGGGTTTCGTGGTAGCGGTCGAACTGGGCCAGGTCGTGACCATGGCCGCGACCGAAGGCGGCGTATTCTTCGAAGATCCCCTTCTGCACATAGAAGCCGAAGTGTTCAGATTCATCGTTGAGCTCGGCCTGACAGTCGCTGGCGGGGAACTTGTTGATCACGCCATTGGCGAACAGCACTTCATAGAGGTTCTTGCCGGCGTATTCAGGTTTCTTGGCAATCAGCTCGGCGGGCCAGACTTCCTCGACCTTGAAGCGCTTGGCGAACTCCATCAGCTGCCACAGATCCGACTTGGCACCTTCAGGGGCTTTCACCTGCTGGTGCCACATATGGGTGCGGCGCTCGGCGTTACCATAGGCACCTTCTTTCTCGACCCACATGGCGGTAGGCAGGATCAGGTCGGCCGCCATGGCGGTTACTGTTGGGTATGGATCTGACACCACGATAAAGTTTTCCGGGTTACGGAAACCGGGATAGATTTCATCGTTGATATTGGGGCCGGCCTGCATATTGTTGGTACACATGGTCCAGTAGCAGTTGAGCTTGCCGTCTTTCAGCATCCGGCTCTGCAACACGGCGTGGAAACCGGGCTTGGGCGGAATAGTGCCTTCAGGCAGCTGCCAGGCCTTTTCTGTGATGGCGCGGTGTTTGTCGTTGTTGACCACCATGTCGGCGGGCAGACGGTGGGCAAAGGTGCCGACTTCACGGGCGGTACCACAGGCAGAGGGCTGGCCTGTGAGAGAGAAGGGGCTGTTACCCGGAGTGGCAATCTTGCCGGTCAACAGGTGCAGGTTATAGAGCATGTTGTTGGCCCAAACCCCACGCACGTGTTGGTTGATACCCATGGTCCACAGGCTCATCACCTTGACCTTGGGATCGGCATAGGCCTTGGCCAGCTCCAGCAGGCGCTCTTTATCCACGCCGCTCATCTCGCTGGCGTATTCCAGTGTGTAGCGGCTGACAAACTTGGCGTACTCATCGAAGCTGATATCGCTGAACTTGCCGTTACCCGGATTCTTGGCTTTTTTCTCCAGCGGATGATCCGGACGCAGGCCATAACCTATGTCATCCACACCCAGAGCAAACTTGGTGTGCTTGTTGACGAAGTCCTTGTTGACCGCGCCGTTTTGGATGATGTAGTTGGCGATATAGTTGAGGATAACCAGATCGGACTGAGGCTTGAACACTATCGGGTTGTCGGCCAAATCGAACGAGCGGTTCTCGAAGGTAGACAGTACATGCACCTTACCGTCGGGGTGGCTCAGACGGCGATCCGACAGGCGGGCCCAAAGGATGGGGTGCATCTCGGCCATGTTGGCGCCCCAGAGCACAAAGTGATCGGCGGCTTCCAGGTCGTCATAACAACCCATGGGTTCATCGATACCAAAGGTACGCATAAAGCCGACCACGGCCGAGGCCATACAGTGGCGGGCATTGGGGTCGATATTGTTGGTACGGAAACCTGCCTTGTGCAGCTTGGAGGCGGCGTAGCCTTCCCAGATGGTCCACTGGCCTGAGCCGAACATGCCCACAGAAGTCGGGCCCTTGGTGTTGAGCGAGTGCTTCCACTTTTCTGCCATCACATCGAAGGCCTTATCCCAGCTCACGGGGGTGAACTCACCGTCTTTGGCATACTGGCCGTCTTTCATCCGCAGCAGTGGAGTGGTCAGACGGTCTTTTCCGTACATGATTTTCGACAGGAAGTAGCCCTTGATGCAGTTCAGGCCCTTATTGACCGGACTCTCAGGATCGCCCTTGGTGGCGACGACCTTGCCCTCTTTTGTGCCTACCAGCACAGAGCAGCCGACACCGCAGAATCGGCAGGGGGCCTTGTCCCATTTGATGTTGTCTTTCTGCTCAGCGGCTTCGACGACTTTCACTGGCAGAGTGACTCCAACGGCCGTGGCGGCGGCAACGGCGGCGTTGGCTTTAAGAAACTCGCGGCGGCTTATGCTCATGGTGTTTCCTCACTCTTTATTTCTTTTGTTTGACTGACAGGCTCAGAATCGACCTGATGATAGATAAGACTGCTGGACAGTATCCCGGGCAGACGGTTGATTGCTTCGACGTTATCCAGGATCTCGCCCTGGCTTTCGCCTTCGAGGGTGACTACCAATTTGCCTTCTGGGCTGCTGGCGTGGACTTCGGCGCCTTCAAGGGCCTGGATGGCAGTGGTCACCGCCTCCAGGGTTCCCGGAGCGGCATGCACCACCAGACTGGTGACATGGTATTCCATCTCTGTTTGTTGCTTCATTGAGGCTCACCTCGACAGGTAAGGGCGACTGGCACGGCATGGGCCGAGTCACCGGAACTGAATCAAAGTCTAGACCTCATTAAAAATGTGGGTATACCTCTTGAGAGGTAATGAAAGCGATTGGCGATCCGGATCAACATTTTCAATGTGATCTGAATCCAAGTTTGAAATTTAAACAGATTAGCCGCTTGACTCCTGCAATATTAATGCAACGTCATTTTGAGAATAGTTCTTGTTTACTACCTAAAGTGGGTTATTCAATAGCCGGTCAGCTCCATATAACCCACGCCGGTTTGTGTGCCTTTGATGGTGATTGGCCCCTCCCAGTAGGGGATAGACAGGTTCATGGCGGCATTGGGATTGAGGGCTTCCAGAGTCAGTGACAGAGACTCTCCCGGCAGCTCCAGTTGCCAGGCTACAGGGTAGCGACCGCTGGCCGTTTGTTGCCAGTTCTTGACGCTGAGGCTGATATCATCGAGCGCCAGCAGGTGGCCGCTGCCGTCGGGATACATGCGCTTGCCGCTGAAAAAGGCTTTATTTTCCTGCTCTCTGAGCTGAAACAGCATCAAGGCCGAGCCATCATCGAGCCGCAAGGCGAACCAGTCCCAGCCCTGTTGGCCGCGACTGAGAAATTCTGAGCTCCACTCCCTATCGAGCCAGGCATTGCCGGATACCTGCAGCCATTGCTCCTTGTGGCGCACTCTGCCTTTGACTCGAATAAAGGGCTGGCTGTAGTAGTAAGAGGCTACAGTGCCGGCGGCATTTTTACGGCTGAAACCCTTGTCTCCCTGAATCTGCAGCTCGGCCTGGCTATCGAGTTGTAACTCGAAGGCAAAGTCCTCTTCGCTGACCTGTAACCTGGCGGGAAACAGCCCGCTATTGGGGCCGCTTGCCGCCTGACTTTGCCAGCGCCAGTTATCGAGCCAGACCCTGAGCGGCAAGCCCATGGCTCCGGCTTGAGCTCCCTGGGGATGGGCTGCTTTGCCTTGGGGCGCGGCAAGCGCGCCCCTGGCCCAGCGCTCGGCACTTTGGTGACTGTTTTGAAAACTCAGTGCACTGTGAGCCATATAAAGCTGATTCGTCGCCCAAGGAGAGCTGGATTCAGGTTCATCCGGGGAGAGGGCGATACGAAACTGAGTCCATTGCAGCCCGAGGGGCTCACCGCTTTGCGTGGTCAGATTGGCGGTCAGATACCACCACTCCTGACGAAACCTGGGGTGGGGCAGGTGATCTTCCGGAAACTGCAGCGCCGCACCGGGCTCGACTTTGGCATAGCCTTCGCTCGCTGTCCCCATCACCCGGCTCATGGCCCGTGAGTCTTGCTGCAGAGCCTGATCTTGATAACCCTTATTGCAGCCACTCAACACAGCGCCGCCCAGCAGTAGACCCGCTAACAAGGGCGCTACGGCACGCCACCGCATTGTAATCAATCGCATTAGAGCACCTCCTGTTGCAGGCTGGAGACCAGAGAGCGGCGGCTCTGCCAGTAGAGGGGAACTATCACCGCCAGGATGCAGCACAGCAGCGACAAAAGCACCACCCGGCCATAGGCCAGCCAGTCCCACTGCATGGCTATGGTCCAGCCGAAGGCCTGCAGCGTCACCTTATGGATAAGCAGGTAACCGAGAATCGCCCCCATGGGCAGGGCCAACAGACAGGTGAGCAGCACTACCAGCAGCATCTGCAATAGCAACATAGACAAAAGCCGACCACGGGTAAGCCCGAGTGAGCGTAACATGGCGAGGCTCGCCTGGCGGGACTGGGTCAGCATCAGCACTGCACTGAAAAGCCCCACGGCGGCCACCAGTAAGGTCAGGGTGTTGAGCACCAGGGTAATGCTGAAGGTCTTGTTGAAGACCCGAATCGCCTCGTCGCGAATTTTTTGCTGGCTGTAGACCTGTACCGGGCTGAGTCCGAGCTCTTGAATGAGGGCGCGCTCGAGGGCGGCAATGCTTGTGAGTCCTGCCCCCTTGGCCCTTTCTGCACTTGTTGCTATGCCGCTCACAGCCAGGCTAACGGCTTCAGTTGGCAACTTAAGCCTGTGCCAGAGGGATTGCGCCAGCAGGACCTCACCCTTGGGATTGCCATAGTCGTAATAGATGGCGCTGATGGGTAGGGTCAGTGGTGTCTTACATTCCTTTTCCGGGCAGAGGCTGAGCTTGTCGCCCGGCGCCAGCCCCAGCGTCAGGGCCAAGGGCTCGCTGATAGCCAGAGCCTGGCCTTGGATCACCGTCAGCAGCGCTTGCTGTTGCTTGTTTTGGGCTCCTTGCACTTGTTCCTTGGAGGCAACTTGGGCTGGGGTCTTCAGCGCCGTGGTGCGCGCGATAGAGTCGGCGTCCCGACTGATAAGGTTTATCTCCAGCGCATTGCCGCTCCCCTTGGCATAGAAGGGCGCCTGCCATTGGTAGAAGTGAGCCAGTCCGGGGGCTTGCTGCTCAAGAAAATGCTCCAGATTCGCCATATTGCCGGCGCCCGGGCGGATATAAAGCTCGGCATGCAGGCGGGTGTCGAGCCAACTTCTGAGGGTCTTGTCAAAGCTGCCTACCAGGGTATTCATGGCGATATTGGCACACAGGGCCAGTAGCAGCGCCATCATGGCCAGCGCCAGCGGTGCCACCAGCTCTCGGGTATCGGCGATGGCGTACTTGCTGAGCCCGGACGGAAACAGCCGCGCCAATAGCCCGAGTAAAGACTGCAACAGTTGCGGCAACAGCAGCGGGATAGCCAGGGTCAAGAGCCCCATCAAGCCCAGGCTGTGTTGGTGGGTTTGGCTCAAGGGGTAAAGCAGCGCCGTCAGGGCAAGCAGCGCAACCCCGATGAGAAACAGGCGTTTATGCATGCTTCTGTGCCTGTGGGCATGCCATTGGCTCTGGGTATTTTGCGCCAGGCTCTGATGACACAGCTCAAGATACAGGGGCACGCAGGCCAGCAGTGCGGCGATAAGTGTCAGACCGGCGCCTTCGGCCAGCCATTGCCAGCGCCAGTTCCCCGGCAGCAGAGTCGCGCCATAGAGCTGCTCCAAGGTCAGCGCCACCATGGGCTGCAGCCACTGGCTGAGCTGCAGCGCCAGAATAAAGCCGCTGGCCGAGCCAATGAACACCAGCAGCAACAACTCCAGCAGCAGCGCCAGCATCAGGGCGCGCCGTCCCAGGCCCTGCTTGAGCAACAAGAGCAACAAACGGCGGCGTTTCATTAGGCTGTAGCGCACGCCGTTGTAGGCGATAAACAGCCCCACCACGAAGGCCAACATCCCCATGGCGTTGAGGTTCAAATGAAAACTGCGGGTGAGCGCGGTCAGGGCGGCGCCCTTGTCCTGCTCGCTGATATTCAGCTTATCCAGCGGCAGTCCGCTTTGCTTGAGCCGTTCTTTGAGCCTTTGCGGCTCGCCAAAGAGGGCGATATAGCTGAGCGAGCCCTCGCGCTTTAACAACTGCTGGGCCAGCGAGATATCCAGATAGAGGCGGTTGCCGAGCAGCTGTGAGTCGGCGAGCGCCAGCACTTCGAGCGCGCGCCCACTGAGGGATAGGGTTGGCGGCGCCTTGAGTCCTTGATGCAGACTGTCACTCATGACAATAATGGGCTCACCGGCGAGCAGTCTATTCAAAGGCAGATGGTTGCGGCCATTGCCCCTTTGCTCGAAGGTGCCGAGGGCGGCAATGATATCGCTGCCTTCCACTTGCCATTGGCGACCCTGAGCGTCGTCAAGGACGCCGCTGATCACCGGCAGTGCCTGGATGCCGCTTTGGCGCAGTTGAAAATAGAGTGCTTCATCGAGGCTGGCCCCGCGGGCCTTGGGGGTGATAAACAGGCTGGCCTGTTGTCCCAGGGCTTCGCCCGCCTCACGGTAGCTGTTGATGGCGTTGTCGTTGGTGGCCTTGACGCCAATCAGCAGAGTCACCGCCAACACCACTCCCAGCAGTATGGCGCCGGCTTGCAGTGGTGCCTTGCGATAGTGGGCCAGGGTGACTTTCAGGGCCTGCCAGGCCAACTTGATTGTGGTCAGCGCCCCTGTGTCATTCATGAATGCGCCCTTGCTGCAGGTGCCAGCGGCGCTGCATATAGGCGGCGGCCGTTTCGCTGTGGGTGACCATAAGAATGGCACTGCCGGCATCGGCGGCGAGAGCGCACAAAAGCTGCATCACCTCATCACCGGCGGCGGCATCCAGGTTGCCTGTCGGCTCATCGGCCAGCAGTAATTCAGGCCTATGGGCCAAGGCGCGGGCAATGGCGACTCTCTGCTGTTGACCACCACTGAGGCTTTCGACTTCCCGGTTCAACAGTGGCGTCAGCCCCAGCGCCTGCACCAGGTGATCGCACCAGGCTTGCCAGCCTTCACCGAGCAGCGACAGGGGAAAAAGAATATTGTCGCGAACATTGAGCGGCGTCAGTAGGTTGAATTGCTGGAACACCACTCCCAGATGGCGGCGGCGAAAGGCGCTCCACTGTTTGTCCTGCCAGCGGCTGCTGTCTTGACCTGCCAGCAGAATGCGGCCCTGATCCGGGTGCTCAAAACCGGCTATCAGATTCAGCAGTGTGCTCTTGCCGCTGCCACTGGGGCCGGTCAATGCCACCGTCTCGCCGGGTTTGATCTCCAGGCTGAGATTTTCCAGCACCCTGTGGGGGCGATCGCCGTCCAAAAATCCTTTGCTTACCCCTTCCAGCAACACCTGGCTCTGCATTTGAACTCCTGTGAACCGCAGTAATCTGCTACAGCATAACAAGTTTTTTCAATCGGTGAACTCGACTTTCAGCTGTTGTTACCGCGTGAACCGAACCCGGTTCGGTCGCTCGGGGTGTAGGCCAAGGTCAAATTTTTTGCAGCAAACAGGGCGCGAGTCGGCTTTGCCCCTTGAGCCGGGGGCCATTTAGGCGCAAACTGTGCCACCTGCCACAAATAACGTGGCAATCCGTTCGGATGAAGGTAGCAGGAGAGTGGGGAATCGCCCCCACACCGACGAGGCAATTTCCACCGGTTAACCCGGTTGGAGGTACTCTTTCAGGTGCCGGTCAGCATTGACGGCGTGGACTGTTACTGGACGAGCCTCTGGAGAGACCGGGAATGCCCCGGCGCCGAAGGCGAAAGTGCCGGCTTAGGCCAGCGCGAAACGCTCAGGCAAAAGGACAGAGGAGAGGATGATTGCACCGCCGTGCCTCTGGTGACCTTTCGCCTTTGGCCTCTGCTGCCGCGGTTTCGCAGCCATTTCTTTTCCTCCTCCGTTTATTAATTTTGATGTTTAATAACTGAGGAATCTATGGATTTTCATGCACTTCTTACCCAGATAAACGCTATTGTCTGGGGACCTGCCACCTTACTCTTGTTGGTGGGAACCGGTATTTATCTGAGCTTCAGACTGGGATTCATTCAACTGTTGCGTCTGCCGCTGGCGCTGCAGTTGCTGTTCAAACCCGCCAATGGCAAGGGGGAACTCTCCTCTTTTGCCGCTCTTTGTACCGCGTTGTCGGCCACCATAGGCACGGGCAATATTGTTGGGGTGGCTACTGCCATCAAACTCGGTGGCCCCGGCGCCCTGTTCTGGATGTGGATTGCCGCCTTGTTTGGCATGGCCACCAAGTACGCCGAGTGTCTATTGGCACTTAAGTTTCGCACCACAGATCGCCACGGTAACATCGCCGGTGGCCCCATGTACTACATAGAAAAAGGCCTGGGACTCGGCTGGCTGGCCAAGCTGTTTGCGGTTTTCGGTGTCGGTGTCGCTTTTTTCGGTATCGGGACTTTTGCCCAGGTCAATGCGATTTCCGAAGCCCTGACCATCGCCTTTGATGTGCCAGCCTGGAGCACGGCCGTGGTGCTGACCTCGCTGGTGGCTGCCGTGACCTTAGGGGGTGTTAAACGGATTGCGGCTGTGGCACAAAAGTTGGTGCCCACTATGGCTATAGGCTATGTGGTTGCCTGTCTTTGGGTGCTGCTGAGCGCCAGCGAGGCGATTCCGGATGCGATAGCGCTGGTGTTGCATTCCGCCTTCAATCCAGTGGCGGCCACCGGTGGCTTTTTGGGGGCCGGTATTGCCCTGGCGATTCAAACCGGGATTGCTCGCGGAGTGTTCTCCAACGAGTCGGGTTTGGGTAGTGCTCCGATAGCGGCGGCAGCCGCCAAAACCAAGGAGCCGGTTGAGCAGGGACTGGTGAGCATGACGGGCACCTTCTTCGATACCATTATCATCTGCACCATGACCGGCTTGGTGCTTATTCTTACCGGTGTCTGGAATGGCGATACCGCCGGGGCCGGCATGACCAGTGCTGCTTTTTCCAGTGCCACCACGCCGCTGATTGGCCAGTATTTGGTGACTGTGGCGCTGGTGTGTTTCGCCTTTACCACCATTCTTGGCTGGAACTATTATGGCGATCGTTGCTGGAGCTATCTCACCAAGGGCCGCTGGATCCCGCTCTATCGCTGGGTTTTTCTCGGGCTTATTGCCTCGGGCGCATTTATCACGCTGGATCTCATCTGGCTGCTCGCCGACATAGTCAATGGCTTGATGGCGATACCCAATCTGATTGCCATTATAGGTCTGCGCCACCTGGTGCTGGCAGAAACCCGCAGTTATTTTCAGCGTCTGCGCGGCTGCGGTGATGAGGCCCTGCCTCAGGCCGATGCCTGAGTCTTGAGCGAAGCAATCAAGGCCTGTAACCAGTCTTCAAACCGCCTTATCCTGGCCAGTTTTGGGGAGGTGGCGTGATACAAGAGGTGATAGCGGATCCCACCCGGCAGCACCTGCGGCAGAGGCGCCGTGAGCGTACCGGCGCGGATATATTGCTGGGCCATCAGGCGGGAGCCTAAAAACACCCCGTGGCCTGACAGCGCCGTGCTCAGTGCCATATCCAGATTGGCGACCCGCACCCAATTGAGCGCCTGGGTATCCGGCGTGATACCTGCCGCCGCAAACCAGGCCAGCCAATCCTGTCCCGGCTTGTCGTCGGCATCAATAAGCCAGCATTGGCTCAGTTGCGAGGCTTGGGTGAGTGCTTGCTCCTGTGCCAGTTGGCTGGAACACAGGGGCACAGTGTCATCGTCGAACAGGTGACGACAGTAAAGCTCACCCGCGTCAATGTCACCAAAACGTATCCCGATATCCATCTCTGCGTGTTGGAGATCTTCCAGCTGACTCGAGGCCCAGACCCTGACCTTGATTTCCGGATGCAGCCGATTGAACTGCCCAAGATTCGGCAGCAGGATCAAGGAGGCAAAGGACTGAGTTGTCGTGATGTTGAGCTCTCCTGGAACCCCCTGACATTGTATCTCTTGCCAGCAGGAGCCGATGGAGCCGAATGCCGCCGTCAGGGTATCGGCCAACTGCTGAGCACGGCTGGTGGGCTGCATGCTGCGACCGCGGCGAATAAAGAGTTTGATCCCCAGGTGAGCCTCCAGCAAGCGTAGCTGTTGGCTGACCGCCGCTTGGGTGATATGTAACTCTTCTGCGGCTTGGGTGTAGCTCTTGTGCCGCGCCGCCGCTTCCAGGCAGCGCAGTCCCTTGAAGTGATCTAAGTGTTCCATAAGCTGTGCTTATTTTAATGGTAAGAAATCATCGTTGGTTTTACGGTGGGCGCCGCGGCAGAATGCATTTGGTCACCACAGGAGCTCGCCATGAATTCAGCCACTCAAAAACCTTGTTTAAACCCAGATAGTAGAGATTCTGCTGCCAATAGCAAGCCGCTTGAAAAGGGGCGGTTTCAGCGCTGGCTTGCAGCTATTGGCCGTTCTCTTTCTCTGCAACATAAGAGTTTATTTAAATAATTCCAGCTTATCTTTTTCTGTGTGTTTTATGTCAGTTGGCTGCAGCTGACTTTTTTGTGAAATTTGCTCCGCTTCACTTGTTTAACCGCATGGCTAATGCTTAAATAACAAGGTTGATTTTTGACCTTTAATCAGTTAGTTGACTTCAGTCGCCTGATGTACTTCGGCATTGATTGCCCAAGAGAGTGTGTCTGACAATAGGACTTTGCAGTTGCAGAGTCGCAAGGAAATCGTCAGAGAGGCAGAGCTATGCCGGATACCGCGACACTCAGAACTTTTCGCAGCCGTATTCTGTTGCAGATAGCCATTCCCTTAATCAGCATCATGACTGTGATTTCGGGGGTTACCGGCTGGTATAACTATCAGGAAGAAGAGAAAGCCTTCTTTGCCGACTTGGCTGAAAAGGCAGACTTCGCTGCTAAAAGGCTCGAGTTTGAGCTGTCTTTGGCACAAAGGGATAGCCAGACACTGGCTTACAGCCTGGGGAATCTGGAGTCTTTCGAACGTCTGCAACAAGCGGACAATCTCTATCAGCTGCTCAGGGACAGGTTGCAGCGCAACCCCAACTTTTACGGCAGCGCCATCGCCTTTCAGCCCGGGTTTCTGCCCGGGCAAAAACGCTTTGCTCCCTATGCCTTTCGTCAGGACCTGTCGATTGTCACCATGGACATAGGCCAGGAAGCCTATGACTACACCAGTGGCGAGTGGGACTGGTGGACCGAAGCACTCAAACATGCCGAAGGCTACTGGACGGCCCCCTATTTTGATGAAGGTGCCGGCAATGCACTGATGATCACCTTCTCGCAACCCTTTGGCAGCGAAGGGGCGCCGCTGGGCGTGGTTACCACAGATCTGGCACTTTCCAGCCTGCCGATACGTTTGGGGATAGATCCCAAAAAGCTGTTGGTATTGGATAACCAGGGCAGGCTCATCTATCACCCGGACAATAATCTTACCCGCAACGCCAAATTGGAAGACTGGCTGGCTAATACCGCCGCCGGCAAGGAAGCAGCGCAGCATATCTATGCCGCCGACACCCCCGAGGTGGCCCTGAGCGATCTCAACGGCGTGCAGTACCTTGCCAGTGTCGCCAGGGTTGCACCACTGGAGTGGCGGGTGTTGGTGATCACGCCGCAAAAGCAGTTGCTGCGTTCTTTCCTGCAGGATTTCAGCTCCTTGACGCTCAACCTGTTGTTGCTGGCTATGATACTGCTGGTCACCAGTTACTGGAGCGCCAAGCGTCTCACCCAGCCTCTGGAGCAGTTGGAAGCCGGGATAGTGGACTTCAGCAAGGGGTTGATCAAACGCTTGCAAAAACCCGAAGGTGTGGTGCGGGAGATTGCGACTCTCAGCAATAAATTCAATGAGATGGCTGAAATTCTCGAAGAGAGGGAACAGGCGCTGCTCGACTCCCGCGGCAACAGGTTTGCCAAGCTTATCGACGGCATGAGTGATAAGTCCTTCTACTGCTCCATGGATCCCAACGGCGCTATAGTACAGGCGAGCGAAGGGGTGAAGAAGGTCTTGGGTATCACTCCTGAAGTGCTCAGGCGTAAGTATCAGCGGCTGTTTTCCAGCAACAGTATCAATGAAGCCAACTGGCAGTATATGGAACAGGCGCTGGCCGGCGAGTCGGTGCCGCCGCATCAGGTGGAGTTGGCCGATGCCGAAGGTGGCTTGAGGCGTTTGGATCTGTTTATGCAGCCTCTGCTCGATGATGAAGGCAAGCTGATTTCGGTGGAGATGCTGTTTAATGATGTCACCGAGCAGTTTTCCGCCGCGGCCTGGTCCAACGCCGTGCTGGAGGCGGCGCCGGAGGCGATGCTTATCGTCGATGAAGGCGGCATGCTGGTGTTCTCCAACAGCCGCTGTCAGGAGCTGTTCGGTTATGCCGCCGAGGAGATGCTCAAACTCAATATCGACCAACTGTTGCCGGAAGTGGACCGGCTGGAACACGCAGCCAAGCGCCATGCCTTCGTGACCGACGGCAAGGATCGCATGATGGCCAAGGGCAAGGCGCTGCAGGCACTCAAGTGCGATGGTTCCCAGTTCCCGGTGCAGATAGGTTTGAGCCTGTTGCCGGCCGATCACAAGGGCAAACGTCAGGTGGCGGCATCGATTCGGGATCTGACCGAGCAACTGGCGGTAGAGCGTAAAATTCGCGAGAGCGAGAGCCGTTTTCGTGGGCTGGTATCCAACATCCCCGGCGCCGTTTATCGTACCCGGGTCGATGAACAGTGGACCATGGAATATGTCAGCGACAATATCACTGAGATAAGCGGCTATCCGGCCTGGCATTTCATCGACAGCAAGAAGCGCAGTTATGGTTCCCTGGTCATAGATGAAGACAAACAGCTGTGTATCGACACCATCAACTCGGCCCTGGCCGAGCAGCAAGCCTTCGATGTCGAGTACCGTATTCGCCATCGGGATGGCAGTGTGCGTTGGATCCATGAAAAGGGTAAGGCCAGCTATGATGAAGACGGTAACCCGCTGTGGTTCGATGGCAGCCTCAATGACATCACCGACAGCAAGCTGGCTCAAGAGAAGATGGAGCAGTCACGGGAGCAACTGGAAACCATCACAGAGTCTGTGCCCAGCACTGTGTATCAACTGTTTTGGCAAAGCCCGCAGCAACGCAGATTCACTTTCCTTTCCAGTGCAGCCATCGCCACTCTTGGCCACCACAAGAATGAGGTGATGGCCGATTTTGATCTGGTGGCCGAGCGGATCGTTGCCGAAGACAGGGGCAGCATTATTCGCCTGCTTTCAGGTGAGAGTGGACTGCAATGGATTAAAGAGTTCCGCTACCGGCATCCTTCCGGTGAGGTGCGTTGGTTAGAGGCCGGTGCCAAGGGCAGTAAACAGCAGGATGGCATGCTCTGGAACGGTTATCTTACCGATATCAGCGGCCGTAAGGAGATGGAAACCGAGCTGGCCCAGAGTGAGGCCCACTTCCGGGCCCTGTTTGATAACGCAGGTATAGGCATAGTCAACCTGGACGATCGCGGCACCATAATGGATTGCAATGGCCAGTTCTGCAGTGACATGGGCATGAGTGCCGAGCAGCTCAAACGTCGCTCGTTTGCCGACTTGATGGCGCCGGAAGACAGAAGCAATGCCAGCGAGCTGTACGAGCGCCTGAAGCGAAGTGACGATCACAGTGTCAGCGGCGAGTGGCGCCTGCTCAGTGCCTCCGGCGAGCCGATGTGGATGGCAATCAACGCCTCCGAGCTTGAAGAGGAAGAGGGCCGTGAACGTTCTGTGGTTATGAGTATCGCCAACATTACCCGCCTCAAGCTCTTGTCCAACGAACTGATGGCTGCCAAGGAAGATGCCGATGCCGCCAACAAGGCCAAGAGTGACTTCCTTGCCAATATGTCCCATGAGATCCGCACCCCGATGAACGCCATTATCGGCATGTCTCAGCTGTGCCTGCAGACACAGTTGGATCGCAAACAGCGTAACTATGTGGAAAAAATTGAACGGGCTTCGCAATCCCTGCTGGGGATCATCAATGACATTCTCGACTTCTCCAAGATTGAGGCCGGCAAACTGGATATCGAAGTGGTGCCGTTCCAGCTCGACAGTATTTTGGAAGATCTCGGGGATATGTTCTCTGAGCGCGCCGCCGACAAACAATTGGAGCTGCTGTTTGCCGTGGCCCCCAGCGTACCCAGCCACCTGGAAGGGGATCCGCTGCGTCTCGGTCAGGTGCTTATTAACCTGATGAACAACGCCATCAAATTCACCGAACGGGGTGAAGTGATGCTGTCGATAAGTGAGCTCAGCCGCGAGCAGGATGAAGTGATCCTGAGATTCGCGGTGCGCGACAGTGGCATAGGTCTGACGGCCGAGCAGCAAGCCAGATTATTCAAGTCTTTCAGCCAGGCAGATACCTCGACCACACGTAAATACGGCGGTACCGGGCTTGGGCTGGCGATTTCCAAACAACTGGTAGAACTGATGGGCGGTGAAATCGGCGTCGAGAGCCAGTTTGGCAACGGCAGTTGTTTCTTCTTCACTGTGCGGCTCAAGGTTGCGGAAAACGACAAGCTGAATGTAGAGCAGGAACTGGAGGGCATGCCCATTCTGGTGGTCGATGACAACGGTACCGCCAGAGATATATTGCGGACCACGCTGGAGAGCATGGGCTTTACCGTTGACTGTGCCCGCAGCGGCATGGAGGCGCTGGATAAGGTGAAGCGCAAGTCCTACAAGATGGCCTTGATCGATTGGAAGATGCCTGAGATGGACGGCATGGAAACCGCGCGGCAGATACTGCAGGTAAAAGAGCCGCCGCTGATCCTCATGGTGTCGGCCCACGCCAACAGTGGCTTTATCGAACAGTTGGAGCAACTCGGGATCAACGGCTATATCACCAAGCCGGTCAGTGCCTCCAGGCTGCTCGATGGCATTATGCTGGCTCTTGGGCGTCAGGGCCATATTCCTGTCAGGCGCAAGGCGTTGGATCTCGAATCCCTGCAACTGGCAGCTCTTGCCGGCAAACGTGTGTTGCTGGTGGAAGACAACGAGATGAATCAGGAGGTGGCGACCGAGTTTCTCGAACAGGTAGGCATAGACTTATCCATTGCCGAGAATGGCCAGATAGCACTGGAGAAGTTGGCGCAGCAGCAGTTTGATCTTGTATTGATGGACTGCCAGATGCCTGTGATGGATGGATATCAGGCCACAGAGGCACTGCGCAAGATGCCGGGGCTTGAGCAGTTACCTGTGGTTGCCATGACGGCCAACGCCATGGCCGGTGACAAGGAGATGTGTCTGCGAGCAGGCATGAATGATCACATCGCCAAGCCGATAGAAGTCAGCCTCTTGTATCAGGTGTTGTTGCAGTATCTGGGAGGTGGGCAAGTCCCGGCCGCTGCAGGGAATAATGATGCCGGTATGGCCGATGGCGATGCTCCTGAGAATCTGGTGAGCTGGCCGGAACACGAGAGCCTGGATATCGATCGGGGACTGCAGCTGGTACAGCATTCAGAGCGCCTCTATCGGCGCATCTTCGAGCGTTTCCTCGGTAGCCAGGGCAATGTCGGCAAACGGATTCGCAAGGCGCTCAAGGAACAACAGCAGGAAGAAGCGGTCAGGGCGGCGCATACCCTTAAGGGGCTGGCAGGTAACCTCTGCTCCGAGCCTTTGGTGGAAGAGGCCAGGCAATTGGAAGCCAAGTTGGCGGCCGGTGAAGAATGTGAGCAAGAGTTGCTGGCGGTGGAAACCCGGGTTGCAGCCATTGTCGAAGCCATTGCGGACTGGATGGGTGATAAGCCACAAAGCGATCCACTGGCGGAAGGTGATGCCGTCGAGGAGATGGACCCCGAGGCGCTTAAAACCGCCCTGGAGCAACTGCTGCAGAGTCTGGAAGACGCCGATGCCGAAGCCGTTGTTCAACTGGAAGCATTGAGCCGCAGGGTGAGCAAGCCTCTGTGGCAGCGCCTGAAACCTGTCAGCAGTATGGTCGGCAGCTATCAGTTTGACGATGCCGCCGATCTTATCCGCGAGCTGCAGCAGGAGCTGAACGAGACCGAGCAGGCCTGACTATACTCATTAGGGGATATGCCATTAAAGCGCTGTGGCGCTGAAATAGGATGTGGGGCCCATAACAAGAGGGAGATTGAGATGGAAAAAGCCACTGTACTGGTGGTGGACGATACACCGGAGAACATAGATATTCTGGTGGGGATCCTCGGCGATGACTATAAGCTCAAGGTGGCGATAGATGGCCCAAGAGCGCTGGCGTTGGCGCAGAAGAGCCCTCCGGATCTGATCCTCCTGGATGTGATGATGCCGGGCATGAATGGCTATGAAGTTTGTAAGCGTCTCAAGCAGGAACCCATGACCAGCCATATCCCGGTGATCTTTGTCACCGCTCTCTCTGAGGTGGCCGATGAGACCCAGGGCTTTGATTTGGGGGCTGTCGACTACATCACCAAGCCTGTCAGTGCCCCGATAGTCAGAGCCAGGGTACGTAACCACTTGGCCCTCTATGATCAGAAGCGTTTGCTGGAACAACAGGTGCGCGAACGTACCCGCGAGCTGGAACAGACCCGCTTCGAGATCATCCGTCGCCTGGGCCGCGCCGCCGAATACAAGGATAACGAGACCGGCTTACACGTTATTCGCATGAGCCACTATGCCAGGCTCCTGGCGCAACAGGCCAAACTGCCGGACAACTTCTGTGAGCTGCTTTACAATGCGGCGCCCATGCATGATATCGGCAAGATAGGTACTCCGGATGCTGTGCTGAAAAAACCGGGGAAACTGGACGCCGAAGAGTGGCGAATCATGCAGCAACACGCCGAAATCGGTGCCGAGATTATCGGTGAGCACCCGGATCCTCTGTTGCAGATGTCCCGGCGCATTGCGCTGACTCACCACGAGAAGTGGGATGGCTCAGGTTATCCCAATGGCTTGAAAGGCAATGATATTCCCATTGAGGGGCGAATCGTCGCCATTGCCGATGTCTTCGATGCCCTGACCTCGATTCGACCTTACAAGAAGGCCTGGAGCATAGAAGATACCATGGCGTTACTGGAGTCTGAGTCGGGGAAACACTTTGACCCTGAACTGGTGGAACTGTTCAAACAGATACTGCCCCAGGTGATAGAGGTGCGTGATACTCACATGGAAACTGAGTCCGGCACCGAATAGCGACAAACTGCGGATAAAAATAAAGGCGCCGACGGCGCCTTTATTGGGTCATTCATTGTTACTCCTGCTCTTCCAGAGAGTAGGGCAGAGGCAGTACCGTCAGTTCGCTGTTTTCATCATCAGCGATGCGGAATTTGGCGCCGACTTCTGTGTCATTGGCCAGCACTGCGGTCAGCAGCAACTCGCCATTTCGTTGTACGGCTTCAATAATGCTGCCGCCCTTACGAAAACCTTCATCCAGCGCCATCTCCAGCGTGGTTTCCGGGGTGACATCGACAGTGGCTTTACCCTTGAGAATATAGAGGGCTCGCTTGTTGCCGCCGCGATACTTCATTCTGGCCACGGTTTCCTGGCCCATGTAGCAACCTTTGGTGAAGCTGATGCCGTTGATGGCCTGCAGGTTGCACATTTGCGGTACAAATTGGCCCATGTGTGATGCCGGCAGGTTAGGGTAGGCGGCAAGGATTTCCAGCTCTTGCCAGGCACTGGCATCGACTGGAGACTGCTGCTGGCACAAGGCATCGGCCCGGGCCCTGGGCAGAACCAGAATAAAGCGCTCGCCGTCCTGCAGTACCACGCCGTCATCGACAGCACTCACTTGCTGCTCTGGACTGAAGCCCGGGAACTGCTCTGCCAGCCAAGTGGCAGCCTTGGCGCCGGCTACACCCACGAGACTGTAATCGTCGCTGACATCGACCAGTTCGGCCTTACTGAACACAGCGTACTTCTTCAGTTGCGGCAAGTCGGCAGCCAGGGTATCCCTTGGCATCATCAATATCAGGGCATCACCCAGGGCAAAGGTTCTGAAACTTGAAAGCATTTTGCCTTTGGGATCGCAGTGAGCGCCCCAACGCCACTGTTCGGCCGTGAGAGAGCTGATATCCGTGGTGACCTGACCATGGATAAAGCTGCGGCCCTGTTCGCCGGTAACGGCAAGCAGACCCAAGTGAGATAGGCGGGAAATAAGCAGATCCGGAATGCCGGCATCCAGTGGCCAATCGGGCTGAGAAACGCAAATGCTCATAACAAGATCCTGAGATTGAAGGCATTAAGAGATCTGCGATTGTAGCGGATTTGACAGAAATAAACAGGGCGCCGATAGCAATATGGCACCCTGTGAAAGCCTCAAAAAATCAGAACAGCAGTCTGGTACGGATAGTACCTTCGATAGACTTGAGTTCTGTCAGTGCTTCTTCAGCCTGGGTGGTATCTACCTCCATCACCACATAACCTATGGTAGCCGTGGTTTGCAGATACTGGGCTGAAATGTTGATGCCTTTCTCCGAGAACGCCTGGTTAATCTTGATCAGAATACCGGGGCGGTTATGGTGAATATGCAGCAGGCGGGAGGCATCTTTATGCTGCGGCAGCGATACTTCCGGGAAGTTGACTGCCGACAGGGTAGAGCCGTTGTCTGAGTATTTGGCCAGCTTGCCGGCAACCTCAATACCTATGTTTTCCTGGGCTTCTTCTGTGCTGCCGCCTATGTGTGGGGTCAGTAACACATTGTCCAGGCCGCGCAGCGGGCTTTGGAATTCGTCAGTATTGGACTTGGGCTCAACCGGGAACACGTCGATGGCGGCACCAGCCAACTGTTGCTCCTTGAGTGCTACCGCCAGGGCGTCGATATCCACCACAGTGCCGCGGGAAGCATTGATCAGTATGCTGCCTTTGCGCATCATCGCCAGTTCGGCCTGGGCAATCATCTCTTTGGTTTGTGGGGTTTCAGGCACATGCAGGCTGACCACATCGGCTTGAGACAGTAACTGCTCCATGGAGTGTACCTGCTGGGCGTTACCCAGCGGCAGCTTATCTTCGATATCGAAGAAGATCACTTTCATCCCCAAGGTTTCGGCGAGGATCCCCAGCTGGGTACCGATATGGCCATAACCTATGACCCCCAGGGTCTTGCCACGGGCTTCGAAGCTGCCATTGGCGCTCTTGAGCCAGCCACCACGATGGGCCAGGGCGTTGCGCTGCGGAATACCGCGCAGCAGCATGATGATTTCACCGAGTACCAGTTCGGCCACGCTGCGGGTATTGGAGAAGGGCGCATTGAACACAGGAATACCCAGTTGCTCGGCAGCCTTGAGATCGACCTGGTTGGTGCCGATACAGAAACATCCTATGGCAACCAGCTTTTCCGCCTGTTGTAATACTTCTTGGGTCAGTTGGGTACGGGAGCGGATTCCGACGAAATGGGCATCTTTGATCGACTGCTGCAGCTCTGAGCCGGAGAGTGATGCCTTGTGATACTCGATATTGGTATAGCCAGCCCTTTCCAGCACATCGACGGCTGATTGGTGGACGCCTTCCAACAACAGGATTTTAATTTTATCCTTGTCCAGCGAGTGTTTCGCCATGATATAGGTACCCTCTTGATTATTAACTAATGTACGTATGCTATGATGCTTTTGCCCATGCCCAATCAAAGTAGCACTTTTTTCAGGTGAAGTGGAGGGCTAGATGGCTAAAGTATTTTTTCCTAATTGAGAACAATCACTGGCATAAGGAAAGTGGCTTGAAAAACACAATTATCTGGCTGGTCGTTTATTTTGTGGTACTTATCTGGTCGGCGATAGCGCCTAAAGATGATTTCACTTGGTGGCTGGAAGCGCTGCCTGGGATGCTGGCACTGCCGATACTGTTTTTTACCCGCAAACGTTTTCCGCTGACCCCGCTGCTTTATGGCCTGATTTTGGTGCATTGCCTGATACTGTTTGTCGGCGCTCACTACACCTATGCCGAGGTGCCGCTGTTCGATACTTTAGCGCAGTGGATGGGCTCTGAGCGTAACAACTACGATAAACTGGGTCATTTGGCCCAAGGGTTTATCCCGGCAATGATTGCCAGAGAGATACTGCTGCGTAACCAAGCTGTGAAACCTGGTGCCTGGTGTGCTTTTCTGGTCAGTTGTTTTGCCTTGGCCTTGTCGGCTTTCTATGAACTGATTGAATGGTGGGTTGCCGCGGCTACAGGCACAGGTGCCGAGGCATTTCTCGGCACCCAGGGCTATGTCTGGGATACCCAGTCGGATATGCTGATGGCTCTTATCGGTGCCATCGCCGCCTTGCTGTTTTTATCCTCATTTCATGACCGCCAGTTGCAGCGTCTTGGCACCGATTGACAGGTCGGGACAGAGAGAGCCATATACAGTCTTTACAATATTTCATCTGGCAATGCGACTAAAGATTGTTAGAATCATACTTTATGGTGATGAAAACCGGACACTATCTGGTCAGAATCATCTGATACTTTTTGTGTAAGCTCACGGAAAGTGATTAAGGAAGCTATCCCTTTAGGGATATGAGCGAGACTTTTCAGGGAGAAGAGTAAATATGAGTAGTATCAATGAGTTGGTTTTTATAAACCAGATAGCCGCCCCTTGTCATTTGGCCATACTGGCCGAGTCCATTGGTCTTAAGACCCGTATAGTACGCCACCCGGAACAGTTGGATCCGCAGAAGAGCGATAGTACTTTCTATCTAATTTCTCAGAAGGGGTCGGCGCTGGACAATAAGGGCATTCCTCTGCTGGCCAGCCGTCTGGTCTCTCATGTTCCTGTCGCCCTCTATCAAGTTGCCAGAGGTTCACTGGATCAGGAGTCGGCTATGTTGCTGGGGATCCGCGGGGTACTTTATTCAGATCAGCGCATCGATCTTATGCTTACTGGCCTGCGCAAGATGGTGGCCGATGAGCTCTGGTACGACAGAACCCTTATCAGCAAGATGTTCCGTAAGCTGGTCAAGACCTTGGACACTGGCAATGAGATGTCGGCCGATACGGTTTCCATGCTGCAGATGTTGACCCGGCGTGAACGTACCATTATTCAACTGGTTTCCAGTGGTGCCAGGAATAAAGAGATAGCCCAACGTCTGTGTATCAGTGAGCATACGGTCAAGGCGCATATTTCATCGATTTTCCGCAAGACTCAATCTCGTAATCGAGTCGAATTGTTGCGTTGGGCCCAGACCTATCAGAGTCACTTCGATCTCATCAGTTGATTTGTCGCTAGATCCAGCCTGAACTTGGCCCCGAATGGGGCTTGTTTATGCTTTGATGGCTTTTATGTAAGCCAAGTCAGTGGAAAATTCCTGTCAGAGTGCGGCAATCGCCGCAGCTTTGAGCTTTTTTGCGCGTCGGGAATGGCTTTCAGCCAAAGCCATGATAGCCGTTGTGCCAGCGGCGTAAAGTCGTGGAGCTTAAGTATTCCAATCTGTCCATAGCTTGCGCTCATGAGCACACTCGTCACCGGCGAGTGTTCGCCTTCAGCTACGTTATTTGCGCCAACGGCTGTCGGCGACACCGAGGAGGGATTGGAGCAATTCTGTGAGAGCTAACTTGTTTGAAGCTACCTATATGCCTGCAGACATACTCCTCATTTTCAGGCACAGGCGGAACTGTGACCGTCGAAAACAAGGATGTTTTCGTCGAGGCTACAGGGACGTATTAACGCCGTGTCACAGGATCGCCTGTGCAAGAGCCCACCGCAGGTGATGGGCTGCAACTTAGCTGGCAGCTAAAACCAGGTTTATTAGTGATATTTGGTTCAAAGCCATGATAGCCGCTGTGCCAGCGACCTAAAGTCGTGGTGTAAATGCCTCCATGCACAAGGGCCAGCTCGCCTTCCTTGGCTCGCGCTCATTTCGCAACATTCGCCTTGCTCGACCTTCGAGCCTCGACATCCCTGTCTCGGTTACGCCATTTTGCAACAACGCCAGCGGCGGCTCCGAAGGGGGAATTGGTGCAATCATAGCTTTGCTAGAAATTGCTTATATACCTACAGACATACGCCTATTTTCCAGACACAGGCGGAACTGTGACCGTCGAAAACAAGGATGTTTTCGTCGAGGCTACAGGGACGTATTAACGCCGAGTCACAGGATCGCCTGTGCAAGAGCCCACCGCAGGTGATGGGCTGCAACTTAGCTGGCAGCTAAAACCAGGTTTATTAGTGATATTTGGTTCAAAGTCATGATAGCAGCTGTGCCAGCGGCCTAAAGTCGTGGTGTTCCACACCACACTGGACGAGGGGCTTTGCTTGTCCAAAGCCCCTTGCATCCCCAAGGATACCCCGACGTAGCCGAAATCCCCGCTGGCTTATGAAGCAAATTGGCTACTCAGGACTCGCCAAATGCATCCATGCATAAGGGCCAGCTCGCCTTCCTTGGCTCGCGCTCATGAACTTGTCGCTTCGCAACATTCGCCCTGCTCGACCTTCGAGCCTCGACCTCCCTGTCTCGGCTACGCCAATTTACAACAACGCCAGCGGCGGCTCCGAAGGGGGAATTGGTGTAATTCTGTTAGCACTGAGTAGCTTGAAACATCTGAAGTGTCTGCAGACATACACCTCATTTTCAGGCACAGGCGGAACTGTGACCGTCGAAAACAGGGCCGAATTTTGTTCCTGACAAATTCGGCATTTCCTACGTCCATGTAGGTCAGATGTTTTCGTCGAGGCTACAGGGACGTATTCACGACGTGTCACAGGATCGCCTGTGCGAGAGGCGCACCGCAGGTGATGGGTTACGTCTGTGGTCAAAAACCCGGCAAGTATTGGTGAGGGATTTAAGGCTTAAAGCAATGCTAGCCGCCGTGCCAGCGGCGTAAAGTCGTGGTGTAAATGCCTCCATGCACAACGGCCAGTTCGCCATCCAAGGCTCGTGCTCGAAAGCATGTTGCTGCGCAACTCTCGCCGAGTCACAGGATCGCCTGTGCGAGAGGCGCACCGCAGGTGATGGGCTGCAACTTAGCTGGCAGCTAAAACCAGGTTTATTAGTGAGATTTGGTTCAAAGCCATAATAGCCGTTGTGCCAGCGGCGAATACTCGCCTTGTTATTCGATGTTTATGGTATGGGGTTCCCAAGAAACCGCTGGAACCATGAGTTTTCAAGCCACAATGACTCACGCTCAGTTGGCAATTGGGCAAACAAAAAGGGAGCCAAGAGGCTCCCTTTCGCATAAAGCACCAGAGTGATTAGTTCTGGATAACAGTGGCAACGTTGTAGTCACCGCTTTGGGTTACGCTGATAGCGTTGCTGGTACCGGCCTGAGAACCGACAACCAGGTTTTCGTTACCGCTTTGGGTGATCATCAGGCTGTTACCTGTACCAACTACGGCGAAGGCGCCGCCGTCAACACCGCTCACCCAGTTGTTGTCGCCGCTTTGAACGATTTGAGCCAGGTTGTCATCACCCAGGATCAGCAGGTCTACCAGGTTGAGGTCACCGCTTTGAGTGGTTTCGATATCGGCATTGTCATAGCCAACAACAGTGACCAGAGCTTCGTTGGCGCTGCCATCTTGCTCCATATCAACTTCGTTGTTCTCACCTTCCAGCTCGGCATAGGCAAAGTTTTCAGTGCCTTCCTGATGGATTTCGATCTGGTTGTCTTCACCTGTGGCGAATGCAACCAGCTCGTTGTAATCGCCCTGTGAAGTCAGGTCCATGCTGTTGTCAGTGCCATAGGCGGCGGCAGTAGCGAAGTTGGTGCTGCCATCCTGCTCCAGGTCGATGTTGTTGTCGTCACCCCAGATTTGGAATTCAACGCCGTTAGTGTCGCCTTCCTGCTGGATATCGACTACGTTGTCGCTACCTTGAATATCGGCAACCAGCAGATCGCCTACCGCGTTGCCATCACCTTTCTGGTAGATTTCAACGTCGTTGTCATCACCTGTGGTGAATTCGAGTACTGCGGTGTTGGCAGTGCCGGTTTGCATCATTTCGATGTTGTTTTCAGAGCCGGACAGGGCGTAAACAAAACCAGTGTTCAGATCGCCTGCCTGATCGATTTCGATGCTGTTGTTATCACCGGCAACGCCACGCACGCCACCTATGTTGCTGTTGCCTTCCTGCAGTACGGTCACAGAGTTACCGTTGCCTACGTTGGGGCTGAAATCAACGGCTATCATGCCGGCTTCGTTGTTGTTCCCGTTTTGGCTGATATAGCCGGAGTTGTCGTTGCCGTTGACACGGAATACCGCGAAGTTGGTGTCACCGTTTTGGTTTACTTCGGCGCTGTTGTTGTCACCGATCAGCTCAACATTGGCTTCGTTGAAGAAACCGGATTGAGCGACAGTTGCAGTGTTGACGTTACCGTCTACATCGACGCTGGCCACGTGCCAGTCTTCATTCTGAGTCACTATAACTTTGTTTTCGTCGCCCTTGGAATCAACATAGGCTTCGTGCCAAACACCGTCTTGAACCACGGTGGCTTCCTGGGCAGAACCTTCCTGATTGATGACTGCCAGGTTCAGAATGCCGGTTTGCTCGGCATAGACTTCCTGACCTACAGTGCTGCGGCTCTGCTGGTTAACTGAGATTTCGTTGACACTGCCGGCGAAGGCTTGGGCACTCATACCCAGACCCGTTGTGATAGCCAGTGCAATCAGTGACTTTTTAGCTTGAGATTTCATTAAACGCTCCCTGTGTTTTTAATACTGCGTGATGCTGATAGTGGCAGCATCGGCAATTTGTTGTATCGAAAAATTGGCGCTGCCAAGCTGGTTGAGTTGCACCAGATTGTCATTGCCTATTTGAGTGATGTTTGCCTTATTGGCGTCACCCACCTGCATCATTTCAACCTGGTTATTGACCCCGAGTTGTACTACTTGTGCCTGATTTCCAAACCCGGCCTGGGTGAGGATGGCGCTGTTGTCAATTCCGGCTTGAACTATGATGGCTTGGTTGAAACTGCCTTGTTGCATCAGGTCGACCAAGTTGTCGCGTCCCTGAGTTTCCAGCAGTGTCTGGAGGGTGACTGGCAACTCCTGTAGTGCATTTACCTGGCGCTCTGTCGCTGCTGTACCAAGACTGGTCAACAAAACGGCTGAACCAAACAGGATTTTTGCGAGTACCGACACCTAAGACTCCTTTTCGTACATATCCTTGATTGAACCAGAGTGGAACAAATCAGCAACAAAAGTTACGCGTATGGGACGGGTGCCGCAATCGGAGTTAAAGGCTATTTAGGCTTTAGTCGATATTGTCTGGGTTTTAAGGTTTGATTCTATTTAGTATATTGAAAAATAAGTTTTTATTTTTATTTTTCAGATGTTTTTAAGATTCAAAATACCTAACCCGTCTAGTATCAAAGTCGTATTTTTCAGTTTGCTACTTTCTCTCTTGTTTTCATTGCGGTAACAATCTATTTGCAATAAATAAACGCCGGATTTCACTCGCTGGCCATTGTTTGCCTGTCGTTTCAAGGAAGTGCCGCAGATGCAAGCCGTTCCGGATACCAAGGGATTATAAGGACTATAGGAAGCCCGAATATGTTGAAAAAATTCTCGCCATTGGCGGTGGCTGTCGCTGGTGTTATGGCGCTTGGCGCCGCTCCTGCAATGGCTAAAAACGAGATCCGTTACGCCAAGGACTCTATCCTGGTGGTTTACAAGGATAATGCCACCAAAGAGGAGCGCATCGCGGCTCAGCGCCTGGTACGTGGCACTCTGCGTGATGCCAATGCCGATGGTATAGATGACAAATTTGCCCGCTTGCTCGATGGCCGTCTGGCCAAGCTGAATCTGCGTCAAGGCGCCGATATTGAGCAGGCGATCAAGATGATCTCCAGCCACCCTGCGGTTAAATATGCTGAACCCAACTACATTCTGCGGGCCATAGGCATGCCGGATGATCCCCGTTTCCCTGAGCTCTGGGGCATGCATAACACTGGGCAAACCGGTGGTGTGGCTGACGCCGATATTGATGCTCCCGAAGCCTGGGATGTCACTACAGGCAGCTCGGATGTGATCATTGGGGTTATCGACACCGGGGTTGACTATAACCATCCGGACTTGCAGGCCAATATGTGGGTTAACCCGGGTGAAATTCCCGGTAACGGCATAGATGATGATGGCAACGGCGTGATTGATGATGTTCACGGTTTCAGCTCGGCCAACAACAATGGCGATCCCATGGACGGCAACGGCCATGGTACCCATGTATCCGGCACCATTGGCGCCAAGGGCAACAATGGTCTGGGTGTGGTCGGGGTTAACTGGGATGTGAAGATCATTGGTTGTCAGTTCCTGACCCCTGCCGGTACAGGTTCTACCGCAGATGCCATCGCCTGCATCGACTATATGACTGATCTCAAGGTGAATCATGGCGTTGATATCAAAGCAACGAACAACTCCTGGGGCGGCGGTGGTTTCAGCCAGGCGCTGAAGGACTCCATCGAAGCCGCCGGTGAAGCCGGTATTCTGTTCCTGGCTGCGGCCGGTAATGACACCAGTGACAATGATGTCAGCCCTCATTATCCGTCCAACTATGAATCGGACATAGTGATGTCTATCGCCAGTACCGATAGCTCGGATGGTATCTCCTGGTTCTCCAACTGGGGTGCTACCAGCGTAGACATGGCGGCGCCTGGCAGTGCCATTCTGTCAACGGTTCCAGGTGGTGGTTACGAGAGTTATTCGGGTACTTCCATGGCTACGCCTATGGTGACCGGGGTGGCGGCTCTGGTGTGGTCCATCAACCCGGATCTGACACCGCTTGAGATGAAAGAACTGTTGATGAATTCGGGTGATGCCAATGCGGCCATGACTGGCAAGAGTGTTGCCGGTACCCGTCTGAACGCGGCCAACGCGCTCGATCAAGCCAACCCAAGCCCAAGTTATCGCTTCAGCGTGACTCCGGCTGCCCGCACTATCGAAGCCGGTGAAAGCACCAGCTATGACTTCAGTGTCGGTAGTGTGGCCGGTTGGGATGGTAGTGTTGAGCTGAGTGTCAGTGTGGAGCCTGCTCTGGAAGGGGTATCTTTGTCTGCCACCAGCGTTGGTGCCGGTGACAGCTTTACCCTGAACGTAGCCAGCACAGCCGAGACTCAGTGGGGCGATTACGCCATCACGGTATCGGGTAATGACGGCAGTATTGAAAAGAGCAGTGTGGTGAGCCTGGAAATCATCCCTCAAGGGCTGAATGACTTCCCATACAGCAATGATACCCCAGTGGCTATTGCCGATAACACCACAGTGACCAGCACCATTGAGATCGCCGATCCGCTGCAGATCTTTGGTGTCAATACCAACGTCAACATCAGCCACACCTGGATTGGTGATTTGACTGTGACCCTGACTTCGCCATCCGGCACCGAAGTGGTGCTGCATAATCGCGAAGGAAGCAGCAATGACGATATCGTCAAGAGCTGGGATCTGGGCGACTTCAACGGTGAAATTGCCCAAGGTACCTGGACTCTCAGCGTGACTGACCATGCCGGTGGTGACACAGGCACCCTGAACAACTGGGGGATGGTGATCACGGCGCTGGGTGAAGCCGGTCCTTCAGCACCTAATGCCGGCTTTGACTATCAAGCCGAAGGTTTGAGCGTCAGTTTCAGCAATAGCAGCTCTGATATCAATGATGATATCGCCAGCTACCACTGGGATTTCGGTGACGGCTCTGTCTCCAGCGAGGCAAACCCTCAACATGTGTATGCTGAGGCCGGTACCTACACAGTGACCCTGACAGCGACCGATGCCACCGAGCTCAGCGACAGTGTCAGCATGGAAGTGCAGGTATTTGCCCACAGCATCTCTGCCGATATCAGCCGCGCCCTCAAGTCCCGTCGTGGCAGCGCCATGGTTGATGTTAACTGGAATGGTGCCCTGGGTGATGAAGTGGCGATTTTCCGCGACGGCGAACAGGTTGCGACCACCGCCAACGATGGCCAGTTCCGTGACCGCTTCAATACCGAAGCCAATAGCGTGACTTATCAGGTTTGTGAACTGGGAGCCGAGCTTTGCTCTGATCCCGTTGTTGCTCAATTCTGATAACCCAAATAGATGAAAGCGGCCATCCGGCCGCTTTTTTTATGGTCATATCGCGCAAAAATTAATTTTTGATGACGGGGAGAGATAATTAGTTTCGAGGTTTACTGATTATTTGATGTAAAAATATTTGTCTATTTTATCGACCATATCATACGGCTTATTATATTTTATAGAAGACAGGATTTATTTGTTGTCTAACTATTTTTTTATTAAATAACAGCTTGGGTTGAAACAGGGTTTTCTGCTTTGTTCTCAGTTGAGAACATGGTGGTTAATTAATGATTTATATAGAATTTGCGTTCGGTATAACTGTTGCCTAAATGTGATTAAACCACTTCAATTGACCGTTCTTCTCTGGGACAATCCCGCGGCACGTTAATAGAAATTAACGGCATTATTACAATTAAAGGGGTTGATAATATGGATAATGTTAACAAGCTGACAGCCATTGCGATTGCCGTGGCTGCCACCATTCCAGTGATGGCCAATGCCGATGTTTTAATCAGCGAATACGTTGAGGGCAGCGCCAATAATAAAGCCATAGAGCTATATAACTCTGGTGATAGTCAAGTCGATTTAAACGGCTATAAATTGGTGCGGTATAAAGATGGCGCTACTGATGCCTCCGATATGCTGGTATTGGATGGCCAAAGCATGGCGGCCAAGGGGATTAAAGTGATTCTGCATCCCAATGCTGAAATAAGCTTGCCTGCTGGAGTCGACAGCCTCAAGGGCAATCTCTATTTCAATGGCGGTGATGCGGTAGCCCTGATGAAAGATGGCGTCGTCGTCGATATTGTCGGCGCCGTGCCTACCCCAGCCGACTGGGGCCTGAATATCACTTTGGCCCGCAGCAAGTCGGCGCTCACTGCCTCGACGCAATTCAATGCCGCCGATTGGCAACCTATGGGCACTGATAACTTCAAAGGACTCGGCAGCCTGGATGAGGCTGCAGCCCCTGAAGTTACGGCATTCAGCTGTGATGGCGCCACGCTGACACCCATCTATGAAGTGCAGGGGAGCGGAGATCGCAGTCCGTTGGTCCCTGAGGGTAAGTTCGAATCCGACAGCGAATACACCCTCAAGGGTGTGGTCAGTGCCCGTGGCGACAGCCTGTTCAAAGGCTTTTATCTGCAAGATCCCAAGGGAGACAACTCGCCTTTCACCTCCGACGGCATCTTTGTATTCCTGGGTGAAGCAGCGCCGGAAACAGTGCAGCCCGGTGTCGAGGTTTGCGTACAGGGTAAGGTCAAGGAGTACTATGGCCTGACTCAGTTGGATATCAAGGCTGACAAAAAATTTGCCGTGGGTGAGTTTACCCAACTGCCGGTGGCTGCGCCTTTTTATGTGGCAGATGGTGAAACCCTGCAGCAAGCGCTGGAGCGCTTTGAAGGCATGAAGGTAGTACTGGATGCCGGCAGTGATCTCAAGGTCAGCCGTAACTTCAGCTTTGACTACGATGCCCGTCGCAACAATCTTATGTTGTCTCACAAGGCGCCGCTGCTGAAGCCGACCCAGGTACACCTGCCGCTGTCGCCAGAGGCGATGGCACTGGAGCAAGCCAACCGTGCCAACCAATTGTTTGTTGAGTCAGACTTCAAGGCCAAAGACGGCGAGCTGCCCTGGATGCCGGACTTCAACCCAGAGACAGGTTATCTGCGGGTTGGCGACCAGTTAACCGGCCTTGAGGGGGTTATAGGATACAGCTATAACCAGTATCGTCTGGTGGCAACCAACAGTATTACTCCTGGGGATATATTACGCGGCGACGACCGAAGCCAAGCACCGGCTATTGCCGAGAAGGGGGATATCCGGGTCGCCAGCTTCAATGTGCTTAATTTCTTCAACGATGCCGTTGGTGGTGACGCCAATCCAACAGGTGATAACCGCGGCGCCCTCAGCGAAGAAGAGATGCTGTTGCAACGCACTAAAATAGTCAATGCCATTACCGCCATGAACGCTGACATAGTGGGTTTGATGGAGATTGCCAACAACGGCTTTGGCGAGAAAAGCGCCATCCGCAATCTGGTCGATGCGCTCAATGAGCAGCAAGCCGATGAGGATATCTATGCCTTTGTAGAGATAGCCGATGCCGACAAAAAAGATGGCAAGTATCTCGGCGGCGATGCCATTACCGTGGGCATGCTTTATCGCCCCACCAGGGTGACTCCGGCAGCCGAGGCTTTTGTGATTGCGACTCCAGAGCAACATGCCGCTGAAGCGGTTGCCAGCCGGGAAGTCGATGGTAAACAGGAAGCCAGCCCTGCCTTTGATAAGTATCAGCGCTACAGTCTGGGACAGAAGTTCAACATAGCAGATCAGAGCCTGACTCTGGTGGTGAATCATCTCAAGTCCAAGGGCTCGGGTTGTCTTGAGGATTGGCTGAACTTTGATGAGAACCGGGATCCTCAGGATCTGCAGGGTAAATGCAACGCCTTCAGGGTGTCAGCTGCCAAAGTTCTGGGAGAAGCCTTGCAAAAGATCGACGGCGATCTCCTGGTGATCGGCGATCTCAATGCCTATGGTCTGGAAGATCCTGTGCGGGTGCTGACCGACTATGATGCCGCCCAATCGGAGCGGGTTCTGCGTACCGCCTCCTGGACCACTCTGAACGGTAAGGTCT
Organism: Shewanella sp. 38A_GOM-205m; assembly: GCF_000518445.1. Taxonomy (NCBI): domain Bacteria; kingdom Pseudomonadati; phylum Pseudomonadota; class Gammaproteobacteria; order Alteromonadales; family Shewanellaceae; genus Shewanella; species Shewanella sp. 38A_GOM-205m. The sequence goes on along the minus strand of NZ_JADP01000003.1, from coordinate 42,806 downwards.
ATGAGCATCAGGGAACTGAAATCAGCAAGGGGTATGGACTTATCAACCTCAACACCTTGGCCCATGGTGTCGATACTTTCTCCTACAGCTATAACGGTGAGTTGGGAAATCTCGACCATGCACTGGCCAACGCCAGTCTGGCGGAGCGTTTGGTTGCCATTGAAGACTGGCATATCAACTCGGTCGAATCCAACATGTTCGAGTATGGCAAGAAGTACACAGGTGAATTGCCCAAGTCTGACAATGCCTTCTCGGCTTCGGATCATGACCCTGTGATAGTGGCACTCAGTTATCCTGCCAAGGTTGAGCCTTCCAAGCATGATGGTGGTGCCTTGGGGTATCTGTCACTGCTGTTTCTCGCAGCATTGGGGCTGCGCCGCCGCGGCTAAAGCTCTCAAGTCTTGATTGACACCCACCCGGTCAGAGGATTGCGCTGGCCGGGTTTACTTGGATACAGGCGGCCAAGTACACTGATTTTCCTATTGGAGTACTAAGGATAACAATAAGATGAGTATTTGGTTTCGACCCATCACCCTGGAAGATTGTGCCAAACTGGATGCCGGTATGGGGGGCAAAGGCACTTTGATGCAGACCCTGGGGATCCGCATCACTGAGATAGGTGATGACTATATGGTAGCCAGCATGCCGGCGTCTCCGGCTATCCACAACCCACTTGGGATAGTACATGGTGGTGCCAATGTGGCGCTGGCAGAGACTGTGGCCAGTTATGCCGCCAATTTTGTGGTGGACTTTGAAAACTACTATTGTGTAGGTCAGGAGATCAACGCCAATCACCTGCGGGCAGCCCGCAATGGTGAACTCAAGGCAACAGCCAGAGCCGTACATTTGGGCAAACGCAGCTCTGTCTGGGAAGTGCTTATTCATAACAGCGCCGGTGAGCTGACCTGTATTTCCCGTATGACCGCGGCCGTGGTCAAGCGCTGACAGCTTCACTCAAGGGCGCTCTGACTCAGGGGACAGAGATGAATGCCAGGGAGTTTCTGCTGAAAGCCAGTGAGATAGACGCCATGAAAGGGGAGGAGCGGACGCATTTCCTCAACCCCAATGCGGTGCGACTTAGAAAATCTCTCGGTGATGTCATCGGCCTTGCTCATCTTGGAGTGCATCTGATTGAGCTGGCGCCCGGGCGTGACAGCACCGAATACCACCTTCATTATTTTGAAGAAGAGTGTATTTATGTGCTCGAAGGTGAAGGCGAGGTGTGTATCGATCAACAAGTCTTCGCCATCGGGGGCGGGGACTTTATCGCTTTCCCGGCCGGCAGTGTGGCTCATGGCATGAACAACACTTCCGAGAGGCCGCTCAAATATTTAGTCATGGGACAACGCCTCAGCCATGATGTGGCCGACTATCCTTATAAGGGTAAACGCCTTTATCGTAATCAGGGGTGTTGGGATCTGGTGGATCTCGACACCATTAGCCATCCCAAATAGGGGAGCTTGAATGGATACAATCAATATATGGGAGTGGGTCGGTTATCTGGCATCGGTAGTGGTGGCCATCTCTCTGATGATGTCCAATATCAAACGACTGCGCTGGTGGAACCTGCTTGGAGCGGCGCTGTTTGTTGCCTATGGGATCGCCATTGCTGCATATCCTGTGGCTTTGGTGAACTTCTTCATAGTGCTTATCGATGCCTATTACCTGGTTAAACTCTATCGTAGCCCAGAGCCTGATTTACAGGCCGCCCCTCAGGCAAGCCCGGAAAAATCAGAGGATCAGCAAGGCTGACAACCCTGTGTCAGGGGAGCCCCAGACGTCGGTTTCTATAAGGTTTGTTGCTTTCGTGACAATGTACGTTTGCTCTGCTTCAGCCGTTTCTCATCTCGACTGGCAGTCACTGCTATCTCGGTCATGCATTTCTTTATCCCCATTTCTCAATCCCAAACCCCATTTAATCTATAAATAGAATTGTGATAATCAGTTTTAATCGTTTTTAAAAATATCTTCGCCTGACTAAGATGACCACATCGCCAATACGACTGCTCAAGGGAGCACTTATGGCCACCATATTCGATGTGATTGAAAACTGGTTAAACGAGACAAAGGATTAAGGAGCACGAGATGAGTCAGAAGCAATATATCACCAGCCAGAGCGGCGCCCCCATCGCAGACGATCAGAATTCCCTCTCCGCCGGAGAGCGTGGTCCCCTGTTGCTGCAGGACTGGCACCTGATTGAAAAGTTGGCCCACTTCAACCGCGAGCGGATCCCAGAGCGGGTAGTGCATGCCAAAGGCACGGGGGTTTACGGCACCTTCACAGTGACCAATGATATGAGCCAATACACCATAGCCGAACATTTCCAGGGGGTTGGCACCCAGACCGAGGCCTTTGTTCGCTTCTCGACCGTAGGCGGTGAGATGGGCAGTGCCGATGCCGAGCGCGATCCCCGTGGCTTTGGGGTACGTTTCTACACCAAGCGCGGTAATCACGACATTGTGGGCAACAACACCCCCACCTTCTTCCTGCGTGACGGCATCAAGTTTCCTGACTTTATCCACACCCAGAAGCGGAATCCGCACACCAATTTGAAAGATCCTCAGGCGATGTGGGACTTCTGGTCGCTCAACCCAGAGTCCTTGCATCAAGTGACTGTATTGATGTCTGACCGGGGTATTCCGGCCAACTATCGGCAGATGCATGGCTTTGGCTCGCACACCTTCTCATTTTGGAATGCCAAGGGTGAGCGCTTCTGGGTCAAGTTCCACTTCAAGACAGAGCAGGGCATAGCCAACCTGACTGAAGAGCAGGCCGCCAAGGTGAAGGGAATCGATCCGGATCATGCCCAGCGTGACATGGTGGCGGCAATCCAGGATGGCAACTTCCCCCGTTGGAAGCTCAAGGTGCAGATAATGCCGGAAGCCGATGCCAATACTTACCATATCAACCCGTTTGATTTGACCAAGGTATGGCCACATAAGGACTATCCGCTGATCGAGGTTGGGGTACTGGAGCTCAATCGTCTGCCACAGAACTACTTCGCCGAAGTAGAGCAGGTGGCACTGGCGCCGAGTAACCTGGTTCCCGGTGTCGGCGCGTCACCGGACAAGATGTTGCAGGCTCGCCTGTTTGCCTATGCCGATGCCCAGCGTTATCGGATAGGAGCCAACTATAACCAGTTGCCGGTGAACTGCCCCCATGCGACTCAGGCCAATCACCATCAACGTGCCGGTGCCATGGCCGGGGCTCAATGCCCTTACCATGGAAGCCAGACAGGTGGCGATGCGTCGGCAAACTATGGTCCCAACTCGCAGCCAAGCGGCCTGCAGGATGCGACCGAGTTCAAAGAGCCGCCGCTGCGCCTGGATGGTGAAGCCGACAGATACAGCCGTTATGGCCAGGATGACTACACCCAGGCTGGCAATCTTTACCGCTTGTTGCCGGAAGAGGAAAAGGCCAGGCTTATCAGCAATATCTGCGGTACTCTGAGTCAAGCGACTCAGGATGTGCAGCAGCGAATGATTGGCCACTTCAGCCAGGCCGATGCCGACTACGGCCGCCGGGTGCAAGAGATGCTGGCCAGCTGATAGCGGCACGCCGGAAATAACAGGGGGCAGCTTGAGCTGCCCCTTTTGCGCTGTCAGCGGTTTCCCTATTCCCACAGCAGGGTGGCTATCCCCAAGAGGGCAAACAGCAGGGCGCAACCTCTGTGGATCCAGGTCATAGGCAGCTTGTCGGCACTGAAATGGCCGGCCAGCACCACGGGAACATTCGCCAGCAGCATGCCGACAGTGGTGCCTGTTACAACCATCAGCAGGCTATCGTATTTGGCCGACAGCACCACGGTTGCGACCTGGGTCTTGTCACCCATTTCGGCGATAAAGAACAGTAAGCAGGTGGCCACAAAGGGACCATAGCGGTAGAAGCGGCTCTCTTCGGCATCGACCTTATCGGGCACCAGCACCCAGAGGGCGATGGCAAAGAAACTGCCGGCAACAAGGTAACGGCCGATATCGGCGCTGAGCCAGCCCATGGCCCATTGGCCCAGCCAGGCGGCGGCAAAATGGTTGAGCAGGGTGGCGACAAGGATCCCTGAGATAATTGCGGTCTTGTTTTTGAAACGGGCGGCCAACAACAGGGCCAACAGCTGAGTCTTGTCACCGATTTCGGCTACGGCGACAGTGATAGTTGAGGCGATGAGTGCTTCCAAAATGGGCGTTCCTTCGGGGTGGCAAAATTCCAAGCACAGTCTACCGCCCACCCCTTTATATTTGTGCGGTATACCGTGCTCAGGTCTTGCCTGGCAAGCCTAAACTTGCTGTAAGCACCATGGCATGAGGCCAAGTGTGTTGATACTTACCCCTGGGCGGGACCCAGGTTAGCTACTCCCCTAAGACAGAGGCGGCCATTATAACCATAAAGCTCGTCATGGCAACACTGGTCGGCTCAGTGACAGGGGGATTTTACGGTATTTCGTTTATCCGATATGAATCAAGCAGATGTTGTGATGCTCAGTATGCTGTACGCATTGTCTGTTTTTAACTTTTTGGTTTTTAAAGAAATTCTTCTTTGACATCGTTGTCATTTTTGCCTTTACTCATAGAACTCTCAGCTGCAGGAAACTGAGGTGAGAGCTTCTGGGTATTTGGCAAACTGAGCGAAAGCTCAGGACGCAAAGCTTCCGGTCTAAGGCCCTAGGGTTAAGATAGCGGGGCTGCCACAGTCGCTGACTGTGTCTGCAACAGAGTCATTCTCTTGTGTGCCCAAATACCGCTTGTTCAAGGAACTGTCGTTAAGGCAGCAAAATGGAGTATTGCAAAGTGGTTAAATCATCATTTAAAACAACAGCTTTGTCCTTGGCATTGACAGCCGCTGGGGTAGGGTTATCTACCCAGGCGTTGGCTCATGGCTATGTGAAAAGCCCAGAGTCCAGAGCCTACGCCTGTAATCAGCACAACAACACTAGCTGTGGTGCGATTCAGTGGGAACCCCAAAGCGTCGAAGGGCCTTCAGGATTTCCGGCATCCGGCCCGGCCGATGGTCAGATAGCCAGTGCCGGAAATGCCAGTTTCAGAGAGCTGGATCAGCAGTCATCCAGTCGCTGGACCAAACAACCTGTGAGTGCCGGCCCTATCAACTTTACCTGGCAGCTGACCGCCAATCATGTTACCCGCGACTGGCGTTACTATCTGACCAAGCAAAACTGGGACCCCAACGCACCTTTGAGCCGGGCGGCCTTTGAGTCTGAACCATTTTGCAGTGTCGATGGCGGCATGGTGCAGCCTCCCAAGACGCTGACGCATCAGTGTCAGTTGCCACAGCGTAGCGGTTATCAGCTTGTGCTGGCGGTTTGGGAAGTGGGGGATACCAGCAACAGTTTCTACAATGTCATAGATGTGAACTTTGACGGTGCAGCCCCGACTCCTTCCGAATGGCAGGACGTGGGGAATATCAACCCGTCCCAGGATCTTAAGGCTGGCGATCAGGTGTTCACTCGGGTGTTTGGTGACAACGGAGAACAACCTTCGTTGTCTACCCGGCTCACCATAGCCGATGCCGGGCAGGGTAATCATAATACCTGGCCCAGTTTGTTGGCTGAGGCGATCAATGCCGGTGGCACCGGCCTTAAGGCGGGGCAATTGAATGCCAATGGTGAGATAGTGCCCGTCTATGGCAAGAATGATGTCTTCGCCCAGAATGATTCCGGGATCACCCGGGTCGAAACTGGTTTTGAGTTGGCGCCTCTGCCCGGCGGCGATTTCAGTGTCAGCGGCCTGAGCGACAACTATGAGATAGTCGATGGCAAGGCCAGCGTTGGCTTTACTGTAACCACAGATGCCAGAATGCAGGTCAGTGCCTTTATCAGTACTCATGATGGCAAGGCATCCGGTTCTGCTGTGCAGCAGATTGACAATAACAGCGCCGACTTCAACATCGAAGTGCTTGAGCCCGCTGCCGGACATTACCACATGCAGTTGAAGGCTCAGACCCAAGAGGGCAAGGAGCTGACCCAGGAGTTTGGTTTCTTCCTGCGTCAAGCCGGTGATACAGCGCCGGCGGATTTCCAGTTCCCTGATGGTTTGGGGTCATACACAGAGGGAACCAGGGTACTGCAGCCCAAAGATGGCAAGATATACCGTTGCAAGCCCTTCCCGGAAAGTGGTTATTGCCGCCAATGGTCGGCCAGTGCGACCCAGTTTGAACCCGGTGTCGGCAGTCATTGGCAACTGGCCTGGATAGCCGAGTGATAAGTGCCTTCCAAAGCTGACTCGATAGCCGCAGCGACTGCTGCGGCTACTGTTTCATGCCTGGTGGTCTTTTCAAGCGCAACAATGCCGTGAAGTAACTCACTAAATTACTTGGATAAATAAAGTTTCATCTTCAGTTAATCTGGTTTTCTTTTTAAAAGTTCCTATCTTAATAGTTAGTGTCGAAACATTTTTAATAATTTGAAATTTATATAGAATTGGACACTGACTCGCCTTATCCCGCCAATCGAGCCTGTAGTGCAAGTGCCATTTTTAGCCGTCAGAGATGACGGTGACGACTTGCCCACCCAGTCTTAAGGCTTCCCTTCCGGGACGATACGTTTCAAGATGCTGACGCTCATCGGCTTACTCCAGTGGCAATCTCACCGTCTTCCAGGACTGCTTATGCCAGTTTTTTGCCTCCATAGGATATGCATGTAAGTCATGAGCGTTATTGAAGACATTCTGTCTGGATCTGAGCTGGCTTTTTTATGCATTTCTCTGGCCTTATGGCCTTTTGCACCCCTGCGTTGGCGGCGGATCCATCTCCCAGGCATTCACTGGAGCACGACACATGATAATGAAAATGAACAAGTTGACCCTGTCGATTATTCTCGCCATGGTGCTGGGTATTGCGACAGGCCAGATTTTGCGCTGGTATTTCCCCGAACAAGCCCAGACATTTGCAGACAGCATTACCATACTCACAGATATATTCCTTAATCTGATCAAGATGATCATAGCTCCCTTGGTGTTTACCACCCTGACCGTGGGTATCGCCAAGATGGGAGACAGCCGCACTGTTGGCCGGGTCGGCTTGAAGACACTTTCCTGGTTTATGATGGCCTCGGTTATCTCGCTGCTGTTGGGACTCTTGATGGTCAGCTTGCTGGAGCCGGGAGTGGGGCTCGACCTGGCGCTGCCGGACAGCCATGCCGCGACAGGTCTGGAGGCCGGTGGTTTGAGCCTGAGAGAGTTTGTCTCCCATGCGATCCCCAAGAGTGTTATCGGTGCCATGGCCGACAACGAAATTCTGCAGATAGTGGTGTTCTCACTCTTCTTTGGTTTGGCGGCTGCGGCTTGCGGTGAACATGCCAAGCCGGTGATTTCAGTGCTCAGCAGCGGCGCAGATATCATGCTCAAGGTGACAGCTTATGTGATGAACTTTGCTCCTTTTGCCGTGTTTGCCGCTATAGGTGCCATGGTGGCCAAGGAGGGCAGTGGCATATTGCTCACCTATGGCAGCTTTATGGGGCAGTTTTATCTTTCCATGGGGCTGTTGTGGTTGGTGTTGATTGCTGCGGGTTCCTTGTTCCTCGGCGGCCGTATCCGTCGTTTACTGAGCTTGATGCGTGAGCCCTTGCTGCTGGCATTTTCCACCGCCAGCTCTGAGTCGGCCTATCCGAAAATGTTGCAGCGGCTTGAAGAGTTCGGCTGCAGCAAACGTATCTCCAGCTTTGTACTGCCAATGGGTTATTCCTTCAACCTGGATGGCTCCATGATGTACTGCACCTTTGCCACCATGTTTATTGCCCAGGCCTATGGCTTTGAGCTGAGTCTGGGGCAGCAGTTGACCATGTTATTGCTGTTGATGGTCACCTCCAAAGGGATGGCCGGTGTGCCCAGAGCTTCGTTAGTGGTGATTGCTGCAACCCTTGGGCAATTCAACATTCCCGAGGCGGGGATCCTGCTCTTGCTCGGGGTCGATCACTTCCTCGATATGGGCCGCTCGGCCACCAATGTGCTGGGTAACAGTATTGCCGCCAGCGTGGTGGCCAAGAGCGAGAATGCCCTCAGTGACACCGCTGACATAGTTCCACAGCCACAAGCTGAGGTCGCGTGAGTCGAACTCAATACGTGAGTCATGAGCGACTGGGCTTAAATTCACTGCGATATTATCCTGATAGGCTATCGCAGTGAATAGGCTCTGCCTGGATGCCTTGACGCCAATTGCTGTGTAAGCCACTCTCTACAAAAGAGAACGCCACGAGGACTTGTTCGAACCTTCCCTAATATCAGCAGCGGCGCATTTACCGATAATGATATTCTGCCCTGTTTTTGATGGAACCGGCCTGCTTTTCGCCTCAGGGCCGATAGTCGCGCTTCCCCGCTTGCCCAAGGGCTGTGGCTCTGTTAATGTCCCGGTTAAGTCAATTTTTTGAGAAAGAGCCTCCGTGTTGAGTTTGCATCTCTGCAGTCCCAAATTCCGCTGTCCACGATTTAGTTAGCCCCAGTGGCTTGGTGGCATACCTCTTCTGTTTGCTGAGCTGTTGGGGCCAATGAAACTCCGTAAGGCGGAATTTCATCTGCGGCCAAGACGTTACAGCTTGCCAGCTGCGCTGACAATTCGCCTTTCCCATGAGTTAAATCTGACCTTAAAGATAACAATACAAAAGAACAGGACGAATTTTAGTGAACTTGAAAACATTGGGCTCTATAGCCATAGTCGCGGGTACTGCGATTGGCGCCGGTATGTTGGCCTTGCCACTGGCAACGGCTGCCATGGGCTTACTGCCGGCACTGTTATTGATGTTGGTCATTTGGGGCATTTCCGCCTACACCTCACTGTTGATGCTGGAAGTCAATCTGCGCTCCGGCGTGGGGGATAACCTGCATGCCATCACAGGTAAAGCCTTGGGTAAGACGGGGCAACTGATTCAAAGCGCCGCTTTTCTCAGCCTGCTGTTTGCCCTGACCGCCGCCTATCTGACCGGCGGCGCCGATCTCCTGGTGCTCAAGGCCAAGGCCTGGTTCGATATGACCCTGGATGGCCAGGACGCGGTACTCTTGTTTACCCTGGCTCTGGGCAGTTTTGCCGCCTTGGGAGTCGGTTGGGTCGATAAGCTCTCCCGCGGGCTGTTTTCTGCCATGATAGTCATGCTGGTGCTGGTGGTACTGTTTCTGCTGCCTGAGGTGAATATGAATACCTTACTGGAGCAGGCGCCGACCGATTCCTATGCCAATGTGTGGCTGGCCGCCGTGCCTGTGGTGTTTACCTCTTTTGGTTTCCATGTCTGTATTGCTACTCTGGTGCGCTATCTCGATGGTGACACGGTTTCCCTGCGCAAGGTGCTGCTGATAGGCTCCGGCATTCCGCTGGCCTGCTATCTGCTTTGGCTGCTGGTAACCCTGGGTACCGTTGGCGGCGATACCATTCACGGTTTTGGTGGTTCACTGTCAAAACTCATCAGTGCCTTACAGGCCATCAGCGAACAGCCTTTGGTGAGCAAGTGCATTGGGCTGTTTGCCGACTTGGCGTTGATCACCTCGTTTCTTGGAGTGACCCTGAGCCTGTTTGACTTCAGCGCCGAGCTTATCCGTGCCAAGAGTAACTTTGTCGGCCGCTTGCAGACCTGGTTGCTGACCTTTATTCCGCCGCTGGCCTGCGCCCTGTATCTGCCCGAAGGTTTTTCAGCGCTGCTGGGTTTTGCCGCCGTGCCTTTAGTGGTGATCATCATCTTCCTGCCGATAGCCATAGCGCTGAAACAGCGGCGTGAGTCGCCGGAAGGCTACAAAGTTGCCGGTGGCAAGCCGGCGATGGCGCTGATGACCCTCCTGGGGATAGGCATTATAGCTGCCCAGCTGTATGCGACGCTGGGGGCCTAATACAAGCCCTTTGTAAGGGAATTTTTCCGAGTCTGTAGCCGCTTGGTAGTCTGTGTTAAAGTCGGGACTTGTGCCCGGCTTTTTTGTTGCACAAAAACAACAAATTGAACTGATACCAGCGAATGGACTTACTAGAATGAAAAAATGGTTACTTGCAACGGCCATAGCCACCAGTTTTGGTGCTCAGGCCGATGAGGGCATGTGGCAGCCCTACCAATTGCCGGCCATGGCCGATGAACTCAAGGCCAAAGGACTGGAAATAGACGCCAAGTCTATCTCCAAGCTGACGGAATTCCCGATGAACGCCGTGATAAGCCTGGGCGGCTGCACCGCGTCTTTCGTTTCTCCCAAGGGCCTGGTGGTAACCAACCATCACTGTGCCTACGGCTCCATCCAGTACAACTCCACCCCGGAGAAGAATCTGCTGCGTGATGGCTTCCTGGCGAAAAACTTTACCGAAGAATTGCCGGCAACTCCGGGCTCGCGGGTATATGTCACCGAAGAGGTCACCAATGTGACCGACAAGGTCAAGCAAGGCCTGGACAACAAGCAGGGCGACGCTTTCTACAAGGGCGTCGAGGCGGCCGAGAAGTCACTGGTGGCCCAGTGTGAAAAAGAAGATGGCTATCGCTGTCAGGTTTACAGCTTCCACGGTGGTCTTGAGTACTATCTGGTGAAGCAGCTGGAAATCCGTGATGTCCGCCTGGTGTATAACCCGGCGGCCAGCGTGGGTAAGTATGGCGGTGATGTCGACAACTGGATGTGGCCGCGCCACACGGGCGATTTCTCCTTCTACCGCGCCTATGTCAACAAAAATGGCAAGCCGGCCGATTTCTCCAAGGATAACGTACCTTACGAGCCCAAGAGCTTCCTCAAGGTGTCGGCCAAAGGGGTCAAGGAAGGGGACTTTGTGATGGTAGCCGGTTACCCGGGCCGCACCAACAGATACCGCACCGGCAATGAAGTGGAAAACCAGTTTGAGTGGTCTTACCCACAAGGCAAGGAGCTGCGTGAGCGCTTTATCGAGATCATTAAAGAGACGGCCCCGGAAGGCAGTGACGAGCGCATCAAGTACGAGAGCCTGATCGCCGGTCTGGCCAACTATGCCAAGAACTTCACCTCGATGATCGAGTTCTATGGCAAGTCGACCATGCTGGAAGACAAGCGTGCCCTGGAAGCCAAGCTCAAGAGCTGGATCGATGCCGACAGCAGCCGCAAGGCTCAGTATGGCGAGGTGTTGGCACAGCTGGATAAGCTGGTCGCCCAAAGCCAGGCGGATCAGCAGCGTGACATTATCCTGGGCTATCTGGGGTATACCACTATGTTGCCGACGGCCCGCGAACTCTATCGTCTGGCCAATGAAAAGGCGCTGCCGGACATGGAACGTGAGCCGGGTTTCCAGGAGCGTGACATGATCCGCTTCAAGGCCGGTATGGAGCGTATCGATCGCCGTTATGCCGCCAGTGTCGACAAGGCGCTGGTGTTTGAGATGCTCAAGCGTTATGCGGCGCTGCCCAAGTCTGAGCGGCTGCCGGCGCTGGACAAGTACTTCGGCATAGGCAACAAGCTCGATGAGGCCAAGCTGAAGAAGACTCTGGACAAGATGTACAAGAATACCAAGCTGGATAACAAAGATGTGCGTCTGGCCTGGATGGACAAGTCGGTTGCCGATTTCAAGGCCTCGAAAGATCCTATGATCCAGTTTGCCGTGGCCTTCTATGACACAGGTATGCAGCTGGAGCAGAAAAAGAAAGAGTTGGCCGGTGAGCTGATGAAGGTGCGTCCTCAGTACATGGAAGCCATCATTGCCTACAACCGTGAGCAGGGTAAACCTGTGTATGCCGATGCCAACTCCAGCCTGCGGGTGACGGTGGGCCATGTGAAGGGCTACTCACCCAAAGATGGTCTCTACGCCGTACCTTTCACTCGTCTGGAAGGCATAGTGCAGAAAGACACCGGGGTTGAGCCTTTCGATGCTCCCAAGAAAGAGCTGGAGCTTATCAAGGCCAAGCAATACGGTGACTTCTACTTCAAGGATATTGACTCGGTACCGGTCAACTTCCTCTCAACTCTGGATACCACAGGCGGTAACTCAGGCTCGCCAACCCTCAACGGCCGCGCCGAGCTGGTGGGACTGCTGTTTGACGGTGTTTATGAGAGCATCATAGGTGACTGGAACTACGACGATAACATCAACCGCTCCATTCAGGTGGACAGCCGTTACATGCTGTGGGTGATGAAGTATCTGGATAATGCAGACAACCTGCTGCAAGAGATGGAAATCGTTAAGTAAGCTTCGCCATCAACAACAATCCCCGCCAAGTTGCGGGGATTTTTTTAGCTAGCACTGGGTTGTTGATTGCAGCGCCTGATCCAACAGCTCACACACCTCGGCGGCCGGGCGTTCAACCTTATCGGGCAAAGATTGCAGTACCCGGCGAGCTTTGGCCCTGAGCGGGCTGCGCTGTGCCAGCCTTGCCAGGTAACTATCTGAATAGTAGTAACCAATTAGCGGGTTACGCTGAATATTAAACAGATGAAATTCGCTGATATCCTGCCAGTCCAGCTCCAGTGTCCGTAGCAAAGAGCGGTAGCAGATGCCATGCTGATGGAAATCGCTGCTGGCCTTAGGCCATAGAGACACATCGAGGCCAGCAAGGCAGAGCTCCAAGTCAGCAGCAGTGCCAGCCAGCGCGGCCAGCTAGATCAACTGTCACTGAAGTAGAATGCGACGGGCAGCGCCGTGAAAAACAATGCCACTAAAAACAATGCCATGAAAAACAGCGCCGCAGACAGCAATTTGCGCCGATTGACTCCAGTATCAAAGGCTGCTGCATTTCAGAGCTGACGGGTATAGGCCTGGCAGATATTCTGCTCACCCGTCTGCTTGGCTCGTTTCAGCGCCACTTCGGCATTACCGAGGAACTGCTCCAGACTCTGGCCCGGCAGATAGGCGGCTATGCCTATGCTGATCCCTTCTGCCAAGCCGTTTTCGCCCAAGTTGGCCAGCGCCTTGACCGCATAGTGATGCGCCTGATTGGCATCGGTTTCCGGTAGTATGATAATCAGCTTACCCAATTGCCAATGGGACATCTGATAGCTGTTGGGCAGATCCCTGAGCAGCTGCATCTCCACCTCGTGTTGGCGGTTCTCCAGCTGGCCGATATCGCTCATATGGCTGAGCATGCCCTCGGGGCTGATGTCCATCAGGAGCAGACTGGCTTGTAGCTTTTCCTCTTCGGACATGGACTTGAAGTAGCGATCCAGATCCCTGAGGTTCACCAGGATGGTGCTGCGGTGTGGCACCAGATCGCCACTGGCCTCAATCTTGCCTCTTGGGGTTGCCTGCTCCAGGGTGCACACCAGATATTCAATCTCGCCGTCTTCATCCAGATAACCCTTGAGCGTGGCTTGCAGGCAACTGCCGTGGCTGTGGGTGCAGAGTATTTGCCCTTGCCACTGGCCTTGCATGCTCACCAGCTGGCTAATTCTCTGCCACTGGTTGCCAAGATCGTTTTCCAGCAAAGCCGCCAGGCTGTGGCTGAGATCACCGTTGAGTTGCATCAGCTTATCAAAGGCTTCATTGACCTTGAGCAACTGCCCCGAGGGCGTGGTCAGGGCGGTGGCCACATTGCTGCCGGTCAATAGCTTGCTAAGGAAGGCTTCCTGCTGGGCTTGTTTCAGTTCGCCGATATCTTCAAAGGTTATCAGCAAATAGGTTTGACTGCTGGCGTTGTAGCGGCGGATATGCAATCTGAGCTGGGCGTTGTCCAGGGATTCGAGCTGCACTTCGCCGCGCCACTCGCCGGCATCCGCCAACTGTTGTTTCATCGAAGAATAAAGCTCGTCTTCCAGCTGCAGGATCCGTTGCAAACTGCGATCCGGCAGCTCATCCTGCTCGAGTTGCAGAGTGCGGGCGGCAGTGGCATTGGCGCTAACGATACGGCCGCTGGGGTTGACCAGCACACAACCCAGGTTGGAGCGGAACAGGCCGCGGGCCAACTCGATACTGTTTTGTCTGGCGCGCTGTTCGAGGCGGAACATATGGGTCAGCAGGATAACCGCGGTTGCCAGAATGGTCAGTATGGCGGCGCAGGCCAAAAGGATGTTGCGCCACTGAAAGAAACGGGAGGCGATGTCGTGATTGCGGATATAGGAAAGCAGCAGATATTCGCGCTTGGTATCGTTTTGCGAAGCCAGTTGTACCTTGAGATAGACGAAGGTGGCGTCTTCTCCGTGGAATTGACCAAAGTTACTTCTGGCCATCTTGCTCCACAGTGCTGGATAGCTCTGTCTTATGCTGCTGCCCATGGTTTCAGGCAGCCTGGCCAAAGGGTCCAGATCCGAGGCGCCGGCATAAAGCAGGCCCTGATTGTCAAACAGCAGCAGAGGTGAGGCATTACTGGAGAAGGCGGGCTTTATCGCCTGCAGCATCTGCAACATGGAGTTGTAGGTGACCAGATAACCGCGCACGCTCTGATCCTGATTTTCCAGCCAGGCCAACTGGTAAATGTAGGGCTCGAGGCGGCCGTCAATCGGGGCAAACTCCAATGCCGAGGTATAGATTTCCTGCCCCCCCAGATTGCGCTTGTTGCCCAGGAGTGCCGGCGGCATGGACATGCTGCCGAAGGTATTGCTGGTGGCGATACGGAACTTGCCGTCGGCATCAAACAGCGCCAGATCCAGCAGTTCTGGGGTGCTGCGCTTCAGGCTGTCCCAGCTCGTCATCAGCCGTTGATATTCTTTGTGTCCCGGATTATCCAGGTACTGGCGCAGATATTCTGACTTGGCAAACATCTGGGTGCGAAACTGCTGGAAGGAGATTTTATCGGCCAGCAGGGCACCAACGGTTTGCAGCTCGCTGTATCTTTGTACCGCCCACTCTTCCTGCAGTCGTCGCTCGCCCAAGGTGATCAACACATTGGTAATGAGTATCACAGTGATCACCAGCATGCTCAGCTGACTGGCAACGGCCAGCAAGCGCTGCCGGGACCAGTGAATACCCTGAGCCGAGATAAGCAGAGGTGTGTCTTTGAGTCCGGTATTCTTTTTGAACATGGAACTGTGCTGGCTCCAGAGTGAAAATTGCGCTCATGTTAACACGAAATAACCCAGTGGGCATCGGCAGTTACCGACCGCTCACCGGGCAGTTAACACTGTGGCCCCTGAAGGCGCGAACACATCCCTATGGGGCCTGCGCGGGTTTACAGGTCCATCTGCTTGGTGCCGCCTCTTTGCTAACCCAGCTGTCCCAGGATCCTGTGCTTGAATTGACAGCCGGCGTCTTCCACTATTTTGCGACAGGCGTCGATATCCACCCCTTCCAGGCCATCGAGTGCCGATACCTGCACCTGCTTGATGTAACGGGGAGCTTCGCGAATAAAGGCGTTGACCGCATCCCAGGAACCTGCCAGACGTGGGCGACAGTGTTTAATGTAGCCTGATTCAGTGTCGGCATTGAGTGAGACCGACAGGGCATCGACGCACTCGGCCAGCTCAGGCAATATGTTGCGCCTGTGAAACAGGTTACCCAAGCCATCGGTATTGACCCTGACCTTACCACCGCGGCGTTTTATTTCGCGGGCCACTTCCAGCAAGGTTTCGAGATTGAGCGTCGGTTCACCATAGCCGCAGAACACATATTCATCGAAACGGGTTACCTCGCCGAGCAGCGGAATGATATCGCTGCCGCGGGGGCGAACCTTGAGATCCAGCTGATACTCATGAATGCTCTTGCTGCCGTTATGCTTGGGACAGAAGCGGCATCTCAGGGTGCAGCGGCCGGTGATATTCAGATAGCGGCTGTTGCGTATGTCATAGACGAGTGTGGGTTGGCTTTGGGCTGTGCTGCTCATAACGACTCAATAAGGCATGCAGGAGATAACTTGGAGTCTAACCAAGAGCCGCAGTGAAAAATGCTAGCAGGATCAGAAAACACCCACTTAGGAGCCACACGAGATGCGGTAGAGTTGAATTTGTTGCCTGATAAGGGAAGGGAGCCTTTGGGCTCCCTTCAATCACTTACTCAGTGTTGCGACTCGTTTAACTGGGCCTCTGCCTCTTTCGGCCGCCACCACCAGTGATAAAACGCTCGGCTCTTGTGGCTCAGATCATCGAGAATGATATAGAGCATGGGCACCAGGATCAGGGTCACCAGGGTGGAGAACAAAATACCGAATGCCAGAGAGGTGGCCATGGGGATCACTATCTGTGCCTGCAGGCTGCGCTCCATTATGATGGGCACCAGGCCGACAAAAGTGGTCAGCGAGGTGAGGATAATCGCCCGGAAACGATAACACCCCGAATCTATGGCCGCCTTGACCACTGACTGACCCTGCTCACGGGCGCGGTTGACGAAGTCCACCAAAATCAATGAATCATTCACCACTACCCCGGCCAGAGCAACTATGCCGCAGAGACTGAGAATGCTCATGGACAGCCCCAGAATAAAGTGACCGAACAACGCACCTATCATACCGAAGGGGATCACCGACATGATGATCAACGGCTGGCTGTAGGACTTGAGCGGAATGGCCATCAAGGCATAGATAGTAAATATCGCGAAGAAGAAGCCTTGCAGCAAGCCGACCATGGCGGCCTGTTCATCCTGGCTGGCACCATCGAGACTGGCGGAAATATGGGGATATTTACGCTCGAGTTCGGGCATAAACTTCTCCTGGATCTCCTGCACCACCTTGGAGGGCTCCACTTTATCCTTGTTGGCGTTGGCGGTCACGGTAATCGCCCTGCGACCATCCACCCGGGTAATGGAAGAGTAAGATTCCCCCAGCTCCAGTTCGGCCACGGTAGAGAAGGGCACCGCCATGCCGTTTGGCGTGCGGATCATCATGTTCTCCAGGTGGCCTATGGTGCGGCGCTGCTCCAGCGGATAACGCACCATTACCTTGACCTCTTCCTTGTTGCGCAAAATTCGTTGCGCCTCATAGCCATAGAAGCCATAACGCACCTGGCGCGCCAGATCCGATAATGTCAGCCCCAGCGCTTCTGCCTCGGGACGAATCTTGAGGCGAATTTCATGGCTGCCGGAGGAGAAGTTATCGGCAATATCATAAACGCCTTCATAGCTGGCAAGCTTCTGTTTCAGTTCTTTGGCGGCCGCAGACAATTGTTCCAGATCGGTGGAGGTAAAGCGGAAAGAGATATCGCCGCCGGCATCATTGGTGCTGGCATTGATATTGAGTTTCTTCACCGCCACCAAGTCCGGCAACTGCTTGCGCCAGGCCTCGGCTATGGTCACGCCGTCCACGTCCCTGTCTTCACCCTTGGTCAGCTCGGCAAAGATAAATGCCGAGGTGCGGCTGCTCATATTGATAAAGCTGTGCTTCACCACAGGGTAGCCGATTTCGGACTCCATCTGCTGGTTCATGGTATAGAGGGCATTTTCAATTTTTTGCACCACATCCAGGGTGTTGAGCTCTGAGCTGCCTTCATCCATTTCCAGATTGACCTGGATAAAGTCGGACGGAATATCCGGGAAGAATACCCAGCGCACCTTGCCACTGGTGACCATGGCGACCGACAGAATAAGCACACCGATAAAGCCCGCCACCAGGGTATATCTGTGGGGGATCATCCGCTCCATAAAGTTGCGGTAACTGTGGTGGATAAAATGCTGCACTTTTTCGTTGAAGGCGCGCTTGAAGCGGCCAAATGGCCCAGGGTTGGGATTGGGTTTGCTGGGCTTCATGTGCGCCAGGTGCGCCGGCAGAATGAACTTGGACTCCACCAGCGAGAAGGCCAGGCAGAGGATCACTATCATGCCGATGGATTTCCAGATGATCCCCATGGGACCTGGCACCATCAACATGGGGATAAAGGCGGCAATTGTGGTCAACACCCCGAAAGTAGCGGGCATGGCGACCTTCTTGGCACCGCGGATCACATTGGTGATCGAGTGGCCGTGACGCTCAACCTCTGTATGGGCACTCTCGCCTATGACTATCGCATCATCCACCACTATCCCCAGCACCAAAATAAAGGCGAACAGAGTCAACATGTTGATAGACAGGCCAAAAGGTTCCATCGGCATCAGTGCCATGGCACCGAGGAAGCACACAGGCAGCCCCAGCATGACCCAGAAGGCCAGTTTCAGATCCAGGAACAGCGCCAGGATAATGAACACCAGCAAGGCACCCATAAACATGTTGGACAGCATCATGTTGAGGCGGCCCTTGAGATAGTGGGTCAGGTCGCCCCAGTAGTCCAGCTTGGCGCCGCTGGGCAGAGTGGCTTGACGCTCGGCAATAAAACCTTTGACCTGATCGGCAATCGCCAGGGCGTTTTGATCGTCTATGCTGGTGATCTCTATGATGGCCGCCGGCATGCCGTCGAAGCGGGTGTACTCGAGCCGCTCCTCAAAGTCATCCTTGATCTCGGCCACCATGGGCAGCATCACCCGGCTGCCATCGGCGCGAGTGCTGACCACTATGTTGGCAAAGTCATCTCCCGTGTAGGCCTGGCCCTTGGTACGCAGCAGTATGTCACCGTCCTGAGCCCGAATTGAGCCACCGGGTAGATCTATCGAAGTGTTTTGTACTGCCTGCGCCACCTGAGTGAAGGTGAGGCCGTACTCTCTGAGCTTATCTTCCGAGACTTCGATACCGATTTCATAGTCGCGCACCCCGGTCACTTCGGCACGGGTCACCGCCGGCAGGTTGGTGATCTCATCACGGATCTCCTTGGCCAGCTCTTTCATGTCGTGCAGTGTCATGTCGCCATAGACAGACACCCAAATAACGTTGTTTTCCGGCTTGATCCGGTAGATATCCGGCTTTTCGATATTGGCCGGAAAAGTCGCGATGGCATCGACCCTGAGTTTGGCCTCATCCAGCACCTCTTTGGCATCATAGCCGTCTTCCACCTCTATGGTGACAGAGCCCACGCCTTCGCTGGCAACCGAGGTAACCTTCTTGATGCCGCTGATGTCCTGAATCGCCTCTTCAATCTTGATGGTGATCCCTTCTTCAATCTCCTGCGGCGCTGCGCCTGGGTAGGCGACTGAGATCCGCAAATAGTTGAGTTCGAAGCTGGGAAAGACCTCTTTATTGATCAGAAAGGCGCTGAAGATCCCGCCGATAAGCAGGATCCACATCAAGAGGTTGGCGGCAACATTGTTGCGGGCGAACCAGGCAATGATTCCTTTTTCCTGCTCCATCAGAGTTCACCCGCCGCAGCCAGACGCTGTTCCTGAGTTTCATCCTCTTCGCTGTGGGAAGCGTCTTTATCTTTGCTGTTGGCAACCCGCACCAACTGACCATTGGTCATATTGTTGAGATTGGTCTTGGAGATTCGCTCGCCATCCTTGAGGCTGTCTTTGATGTAGACATACTCAAGATCTGTGCGTACCACGTTGACGTGACGCATTTCTATCTTGTTGTCCTTGTCTACCACGGCCACATGCTGATTACGCACCATATACCTGGGTAGTTTCACCAAGCCATCGACGGTGCGGCCCTTGATCACGGCGTTGACAAAGCTGCCATATTTCAGCGGCAGTTGGCCGGTCTGTTTCTGCTTTCGCAGATAAGGATCCTGCACTTCGGCCACCAGATAGACCATGCGGTTATCCGGATCTATCACCCCTTCACTGCGCACTACCTTGCCGGTCCAGGTCACGGTTTTACCCGCCAGGGCGGCGCTCAGGGTTACCTGAGTCTCAGGGTTGTCCACCGACTCCAGATAGGCCAGGTCTTTGTTGGCCAGCGGCAGGCGCACTTCGGCTACAGCCGTGTCGTACAGCTCACCCAGATTGGTGCCTATGGAAACGTACTGTCCCAAATCGACACTGCGGGCGCGCACTATGGCATCGAAAGGTGCCCGGATAACGGTGCGTTCCAGGTTGCGCTTGGCTCTGGCGAGTGCCGCTTCGGCATACTTGACGTTGGCTTGCTCTTTCTTCAACTGAGGAACCCGCAAGCCAAGCTCGGGTGGCATACCGTTGTCATAACCGCTGAATTCTATCTTGGCGACTTCGCCGCGAGCGATTTCTTCATCCAATGCTGCCTTGGCCTGGGCCAGAGTGGCCTGAGCCTGCATCAGGTCGGCCTCATAATCAGAAGGTTCTATCACCGCCAGCTCATCACCTTGATGCACCACGCCACCGGCCACAAAGGCCGGGGCTATGCTGAGGATACGGCCCTGAACTTCACTGACCAGCTGAGTCTTGTACTTGGGAGTCACAGTGCCGTAAGAGGGCAGGTTGAGTGACATTGTCTGTTGTTCGACCTGAGTCACGTCGACCACAGGCAGCGGGATCTCTTCCGCTTTTTGCTCCGGCTCCTGCTTGGTCATCATCAGGAGTTCGGCGCCTAGTACGGCGACCACTATGATGAGCAGCGGCGCTATTCTTCGGAAAAATGTCTTCATATTCTTCTGCATATCCATGCTGGAGGCTTAATCTGAGCTTAAATTACCAGACAAGCAGCGGCCAATAAATGTGTTTTTGTAAATAAAATGTGTCAAAAGCTGTCGGCGGCGGGAGGGCTGTGAGGCAGGTAACAAAAAAGGACCCAAAGGTCCTTTTTAAACGAGAAATTAAGCCGAAGCTTATTTTTTCTTCTTCTTTTTCTTGCTGTTTTTGGCGCTGACATCCTTGGCTTTGACCTTTTTCTTGGTCGGCACTTTGGCTTCTTTGTGCTTGGGGCGCAACTCTTCGATAACACGCCGTTTCAGCTTCTGCTCGATATAGCGCTCAACCTTGCTGAGGATCCGCATATCATGGGCTTCCACCAGAGAGATGGCTGTGCCCTTGGCCCCGGCGCGGCCGGTACGGCCAATTCTGTGCACATAGGCGTCGGCAGAGCGGGGCATATCATAGTTGATCACATGGGTGATACCTTCGATATCTATGCCGCGGGCGGCGACATCGGTAGCCAACAGCACCTTGACTTCACCCTTGGTGAAACGACCCAGAGCCTGGAAACGCTTCTTCTGCTCCATATCGCCGCGCATAAAGGCGGCCGGGATCCCGGCCTGCAGCAACAATCCCTCGAGGCTGCTGACTACTTCGCGGGTCTTGCAAAAGACGATGGCGCGCTTGGTTTCTTCCTGATTGAGCAGGTGACACAAGAGAGCGAACTTGTGCTCCTTGTTGTCGGCCAGGTGGATCCATTGATGGATCTTGGCTTTCTCGCTGCGTGGCGGTTCGGCCTCCACCAACACAGGATCGTTGAGCAACTCAGTGGCAAAACGGCGCACGCCGCTGCCTTCCAGTGTGGCGGAGAACAGCATGTTCTGCTTACGTCCCTGCGCTTCTATGGCTATGGTCTGCACTACCTGGGAGAAGCCCATATCCAGCATGCGGTCGGCTTCATCTATGATAAGCAGTTCCACTTCGGTGGCTTCAAACTTGCGCTTCTCAAGATATTCGAGCAGGCGGCCCGGGGTCGCCACCAGAATATCCAGGTTACCGGCCAGGGTTTCTTCCTGTGGGGCGTAAGGGACACCGCCTGTGATTATGCCAATCTCCAGCCCAAGACCGGTCGCCAGATGGCAGGCATATCTGTGAACCTGACTGGCCAGCTCGCGGGTCGGGGTCAACACCAGTACTCTGGCCTGGCCTGGACGACGGCGGGGGAAGTCAATCAGATGTTGCAGTGCCGGCAGCAGGAAACTGGCGGTTTTACCTGTGCCGGTTGGGGCATGGGCAAGAATATCCCGCTGCTCCAGCGCCAAAGGCAGAGCCAATTGCTGAATACTGGTCGGGGTCTTGTGGCCCATGGCTTTCAGTGAATCCAAAAGCCTGTGGTCCAGATCGAAATCTTCAAATAGCATGGGGAGCATCTCAAACAATAATGCGCGGGAGTATACCTTGTCTGGGGTGCCGTGCACAGCTTGTCGCTTGGGAAGCTGAGAATAAGTCCCTTGCAACCGGCAACGGCTTAGAGTTTCAGGTAAAAATCCCGGGTCAGTTGTGCCATGGCCTCCGAATAGCGGCCATCGGCTTCTCTTATGTAGAGGGAGGAATGGGCTTTTGGCGCGGCAACCACTCCGCCTTCCTTGGCATGTTCAAGCAGCAGTAACTCTCGGTTACTGGGCTTTTGAGGCGTGCTGCTGACACTGACCCGCGCGGCCAGTCGCAAGCCTGCCTTTATTGCGGCGCACGCAAATCTGTCCAGGCTCTGAACCGGCAGAATAAGGCTCGCCTGTCCCTGTGGCTTGAGTAATTGCTTTATCGCCACACACAGCTCGTCAAAGTTCAGATGCTCTGTGTGTCTCGCTATGGCTCGTTTGGGGTCATCCGAGCGTGGGCCGGTTTCGAAATAGGGTGGGTTGCAAAGTATATGGTCGAACAGCGCTGAGTCTGCCAAGGCATGCTCATCGCAATAGGCCTGAATTGAGCCTTGATACAAAGCGAGTCTGCTCGCCCAGGGCGAAGCCTTGAAGTTGGCACGGCTTGCATGGGCCGCGCTGCTGTCGAGCTCAACCGCCAGTACCTCTGCCTCACTGCGCTGCGCCGCCATCAGACTCAGTAAGCCGCTGCCGGCCCCTATGTCCAGCACCCGCTTGGCCCCGGTCAATGGCGCCCAACCGCCCAAGAGCACCCCATCGGTACTGACCGGCATACCGCAGCCGTAATCTTCGATATGAAATGCCTTGAAACTGAATGCCATTGAGTGCTCAACCTCCCAAGCCGAATGCTTGGCGGGGATTTTATCCCGAAAGAGTCATCATTCGCCAAGGATTTGCCGTAGCTTTGTTTCGGTCTGGTTCATACTTTGGCAGGGGATGCTGCTAACTTTAGGCTGGTGATGCTGGACAAGTGTTAAAGGTCGTACCAGCAAGGGCGTTGGGGAGTCGACAAATGTTTGCAAAATGCTATGCCTGTTGCCTCAATTGGGGCTGGGTGTGACCTTGAACAACTTTTTCTCATCCTGAGTTTTGCATCTGTTGTGTTTTTAGGCTGCTGTTTGGTTGGCTTATTGCGCACTTTAAGAGGGTCTGGTATTAGTGTTCCCCCTTAATTCGCGGCATTCTGCGAATTAGATCAAGGTAAAACAGTTTTAGGATAAGCAAAGCAGCGAAAACCCCCTGCCATTTGTTCATAAACTCGCCAAGAATAGGCCAAATTTACCACGGATATCTGTAATAAAGGCTTTACACTCGAGTAGGGCGAGCGCGACGGCTATTATTTCAGCTATAGCTAAAAATGTTGCAATCACTTAAGTTTATTAGAAAAACATAACAAGATGGGGCATACAGTGCACAAGACTCAATTGACACTTGGTGACACCCTGGGCCTGGGATTCATGACCTTTGCGTTTTTCCTGGGGGCGGGCAACCTGATTTTTCCTCCTTTTGCCGGGCAGTTGGCCGGCGAAAACATGCCAATGGCCATGATTGGCTTTTTGATTACCGCCGTGGGTTTGCCGCTGGCCGGTTTGATAGCTGTGGCCAAGGCGCAGGGCAAGGTGATGAAGCTGTTGCCTGCCTTTGCCGCGACCGCTCTGGCAGTCGCTATCTATATCATTATTGGCCCAGCATTCGCGGCGCCTCGTACCGGTCTGGTAGCCTATGAGATTGGCGCGCTGCCTTTTATTCAAGACCCTGCATCGGTAGTGAACATTCTCGGGCTTGAGCTGAACAAGCCTCAGTTGCTCTACACTCTGGGATTCTTTTTGGTGACCATGCTGCTGGCACTGTTTCCCGGCAAACTGATGGATAGCATAGGCAAGGTATTGACCCCAGTGCTGATTCTGCTGCTGATGGGGCTGGCAGTGTCCGTTATCTTGCTGCCCGGCAGCGAAGTACCGGCCGCCAGTGGTGACTATATCAAGCACCCACTGACCAAAGGCATTATCGAAGGCTACAACACCATGGATACCCTGGCATCCTTGATGTTCGGTATGCTGATTATCGATATTTTGCGCAACAAGGGCGTGTCTGAGCCTGGCTTGCAGACCCGCTATCTGGTGCGCGCTGCGCTGGTAGCCGCCGCCGGTCTGGCATTTGTGTATGTGTCGCTGTTCTTCCTCGGTGCAACCGCAGGTGATATGGCCAAGGGCGCCGAGAGCGGTGGCCAAATCCTCACCAACTATGTGACTCACGAATTCGGTGATATGGGCATTATCCTGTTGTCCACTGTGGTGACTCTGGCCTGTTTGACCACGGCTGTGGGGCTGGTGAGTGCCTGCTCCGACTTCTTCCAGGAGTTGATCCCAGGCGCCACTTATCGCTTCCTGGTGGTGCTGTTCAGCGTGATCTGTGCCGTGGTGGCCAACGTAGGCCTGACCCAACTGCTGGCTATCAGTATTCCTGTGCTGATGACCATCTACCCTGTGGCTATCGCTCTGGTGTTGGTGACCTTCCTGACGCCTTATTTCCGTAATCCGAAATTTGCCCACAGATTAGCGCTGTCGGTGGCCTTGTTCTTCGGGATTTTTGATGCCCTTAAGGTGACAGTGACTTCACTCAAGCCGCTGACCCAAGTGGCCGAGCCCAACAGCTTGCTGCTGGCATTTGTTTCCGGGGTTGAAAGCCTGGCCCCCGTGATGTCGGCGTTGCCTCTCTACGAAGAGGGCATGGCCTGGCTGCCACCCACCCTGACAGTGATGATTATCTGTTTGTTTGTCAGCCCCAAGGCGGCGCAGGCTGTCTGAGTAACTGGAGTCCATTTCGAGACGGCGTTATCCTTGATGACGCCGTTTTTTATTGGAGTATTGTTTGTGGCCGCGACTTCTTCATCCGCTTATGTTCAGGACCCCTTGATTGAAGGTTTTCTCGATGACCTCTGGTCCAGTAAAGGCCTGAGCGACAACACACTGGCGGCTTATCGCAATGATCTGCGCCATTTTGATCAGTATCTGCAGGGAAGAGGGCTGACGCTCAACTCTGCCGGGCGCGAAGCGGTGCAGGATTATCTCGGTTTTCGTGTCGACAAAGGGGGTGCCCAGAGCAGCAGTGCCAGATTGAAGAGCAGCTTGCGGCGCTTTTATGGTTTTTTGCTGCGTCGGCAACTGATAGCGGAAGATCCCATGGCGCGTATCGCGTCCACCAAGCTCAAGCGCAAATTGCCCGGTAGTCTCAGCGAGGCCGAGGTGGATGCCTTGCTGGCTGAGCCCATACGGGAAGACCCGGTCGAAGCCAGAGACAAGGCGATGCTTGAGCTGTTATACGCCACCGGACTCAGGGTCAGTGAACTGGTGGGGTTGACGCTGGAGCAGATGAGTCTGCGTCAGGGCCTGGTACGGATCACGGGTAAAGGCGGCAAGGAGCGCTTGGTGCCCATGGGCGAGGTGGCCGTCAGCGAAATCGAGTCTTTCCTCAAGCTGGCGCGCGCCGAGCTGCTCGGCGGTAAACAGAGTGATGTGGTGTTTCCCTCCAAGCGCGCCCAGATGATGACCCGGCAAACCTTCTGGCACAGGATCAAGCTTTATGCGTTGCGGGCCGGTATCAGCACCGAGCTGTCGCCCCATACTTTGAGACACGCCTTTGCCACTCATTTGCTCAACCATGGCGCTGACTTGCGGGTAGTGCAGTTACTGTTGGGTCACAGCTCGCTGTCCACCACCCAAATTTATACCCATGTGGCCAATGCCAGGTTGCAATCGCTGCATCAGCTGCATCATCCAAGAGGCTGAATTCGGTGATCTGGCACGCAATTAGTTGCTTTCACTGACAACAGCCTGTAACTTTTCAGCCTCTGGCCCGGTCTGATGAGAGACGATAAAAAACCAATCAGGCCCAAATAAGATAGGATTTCCAATGAAGTTAACCCGTGCATTCTCTCTGTGTCTGGCGCTGGCGGTTACACCCTTTGTCGGTGTTGCCTCTGCGGCTTCCGAACCGGGTGATCAGCTGAAGCAAAAGCTCAGTGACACCTTGGGTATTGAAGTGATCTCTATGGCAGATTCACCTATCCCAGGCCTGTATCAGGCAATCACCAATCGCGGCGTGCTCTATGTCAGTAAAGATGGTTCCAAGCTGCTGCATGGCAACCTCTATGATCTGAATCAAGGGATGAAAAACCTCACCGAGGCGGCGCTTGCAGGCCCAAGACTCGAGATGCTCAAGTCCTTCGAAGACAAGATGCTGGTCTACAAGGCCAAGAACGAAAAGCATGTGGTGACTGTCTTTACCGATATCACCTGTGGTTATTGCCGTAAGCTCCATAACCAGATGCAGGAATACAACGACCTTGGGATAACAGTGCGCTATCTGGCCTATCCCCGTCAGGGCGTGCCTTCACCCAACGCCGAAGAGATGGAAGCGGTTTGGTGTGCCAAAGACCCTCACAAGGCCATGGATGACGCCAAGGCCGGCAAGAGTATCAAGATGGCCAAGTGTGATGCCAATATCCCGGGGCAGTATCAACTGGGGATGAGTTTTGGTATCAATGGTACTCCTGCGTTGATCCTCGAAGATGGCAGCCTGATCCCGGGTTATCAGCCACCGAAAGATCTGTTGAACAACCTTGAGAGTCGTAGCCTTTAATCTCAATAGCGGCAGCGCTCAATCGAAAAATCTCACTCAAAAAGGCGAGCAACCCACTCGCCTTTTTGTTATCTTGCCCGGCAAAGCCATTTTCAAGAATAGCCCATAGTGATCCACAAAATCGTCCGTCGTCCCAGGGTGGACGACAGCCATTTACCCGCTAATCTGCACCCGCTCTTAAAACAGATTTACGCCAGTCGCGGCGTTCAGGCTCCCGAGTGCGAACTGGTGCTCAAGCGTCTGCTCAGGCCGGATACCATGTTGGGCTTGCAGCAAGGTGCCGAGTTGGTGGCCGATGCCATCGCCGCCAATCGCCGCATTCTGATCATGGGTGATTTCGATGCCGATGGTGCCACTTCTACCAGTGTGTGTCTGTTGGCGCTCAGAATGATGGGAATGGAAAACTGTGATTATCTGATCCCCAATCGCTTCGATTATGGCTATGGCCTCAGCCCTGAAATAGTGGCGGTGGCGCACAGCAAGGGCGCCGAGCTACTGATCACTGTCGATAACGGTATCTCATCCATCGAAGGCGTCAGGGCCGCCAAGGCGCTGGGGATGACGGTTGTTATTACAGATCACCATTTGCCGGGCAATGAATTACCCGAGGCAGATGCCATCATTAACCCCAATCAACCCGGTTGCCGCTTTGCTTCCAAGTCGATTGCCGGGGTCGGGGTGGCTTTCTATCTGATGTTGGCGCTGCGGGCTGAGCTGAGAAAACGTCACTGGTTCGCCAAACACTCGCTGGCCGAGCCCAATCTGGGGGTATTACTGGACTTGGTGGCCCTGGGCACAGTGGCCGATGTGGTGTCGCTCGATGCCAACAACCGTATTTTGGTGGATGCCGGTATCAAGCGGGTGCGAAACGGCGCCTGTCGCCCGGGGATCACCGCCTTGCTGGAGGTGGCCCGCCGCAATCCGGCGCGTTTGGTGGCCGCCGATTTCGGCTTTGCGGTTGGCCCCAGACTCAACGCCGCCGGAAGGCTGGATGAAATGGCGCTTGGGGTTGAAACTCTCTTGTGTGATGACATGCTCAAGGCAAGAAGGATGGCGGCCGAGCTTGATGGCCTCAACGCCGAGCGCCGTGAGCTGGAAACCGGCATGCAGCAAGAAGCGATGAAGAGCCTGGAGGCGCTGCAGCTCAAAGAGAGTGAACAGCCCTGGGGCATAGCCCTGTATCAGCCGGACTGGCATCAGGGGGTGATAGGTATTCTGGCTTCCCGGATCAAAGACAGGTTCCACCGCCCGGTAATCGCCTTTGCCGAAGCCAGCGACACTGAAATCAAGGGCTCGGCCCGCTCCATCAAGGGGCTGCATATGCGCGATCTGTTGGAGCTTATCAATGCCCGTCATCCCGGGATGATCCTCAAGTTCGGTGGTCATGCCATGGCCGCCGGGCTCTCCTTACGCAAGGAGGCCTTCGAGCAGTTTGCCGAGGCCTTTGACACCTGTGTCCGTGAGCTGCTGACCCTGGAAGATCTCAATGGCGAGCTGTTCTCCGACGGTGAATTGCCGCTTGAGTGTTTTACCCTGGATACGGCGCAGCTGCTCAGAGATGCCGGTCCCTGGGGCCAGGCCTTCCCCGAGCCGCTATTTGATGGCCATTTCAGAATTCTGCAGCAGAGACTGGTGGCAGAGAAACACCTTAAACTGGTGTTGGAGACCGAATGCGGCCGGATCATGGCCGATGCCATCGCCTTCAATGTGGATCTCAAGACCTGGCCTGATGCCAGCATCAATCATGTGCGTCTGCTGTATAAGCTGGATGTGAACGAGTTTCGCGGCAACAGTAACCTGCAGTTGCTGGTTGAGCAGCTGGAGCCCCTGTAAAGCAAGCAGTAAAACAAGCAGTAAAACCAAGTGCAAGCCGGGAGTCTATTTAAGATAGGGATAGGCTGAGTAACGGGTCATATATCGCAGGAGAGCAAGATGAACAATCTGTTTGCCAACTTACCCAAGCAGCTTGATGCCGAGCAGTTTGACGCGCTTTTGGCTACGCCGGATCTTAAAATTGAGCGCATTCTGTCCCACGGTCAGGTGACACCCGAAGGGCAATGGTACGATCAAGCGCAGCATGAATGGGTATTGCTGCTGCAGGGCGCCGCCCGGCTGCAATATGAAGATGGTTCAGAAGTGAGCCTGAACCCGGGGGACTGGCTCAATATCCCCGCTCATGTACGCCACAGAGTCAGTTGGACCGCCGAGGATCAAACTAGCGTCTGGTTGGCCATTTTTTACTCTTGAGCCGACTGTTCTTGCGATGCTCTTGCTCTGCAATCCGCTCAATTTTCCACAAAAAAGCCGCCTGCTGGCGGCTTTTGGCATTTAAGATTAAGGCTTACTTGATGGTTTTAACCCCTTCAGGGGTGCCCACCAGAAGCACATCGGCGCCACGGTTGGCGAACAGACCATTGGTCACTACGCCCACTATGGCATTAATCTGCACTTCCAGCTCTTTGGGGTTCAGTATCTTCAGGTTGTAGACATCCAGAATCACGTTGCCGTTATCTGTTACCACACCTTCACGATAGACAGGATCGCCACCCAGTTTCACCAGCTCACGGGCCACGTAGGAGCGGGCCATGGGGATCACTTCCACCGGTAGCGGGAAGTTGCCCAGCACATCGACTTGCTTGGTATTATCAACGATACAGATAAACTTGTCGGCCACGGCCGCAACTATCTTTTCCCGGGTCAGTGCGGCGCCGCCACCCTTGATCATGTCCATGTGGCCGTTGATTTCATCGGCGCCATCGACATACACAGACAGCTTGTCTACCGAATTGAGATCAAACACAGGGATCCCCAACTGTTTGAGTTTGGCGGTGGAGGCTTCAGAGCTGGAAACCGCGCCTTCAATATCGGCCTTTATCGTAGCCAGAGCATCGATAAAGTGGTTGACGGTAGAGCCGGTGCCCACGCCAACTATGCTGTCTTTCTCGACATATTCCAGCGCTGCCCAACCGGCCGCTTTCTTCATTTCATCTTGGGTCATAATGCCATCCTGTTGATTCTGACAAATTTACTTGAACTTGCCCTAGTATACTCCGAGTTGTAGTGAAAAGTGCCGCTCAATCTTGTCCGGAAGAATAGTTCTTGAAGTGCAACATAAGTTAAGAACTTTTTACTGCGCCCGCCTGCGCCCCTGCGCTACTATACGACCAGGGGGGAACGGCCAGGCTGATGTGGCAGTACTGCGCTGAAAAAGTGCACAGGTGCCGCTTGAATATGTCGCATACCGAACCTATTTAGAGCGCAAAATTGACCTGGTTTAAGGAGATTTAAATGGCTGGAGCGAGTCTACTGACTCTATTGGATGATATTGCCACCATCCTGGATGATGTGGCGGTAATGAGTAAGGTTGCCGCCAAGAAAACCGCCGGGGTATTGGGGGACGATCTGGCGCTGAATGCGCAGCAGGTAACAGGGATCAGCGCCGAGCGGGAGCTGCCCGTGGTATGGGCCGTTGCCAAGGGCTCTTTTCGCAACAAACTTATTTTGGTGCCGGCAGCCTTGCTGATCAGCGCCTTTATTCCTTGGGCAGTTACACCTCTGTTGATGTTCGGTGGCTTGTTTCTCTGCTTTGAAGGCTTTGAAAAACTCTGGCACAAGGCCAGTCACAGCAAGGCTTCTGCCGAAACAGACGATGAAGCCGCCGCCGAGGCCGCCATGAAAGAGGTCGAGGATATTCGCGCCTGGGAAGCGCAGAAAGTCAAAGGCGCGATACGTACCGACTTTGTGTTGTCGGCAGAGATCATCGCCATCACCTTGGGTATTGTGGCGGAAAAAGCCTTTATGACCCAGTTGGCCACTCTGTCTATCATTGCAGTGGTAATGACTATCGGGGTCTACGGCTTGGTGGCCGGTATCGTTAAGCTGGATGACGCCGGGCTGTATCTCTCAAGACGCAAAGGCGAGGGTTTTTGGACCCACAACCTCAGGCGTATTGGGCTTATGCTGGTCAGTGCTGCCCCCAAACTGATGAAGCTGCTTACCATAGTGGGCACCGCCGCCATGTTTATGGTAGGTGGCGGCATTCTCACCCATGGCCTGCATTGGGTCAGTGAGCAAATAACCCATGCCGCCAACTGGGTAGGCTCTTTGGCTGTGGCCGGCCCTGTGTTGGCAGCGCTGACACCTACCTTGCTCAACGCCCTGTTTGGCATTGTGGCCGGTGCCATCGCGGTGGCCTTGATGAGTATGGTGGAGCGTTTGAGAGGCAAGAGTGAAAGCCACTAAACGTGCCAAGCCAACAAAAGATCAAAGCTAAAAAGACATTGGCTTGAATTGAATTAAAAAACGCGGCTCAAGAGCCGCGTTTTTTGTGTTTGGTGCGGCTCAGTTAATCACGCCACAGGCCATACGGGAGCCACCGCCGCCCAGTGGCGCCGGGTGATCTGAATGGTTATCGCCTCCCATGTGGATCATCAGTGCCTTACCTTTGACGTCGGCCAGTTTCAACCTTGGTGCCAGCACAGGTGTGGAAGCCATGCCATCAGCATCGACATAGAGCGCCGGCAGATCGCCCTTGTGATTGTTATCTGTCCAGGGGTAACCGTGCTTGCCGCTGCCATCAGGGTCGAAGTGACCTCCGGCCGCGCCGCCCAATACCGTCTTACCGTCTTTACTGCTGGTGTCACAACTGCCATTTTGATGCACATGGAAGCCGTGAACGCCGGGCGTGAGTTGCTTGAGGTTGGGGGTTAACACCAGGCCGTAGGCGGAATCACTGAGACTGATGCTGCCTATGGGGCTTGGGCCATCGGCCGACAGTAATGAGATACTGACTTCTTCGGCGGCCAGTTGTGATGCGGCAAACACCAGTGACAAACAACCCGGGATCAGGATGGACTTTTTCATCGCTTGTTCTCTCCTTTGAGTGGAATTCCAAAAACGACAAGGCCGACTCGGCGGCATGATAATGAGCTGCCTATATGGCTTTCAGCATAGAAGCCGCCAGGGCAGAGTGCCAGCCGGCCTAATGTCTGGTGTTAACCTGCCCTGAGATTCAAGCCAACGCCATAAGAGGATTCGCCAATTCACCAAGATATTTCAGCAATAGCAATAAAAGCCTGGAGCCAGGTCTCAGTGTTGATCCAGCTTGGCCTGCCACAGGGCGC
This sequence comes from Shewanella sp. 38A_GOM-205m, assembly GCF_000518445.1. Lineage (NCBI taxonomy): Bacteria > Pseudomonadati > Pseudomonadota > Gammaproteobacteria > Alteromonadales > Shewanellaceae > Shewanella > Shewanella sp. 38A_GOM-205m. The sequence continues at coordinate 11,415 of NZ_JADP01000003.1, read as the reverse complement.
TTTGCTCCGTGGAAGTCAGTGAACGGCGGGCGCAGTAAAGGCTGATACCACAGCAAAGCGGCACTATCAGGAGATCCGAGGCATGAAAGCGCAGTAACAACCAGAGTGCCAGGCTATAAAGCAGTAGCGTAATCAGCGGAACCGGCAGCAAAAGCTGCCACTCGAAACACTTCCCCAGCCATCTGGCCCCCAGGCCCACAGCCACCGCCGGCAGCATATACAGCCAAACCAGAGTGCTGTTGCTGCTGGCCATAAATAGAAACAGCCACACAGCAAGAATGGCGCCCAGCAAGGCGCCGAGCAGCGCCTTGGGTTGTGACTGTTGCCGGCGCATATTTTGATAGGTTTCCCGCTGCATCTGCTGCTTAACCTTGGCCCGCTGGGCACTGTCCGGTCTATCAAGGCTGCGATACTGACGTGCCATACTTGCTTACTCCGCGACTTCTCAGGCTGATGTTATACCACTTTTTCGGGTCAAGATTCAGCCGTCAGAGTGTTGAAGCTATGCAGCTTGTCCGGGGTAACGATAAAGGGCAGCGGGATATCCCAGGGGGCGAGGGGCAGGGAGTCCACCAACTGCAGGGTATGGGCAAAACCGACTGCCAGCAATGGCACAGTTCGGGCGATTTGCTGCGCCGCGGCCAGTGTTCTGTCGTAGAAGCCGCCGCCCATGCCCATGCGGTTGCCCTGGGCGTCGAAGGCCACCAATGGCGTGAGGATGAGATCCAGCTCAGCCAAAGGCACCAGAGTACGGATATCCAGCCTGGGCTCGGGGATACCAAAGCGGTTGGCGTGCAGTTGACTGGAGAGTTGATAGCGCAGAAACAGTAAACGCCCCGGGGCAAAGGGATGAATGATCGGCAGACAGGTGGTTACTCCCCGTTGCCATAGCGCTTCGATAAGGGGAGCCGTGTCCAGCTCGCCGTCACAGCTAAAGTAGAGGGCGACTGTCTTGATTTCTCTGCCTTGGGCGCTCAGTTCATCGAGCAAGGTTAGAAACTGCTCACAACCCTTGAGGGCGGCAACATGCTGCTCGGCTTCGGGAATGGCCCTGCGGGCATGGCGAATGGCTCGCCTGAGCGTCTTGCAACGCGCATCACGGGTTTGGCTGCTTGAGTCTGTGTGAGTCATAAATGAGGATGCTCCCCAGAATGTCGATGCCGGTGTAGCCCTTGAACCGTAGGTTCAAGGCGGGTAAATGATTACATCCTAAGGCTTCTCGGTTCGCGCCGAGCATGCACAATGTCAGTAAAACATTCACCCTGAGATTAAAAATATCGGCACAGGGACATTACCAGCTGTCGCACACCCCAGGGAGCAAATTCTGGGTCGAACCTGTGAGGGTTCGTGCTATTTCAGTTTAATCCTCTCTTGCGCTTCGCTCAACCAATGCGTGCTCAAGAGTGGATTGCAGCAAACGGATTCTGTCATCCATTTGGCTCATATAATCTTGATTCTTCCGCTGCTCTTCATAGAGCTCATAGCCTATGTTGAGTGCGGCCATCAAAGCCATTTCCTCGCGGCTGATGGCGTTGGTGCGGGACTTTATCTTGCCCAGTTGCAGCTCCAATTTCTGCGCCACCGCTTGCAGAGCCTGTTCCTGACCCGGGGGACAGGCGATGGAGTAGGTGCGCCCCAACAGGGTGATATCTATGGCACTGTTACTCATCTTCCGCACGGGATCCTTTTCTTTGGCTCTGTGGCGGAATATATCTAGCTCAGCGTTAAAGTGCAAGACAAGCGCCGCTTTGTTGCGTTGGCTGCTGTTTCCCTGACCAGCTTGGTACAAATCCCGGCAGTAGATAACCGGCGAAGCCTGGATACATTGCCAAATGCACGACCTGGCTCGCAGCTTGGGTAAGATTCCAGTCTTGGTCGCCTTCCCTAACTCTGCTAGCATGACGGGGGTAAATTCAATACTTGGACAGCTTTATGGCAACCCCACCCTCATTACGTATCGAAAGCCTGCGCAGTGCGCTCGACAACGCCGACATAGGTCAGCATCCGGTTGAAGTGCATGGCGCTTTGGTGGGCCTGATTTGTGGCGGCGTGCCACAGCAGGAGCAGGCCTGGTATCAGCCACTGCTCGAGCTGATGAACGACGGCCAGCGCCTGCCCGACGAACTGACACAACTGATAACCGAACTTTTTGGCGATACCGTCAATCGACTGCAGGATCCTGACTTTGGCTTCACCCTGCTGCTGCCGGAAGAGGAAGAACCTCTGACAGTGCGGGTCGAAGCGCTCTCGCTCTGGACCCAGAGCTTCCTCACCGGCATCGCCATAATTCAACCGGGTTTGAATCAGGCATCGGAAGATGTTCGTGAAGTGATCAAAGATCTGGCGGAAATTGCCCAGGTAGAGTTCGATGTTGCCGACGATGACGAATCCGAAAGTGCATATCTAGAACTGCTGGAGTTTGTTCGCATGGCCGCCATTCTCTGCTATTCAGAGTTCGGCCCAGAGTTGCCGGATCTCGACGCCGAAACACAAGACAATAATACGCTGCATTGACAGGGCGCCCGTTCGCCCTGTCATTTCTGTGACGGCACCCATTGAGCGTGCCTGAGTAGAGGAAAGATGAACCCGCAAGTTGACGCCCAAGCTGTGAGTCAGGAATGCACTGAGCTGGATATCGCCATTGTCGGCGGCGCCATGGCAGGTGCCACCTTGGCATTGGGGCTGGCCGACCTGGCCAGGAAACTCTCCCGTCCGCTGAAAATAGCCGTTATCGAGGCCTTCGATCCCGCCAAGCAACATCCTGGTTTCGATGCCCGCTCCATCGCCATAGCCAATGGCTCAGTGTTTGAGCTCAAGCGCCTCGGCATCTGGCCTTTGCTTGAAGACCTAGGCACGGCGATAACCGATATTCATGTCTCGGATCGCGGCCATTTCGGCATGACAGAGCTCAACGCCGGGCAGTTTGCGCTGGACTCCCTCGGCCAGGTGGTGGAACTCGAGCGGGTCGGCCAGCGGCTGTTTGGCGCCATCGGCAACAGTGATATCCAGCTTTATTGCCCGGCGCGTCTTGAGAAGCTGCAAACCTCGGCTGCGGGCCATAGTTTAACGCTCAGTAACGGTCAGCGGCTTTCCTGCCGCTTATTGCTGGCGGCAGATGGGGTTAACTCCTCGGTGCGTGCCCAGCAGCAACAGGTGTTGCAGCAGTTTGAGTTTGGTCAGAGCGCGGTTATCGCCAATGTTGCTACCGACAAGCCCCATAATGGCATGGCCTGGGAGCGCTTCACCGAGCACGGCCCGTTGGCACTGCTGCCTATGGGGGACAGCGACGGCCAGGCCAGGCTCTCTCTGGTGTGGGCCTTGCCCCATGAAGAGGCCGAGCGGATGCAGGCTCTGCCGCAGGCCGAGTTTTTGCAGCAGCTGCAGCAGGCCTTCGGCTATCGAGCCGGGCGTTTTGTGGCTGTGGGTGAGCGCCACCGCTACCCACTGAGTCTCTCTTACATGCCAAGACCCATCTATCACCGCACGCTTTATTTGGGCAATGCCGCCCAGACTCTGCACCCGATAGCGGGGCAGGGGTTCAATATGGGGCTCAGGGATCTGGTCACTGTACTGGAAACGCTGGAGCCGGTATTGGCCGCAGGTGGCGACCCAGGCGCAGCCCAGGTGCTGCATGCCTATCATGCCGCCCGTGAGCAGGACAGACGCCAGACCATCAACAATATTGAGTTTCTGGTGCGCGGTTTTTCCAACAACTACTGGCCGCTGGTGGCCGGACGTAATCTGGGGCTCAGGATCCTCTCCTGGTGTCCACCTCTCAAGACCCCTGTGGCCCACAGAGCCATGGGGTGGCACAGGCAATCGGCTGCTTGTTTGTTTTCCAGGAGTCAGTGACGATGAATTTCCAAAGCTATGATGTAGCCGTGGTGGGCGGCGGTATGGTGGGACTGGCAACGGCCTGCGGTCTGGAGCAGGCCGGGCTCAAGGTGGTGGTGATAGATGCCGCCGGTGCCGCGCCGGTCGAGGGTGCGCCGCGCCTGCGGGTCAGTGCCATCAACAAGGCCAGCCAGGCGCTGCTCGAACACTTGGGTGCCTGGGCCTATCTGGACAAGTCCCGTCTCGGGCCATACAGCAAGATGGATGTCTGGGAAAAAGACGGCATGGGGCGCATCCAGTTTGATGCCCAAAGCCAGTGCGAGACTTCCCTTGGCACCATAATCGAAAACGATGCCATTCACTACGCCCTGGCCCAGCGAGCCGCAGAGCTGGAACAGCTGACACTGCTGGAACACACCCGGCTTGAGCGTATCGCCTTTGGTGAGCGTGAAGCCTGGCTGACGCTGGATAACGGCGATAACCTCAGTGCCGCCCTGGTGGTGGCTGCCGATGGCGCCAACTCCTGGGTTCGCCAGCAGTGCCAGATCCCGCTGACCTTCTGGGATTACGGTCATCACGCCATAGTCGCCAGCATTCGCACTCAGTTGCCCCATGGTGACTGCGCCCGCCAGGTGTTCAGTGCCGACGGCCCACTGGCGTTTCTGCCGCTTTATGAGAGTGACCTCTGCTCCATCGTCTGGTCGGTGCCGCCGCAAAAGGCCGAGGCCTTGCAGGCTTTGGATGATGAGGCCTTTTCCCGGGCGCTGACCGCCGCCTTCGATGGCCGCCTGGGCCTGTGTCAGTTGGAGAGTGAACGCCAGAGTTTTCCGCTGCGGATGCGTTATGCGCGCCATTTCGCCCGCCATCGTTTGTTGTTGGCCGGCGATGCGGCACACACCATACATCCGTTGGCGGGGCAGGGGGTTAACCTGGGTTTCCTCGATGCCGGCGCCATAGTGGAAACCGTGGCGGCATTGCACGGCGAAGGCAAGGATATCGGCGCCTATGGCGAGCTGCGCGCCCTTGAGCGCTGGCGCAAAGCCGAGGCGATGGAGATGATAGCTGCCATGGAGGGGTTCAAGCGGCTGTTTGCCGGCAGTAATCCTCTGAAGAAGGCGATTCGCGATCTCGGTCTCAACCTGGTGGACAATGTCGCTGGGCTGAAAACTGTGTTCATGCAACAGGCCATGGGACACAAATTCAAGCTGCCGCGTTTGTGTCGTCCTGAATAATCTTCATCCCCGGTTAGCCGTATGTGAAGGAAAACGCCCAAAAACAGTCGCTTTTGGGCGTTTTTTATACACACACTGTGATTTACTGTAAAAAAATTACAGGCAAACCATGAGAAAAATTAATCCATAATGGTTCGGATTAGAAAAATCACTTGTATACAAATTTGTGACGCAGGGTATAATTTCGCTGCATTTTAACTCAGTGTTGCCCCTGGGTGACACTGTAAAGCCCCGACTAGAAGGGATAACAATGGCTAATAAAACTGTACTCTTTAACAAGCACTTGGAAGCCAATGCCAAGATGGTTGATTTTCATGGTTGGGATATGCCACTCAACTATGGTTCGCAGATAGAAGAACATCACGCAGTGCGTCAGGACGCCGGTATGTTCGACGTCTCCCATATGACGGTTGTTGATGTCACCGGCAGCGACGCCAAAGCCTTCCTGCGTAAACTGCTGGCCAACGATATCGCCAAACTCAAGGTCTCCGGCAAGGCGCTGTACAGCGGCATGCTGAACCATGAAGCCGGGGTGATTGACGATCTGATCACTTATTATCTCGATGACACCCATTACCGGGTTGTCGTCAACTCAGCCACCCGCGAAAAAGATCTCGCCTGGATTGCCGAGCAGTCCAAGCCCTATGATGTCACGGTGACCGAGCGCCCTGAGCTGGCGATGATTGCCGTGCAGGGCCCCAATGCCAAGGCCAAAACCGCCACTGTGTTCACAGCCGAGCAAAACGCGGCCGTTGAAGGCATGAAGCCTTTCTTCGGTGTGCAGGCAGGCAGCCTGTTTGTGGCCACCACAGGTTACACAGGTGAAGCCGGTTATGAAATCATAGTGCCTGCCGAAGACGCCGAAGCCCTGTGGCAAGCGCTGCTCGAGGCCGGTGTTAAGCCATGTGGTCTGGGTGCCCGCGATACGCTGCGCCTGGAAGCCGGGATGAACCTCTATGGTCAGGACATGGATGAAACCGTTAACCCATTGGCCGCCAACATGGGCTGGACCATTGCCTGGGAACCGAGCGATCGTGACTTTATCGGTCGTGAAGCCCTGAGCGCCATCAAAGAGGCCGGAGCCGACAAGTTTATCGGCCTGGTGATGGAGCAAAAAGGCGTGCTGCGCCATGGCATGCCGGTATTCTTTACCGACGCCAACGGCCAAGAGCAGGAAGGCGTGATCACCAGCGGTACATTCTCACCGACATTGGGCTATTCTATTGCGATGGCCCGGGTACCGAACTCCATTGGGGATACGGCCGAAGTCGAAATGCGCAAGAAGCGCGTCGCTGTTAAAGTAGTGGCGCCAGGCTTTGTGCGTAACGGTAAACAAGCATTCTAAAACACGGGAAAGGAACAAGAATAATGAGCAATATTCCAAGCGAACTGAAGTACGCTTCTTCTCACGAATGGATCCGCAAGGAAGAAGACGGTAGCTACACAGTCGGTATCACTGAACATGCGCAGGAGCTGCTGGGTGATATGGTTTTCGTTGAATTGCCGGAAGTAGGCGACACTGTCAGCGCCTCTGAGGATTGCGCTGTGGCCGAGTCTGTTAAGGCCGCTTCAGATATCTATGCCCCTCTGTCCGGTGAAGTGATTGCCATCAACGAAGCGCTGGAAGACAGCCCTGAGCTGGTCAACAGCGATGCATTCGGTGATGGCTGGTTCTTCCGTATCATGCCTTCTGACCTGTCTGAGCTGGACAACCTGCTGGATGCCGAAGGATATCAGGCTGTCATCGACGAAGAATAAGCGTTGCTGAAAAACGAAGCCCTCCGGGGCTTCGTTTGTTTTACCACTAAATAAAGAGACTGGTACACCGCCTCCCTACGGCTGGATACCGGCGAACATGGAACAAGGTTAATCATGACCAAGCAAACCCTCACTCAGTTAGAGCAGCACGAACTCTTTATCCGTCGTCATATCGGCTCCGACGCCCTGCAGCAGCAAGAGATGCTGAACTATGTAGGCGCCGAGTCACTGGAAGATCTGACGGCGCAGATAGTACCGGAGTCGATTCGTCTGAACCGGGATCTGGCCGTGGGCGAAGCCTGTGGCGAAGCCGAAGGTCTGGCCTATATCAAGGGCCTGGCCAAGCAGAACAAGGTATTCAAGAGCTACATAGGCATGGGCTACTACGGCACTGAAGTGCCTAACGTTATTTTGCGCAATGTGCTGGAAAACCCGGGTTGGTACACGGCTTATACCCCTTACCAGCCGGAAATCGCCCAGGGTCGCCTGGAAGCGGTACTGAACTTCCAGCAGATGTCCATGGACCTCTCTGGCCTGGATCTGGCCTCCGCCTCGCTGCTGGACGAAGCCACAGCCGCCGCCGAAGCCATGGCGCTGGCCAAACGGGTATCCAAGGCCAAGAAAGCCAATATCTTTTTCGTTGCCGATGACGTGTTCCCGCAGACGCTGGATGTGGTCAAGACCCGCGCCGAATGCTTTGGTTTTGAAGTCGTCGTAGGCCCCGCCGAGGAAGCGCTCAATCATGAACTCTTTGGTGCCCTGTTCCAGTACAGCGGCAAGACAGGCGAGCTGAACGATCAGCGTGAACTCTTCGCCAAGCTGCGTGAGCAGAAGGCGATTGTGGCTGTTGCCGCCGATATCATGTCGCTGGTATTGCTCAAGTCTCCCGGTAGCCTGGGCGCCGACGTGGTCTTTGGCAGCGCGCAGCGCTTCGGTGTACCTATGGGGTATGGTGGCCCGCACGCCGCCTTCTTTGTGACCCGAGATGAGCACAAGCGTTCCATGCCTGGCCGTATCATAGGCGTTTCCAAAGACAGCCGCGGCAACACAGCGCTGCGGATGGCGATGCAAACCCGTGAGCAGCATATCCGCCGCGAAAAGGCCAACTCCAATATCTGTACCGCGCAGATCCTGCTGGCCAACATGGCCTCTTTCTACGCCGTATACCATGGCCCACAAGGGCTGAAGACCATAGCCGAGCGTATCCACCGCCTGACTGACATTCTCGCCGCCGGCCTCAAGGCCAAGGGCGTTGAGCTGGTCAACGCTAGCTGGTTCGACACTCTGACCTTCAAAGTGGCCGACAAAGACGCCGTGCTGGCCCGCGCCGTTGCCGCCGAGAGCAACCTGCGTATCGATGCCGAAGGCACTCTGGGTGTCAGCCTGGATGAAACCACTACCGCTGATGATCTGGCTGCCCTGTTCGATATCATCCTGGGCGCCGGTCATGGCCTGGATGTGGCGGTACTGGACGCTGAAATCCTTGCCAAGGGCAGTGAGTCCATCCCTGCTGCGCTGCTGCGTGATGAGGCTATCCTGACGCATCCAACCTTCAACAGCTTCCACAGCGAAACCGAGATGCTGCGCTACATCAAGCGTCTTGAAAACAAAGACTTGGCGCTGAACCACTCGATGATCTCTCTGGGTTCATGCACCATGAAGCTGAACGCCACCGCCGAGATGCTGCCTATCAGCTGGCCGGAATTTGCCAACCTGCATCCTTTCTGCCCGCTGGATCAAGCCAAGGGTTATGAAAAGCTGCTCAATGAGCTGTCTGACTATCTGGTGGAAATCACCGGCTATGACGCCATGTGCCTGCAGCCCAACTCGGGTGCATCCGGCGAATACGCCGGTCTGTTGGCCATCAAGAAGTACCATGAATCCCGCGGCGAGGGGCACCGCAATGTCTGTCTGATCCCTCAGTCGGCTCACGGTACCAACCCGGCTTCGGCGCAGATGGCGGGTATGAAGATAGTAGTTGTGGCCTGTGACAAGCGCGGCAACGTGGACATGGAAGATCTGCGCGCCAAGGCGGCCGAAGTGGCCGATAACCTATCCTGCATTATGATCACTTATCCTTCCACCCACGGCGTGTATGAAGAAACCGTCTCGGAGATCTGTGAGGTGATCCATCAACACGGTGGTCAGGTGTATCTGGACGGTGCCAACATGAATGCCCAGGTGGGCGTGACCACTCCCGGCTTTATCGGCGCGGACGTTTCCCACCTCAACCTGCACAAGACCTTCGCCATCCCTCATGGCGGTGGTGGTCCAGGCATGGGTCCTATCGGCGTTAAAGCGCATTTGGCTCCTTTCGTTGCCGGTCATACTCTGGTTAAGCCTGGCCGCGAAAGCGACAACAACGGCGCCGTTTCTGCCGCGCCTTACGGCAGCGCCAGCATACTGCCAATCAGCTGGATGTACATCAAGCTGTTGGGCGCCAAGGGCCTGCGTGAATCAACCCAGAACGCCATGCTCAACGCCAACTATGTGATGAAGAAGCTGTCAGAGCACTATCCTGTGCTCTACCGCGGCCGTAACGACCGTGTGGCTCACGAGTGCATTATCGATCTGCGTCCGCTGAAAGAAGCCTCCGGCGTGACTGAAATGGATGTTGCCAAACGCCTCAACGACTACGGCTTCCACGCTCCGACCATGAGCTTCCCGGTTGCCGGAACCCTGATGATCGAGCCGACCGAGTCTGAGTCCAAGGCCGAACTGGACAGATTTATCGAAGCCATGGTGGCCATCCGCGGTGAAATCGCCCGGGTCGAAGCCGGTGAGTGGCCTGCGGACAATAACCCGCTGCACAATGCACCACACACGCTAGCCGACATCATGGATCCCGCCTTCGACAGCCGTCCATACGATCGCGAACTGGCGGTATTCCCGAATGCCACAGTCAAGGCCAACAAGTTCTGGCCGACCGTGAATCGTATTGATGATGTGTATGGGGATAGGAATTTGTTTTGTGCCTGTGTGCCCATGTCTGAGTACGAGTAATTGCTGCTTGGACTCGCTACTGCGGCGTTAAATCTTGGCGCCAGTGCTCATTGACATCAGTCAACTGCGCGCTGGCGCCATCGATTTGCCTAGCATTAGCTTCGTCAGCTACGCAATTATGGTTTAGTGGAGTACATTAGTTAGGGCTTCATCCAATCATTTTCGCTGCTCATTTACTCAAGTAAACTGCGCGGCGAAAATGATCGGCTTCATTGTCTTCTCTTCGGCAGTGACGCCATTATTGCTGCTTGGACTCGCTACTGCGGCGTTGAGCCGTATCTGAAATTTTCCCTCTAATCCTGCAAAAAATACGATGCATTGACCACACTGCAACATCTCTAGTTACGGAATTACCTGGGGATTCCCTAGCCAAAGGTGTTATGTACTTTGGAGAAAATATGGAAGTAGTTGCTATTGAACAGCATGTCTCAGAATATCCAAATCCGTTTTATTTGAAGCAAGGCGATAAAGTCGAACAGGGTGAAATAGATGGCGAATTTCCCAATTGGATTTTTATAACCAATGATGCAGGTGAGCAGGGTTGGGCTCCAGTTCAATATATAGAAAAGGTTGATGGCAGCTCCGTGGGTATCATGCTTCAAGATTATGACAATGTTGAGCTCAATACTGCCATAGGTGAAAAACTGTCAGTGCTGTTTGAACTCAATTCGTGGTATCGAGTCTCGAGGCCAACGGGCGAAATAGGGTGGGTACCAGTACGCTCGGTACAACTTACGTAATAAGGTACCATACGTCACTTGGCCCTACGCTGGTACGGCCTCATTACACGTCGTTATGCCTTTCTAAGATATAAGTATATGGAGATAAAATTATGCCAAAGCTAGAGAAAATAGATCACATCCATATTTATGCGCCAGATCGTTTGAGTGCGGAGCAATGGTACAAAGAAGTATTAGGGTTCAATCGAGTTGAGTCACTTGAACGTTGGTTTTTAGAAGGTGGGCCATTAACGATTGAAAATGGTGGTGTTCACATTGCACTCTTTGAATCAGACACTTTAGTAAATACGACCGTGGCGTTTTCTGTGGATTCTACAAACTACGAAGAATGGAAAGCGCAGCTTGGTAATCATGGTGTTGATTTCAAAGAAAGTGATCATGCTCTGTCATGGTCTATTTATTTTAGCGATCCATATGGTAATCCGTATGAAATTACTAGTTATGAATACGAAGAAATCAAAAAACTAAAAAAATAAAGACATCCATCGTTAGCTGATTAAAGACTCTAAATAGCTTATATGGACACCTCTCCGATGCAAGCACCGGCAGGTCTCTTTCTGACAAAGTAGCCACACACATATATCCGGCTTCGTGAGCCCTGATGAACATCCGTACTCTCTGTCCTCATTAGTGCCATGGCTTTTAGCAGCCCAGCTATTTGTCAGGTTCACAGAGAGTCGGTTCTACCTGTCTGCACATCAACTCTTTGGACTTATTAAAATCAGTTAGTTACTTAACGATATACTCTGTTTTTTGGTTTATTAGCGCCCACGCTATTCGGGCATTTTTGTTAGCCAGCGCCACTACAGCTTTGTTTACGCCACTTCGGGCAATAATACCTTTCAGCC